>JAFBAG010000122.1 GCA_019247925.1 Pseudolabrys sp.
TCGGGGATGTAAGTCACCACCACCAGGAAGCCGAGCATCGTCACTAGCCACGGCCAGGTCGCGATGGTGAGTTCGGTTATTCCCATTCGCGCGATGCCGCTGGTGACATAGAGATTGAGGCCAACCGGTGGGTGGCAGAGGCCGATCTCCATATTCACCGTCATCAGGATGCCGAGGTGCACCGGATGGATGCCGAGGGCTACAGCGACCGGAAACAGGATCGGCGCGGTGATCAGAACGATAGAGGAGGGCTCCATCACATTGCCGGCGAGCAACAGCAGGAGGTTCACGAACAGCAGGAATTCCACCCAGGTGATGCCCGCGCCCGTGACCCAGGCGATCATCTTTTGCGGGATCTGCTCCGAGGTCATCAGGAATGAGAACAGCACCGCATTGGTGATGATGTAGAGGATCATCGCGCTCATGTTCGCCGACGCGAGCAACACGCGCGGCACGTCGGCCGGCTTGAGGTCGCGGTAAATGAAAACCGCGGTGATGAAGGCATAAACCGCGCTGACCGCCGCCGCCTCGGTCGGGGTGAATAGGCCGGCGTAGATGCCGCCGAGCACGATCACGATCAGAAGCAGGCCCCACACCGAATCCTTGAACGCAAGCAAGGTCTCGGCCCAGGTCGCCTTGGGCATACGCGGGTAGTTGCCGCGATAGGCGCGGTAGAATGTGGTCATGCCCAGGAGGAAGGCGAGCATCAGGCCCGGAATGACGCCCGCCATGAAGAGCTGGCCGACCGATGCCGATAGCACCCGCTGGCCCGCGGGATTGAGCGCCGTCGAGCCGCCGGTCGCCACGGCGTAAAGCACCATCACGATCGAGGGCGGGATAAGAATGCCGAGGGCGCCGGACGTCGCGACGACGCCCGCGCCGAAGCGCTTGGGGTAGCCGGCCTTCACCATCGCCGGAATGAGGATCGAACCGATCGCCACCACGGTCGCGGGCGATGAGCCGGAAATGGCGGCAAACAACGCACAGGCGACAACCGCCGCGAGACCCAGTCCGCCGTACCAGTGGCCGACCATCGTGGTTGCGAAATGGATCATGCGGCGCGCGACGCCGCCATGGGTCAGGAAGTTGCCGGCGAGGATGAAGAACGGGATCGCCATGATCTCGAAGCTCTCGATACCGGTGAAGAGCTTGAGCGCGACCGCTTCGATCGGCACGCTCGTCATGACGTACAGGAAGGTGAGCACGGTCAGGCCGAGCGCGATCGAGATCGGCATGCCGGTGAGCATCAGCGCGATCAGCAGTCCGAAAATGATGGCGGAGTTCATCGCGTGAACTCCTTAGCGGCCTGCGGGCTTTCGACGACGCCCTCAACGTGCGACACGTCATGGTGCGGCAATTCGTTGGTCCGGTAGTAGGTCCACATCACCTGCAAAAAGCGGAAGCACATCAGGTAGGAGCCGAGCGGCACGCACAGGAACACGATCCAGCGCGGGATCTCGAGGTCCGGCGAAACCTGGTCGGTGAAATACAACCCGTAAACGAACTTCGCGCCCATCGTGCCAACGATGAAGGTGAACAGCGCGCCGCAGAATAGGCTGAACAGCACGGTGGCGCGGCGCGGCCCCGGATTGAGCATGTTGACGATGACATCGACGCCGACGTGGATGCCGGTGCGCACGCCATAGGCGGCACCGAACTTTGCCATCCACACGAACATGTAGATGCACAGTTCCTGCGCCCAGGTCAGGTTGAGCGGATAAAAGATCGGATAAAGCCACGAAATGCCGACGGCGTAGCGCTGCACCACCGCGGCGAAGATGAGGAGCGTCGCCGCCGCTATCAGCGTGGCGATCAGGATTTCCTCAAGCCTGTCGAGAATTCTCAGAAACATGGCCCCTCACGCGCTCACCCTGCTGCGCCCCACACGGCAGGAAAACGGGCCCCGGTTTGGCCGGGGCCCGTGCATTTGTCTTATCAGTTGGTGCCGGCGTTGACGGCCTTCATGACGTCTTCGATGGCCTGCTTGCCGACGCGCTTTTCCATGTCCTGATAGATCGGCTCCATCGTCTTGCGAAGCGCCGCGAGTTCGTCCTTGCTGGCCGTGATGATGGTGCTCTTCTTGGACTTGATGATCTCTTCCCTGGCTTCGGCATTTTCCTTGGCCGAGATCTCGTTGGAGTAGGCGGTCGCTTCCTTCATCGCTTTTTCAAGCTGGCCGCGGATGTCGGCCGGCAGTCCGTCCCAGAACGGCTTGTTCACAACGACCACGTAGCCGATGTAGCCGTGATTGGTCTCGGTGATGTCCTTCTGCACTTCGTGCATCTTCTGGGTGTACATGTTCGACCAGGTATTTTCCTGCCCGTCCACGACGCCGGTCTGCAACGCCTGGTAGACTTCCGAGAAGGCCATCACCTGCGGGATCGCGCCGAGCGTGCGGAACTGCGCCTCGAGCACCTTCGAGGACTGGATGCGGAATTTCAGGCCCTTGTAGTCCTCCGGCTTGCGCAGCGGCTTGTTCGCGCTCATTTGTTTGAAGCCGTTATCCCAGTACGCCAAGCCGACCATGCCCTTGCTGTCGAGCAGCTTGAGCATCTTCGCGCCGATCGGGCCTTCGGTCACTTTGCGCAGAGCGGCGAGGTTCGGGATCAGGAACGGCAGGTCGAACACTTCAAATTCCTTGACGCCGATTGGGCCGAACTTGGAATTCGACGGCGCCAGCATCTGAACCGCGCCGAGCTGCATCGCCTCGAGCTCTTCCTTGTCCTTGTAGAGCGTCGAGTTGTGATAGACCTCGACCTTCACTTTGCCGTTGGTGTACTTCTCGGCCAGCTCCTTGAATTTCTCGGAGCCCTTGCCTTTCGGCGTATCCGGCGCCACGACGTGGCTGAATTTCAGGACGATCGGAGCCTGCGCCGAAGCCGGGCCGATCAGAGCGAGAGCGGCAATCGCCGCGGTCGCGACAAGAAGACGTTTCATCGAGATTCCTCCACTAGGGACAGGCAGTTGTTCGCCCCGCCATGCGGGATTCCTAGCATCGGCGCGCTTTTGCGTCACAACTAATTCCGCCCGGTTATTGCAATGACAAGCGCCGCGCGATCTTGGCGGCCACCGGTAGATGTAATAGTATTACATCAACACCTTCGGTTTTAGGCGGCTAATGAGCGTCCCGCATCACCATCATCCCGGGCATCGTCACCCCGCCGCTCCGCTCGGCACCTCGCTGCTTCGGCTTGCTGTCGCGCAACGGCTGGTCGTGGCTGCGATCGCAGTGGCCGCCATCTGGGCGATGGCTTTCTGGGCGCTGCACTGATCATGACCGCACAACTCGCATTCCATGATCTTACCCTCGGTTACGACCGCCATCCGGCAGTCCATCACCTCAGCGGTGCGGTGGAAGAGGGCGCCCTGCTTGCGGTCGTCGGACCGAATGGCGCCGGCAAGTCAACTTTGTTCAAGGGCATCGTCGGGGCGATAAAGCCGCTCGCCGGCGCGATCGATCTCAAAGGGATCGCCCGCTCCGAGCTTGCCTATCTGCCGCAAGTCGCCGACATCGACCGCACCTTCCCCGTCGATGTGTTCGACATGGCCGCCATGGGCTTTTGGAAGCGCGCGGGCGCGTTCGGCGCGATCGGCCGCGAAGCCCGCGCCGAGGTCGCGCGCGCCATCGAGGCCGTGGGCCTCGCCGGTTTCGAGCGCCGCGCCATCGGCACGTTGTCGGGCGGGCAG
>JAFBAG010000181.1 GCA_019247925.1 Pseudolabrys sp.
CGCGTCGCCATCGATTTAGTGGGCGCTGCCGAGCCGGGTGTTGAGTTTCTTCAGCAGCATTTCGGCCGCGTCGGCGATGACTGTGCCCGGCGGAAATATCGCTTCGGCGCCGGCCTTGAGCAGCGCGTCATAGTCCTGCGGCGGCACCACGCCGCCGACCACGATCATGATGTCGTCGCGGCCCTGCCGCGCGAGCTCCCGCTTCAATTCCGGCACCAGTGTGAGGTGCGCGGCGGCGAGCGACGAAACGCCGAGAATATGAACGTCGTTTTCGATCGCCTGGCGCGCGGCTTCGGCTGGCGTGGCGAACAGCGGGCCGATGTCGACGTCGAAGCCCAGATCGGCGAAAGCCGAAGCGATCACTTTCTGGCCGCGGTCGTGGCCGTCCTGACCGATCTTGGCGACCAGAAGGCGCGGCCGTCGACCTTCCTCGGCCTCGAACGTCTCGATTTCCTTGCGCACCCGCTCGACCGCGCCGGACATTTTATCCCCCTTGCCGACCTCACGCTTGTAGACGCCGGTGATCGTCTTCGCCGAAGCGACGTGGCGGCCGAAGACCTTCTCCAGGGCGGCCGAAATCTCTCCGACAGTCGCTTTCGCCCGCGCGGCATCGATCGCCAGCGCCAGCAGGTTGCCATTGCCGCGGTCGGCGGCGCGCGTGAGGGCGTCGAGCGCTTCCTTTAAAGCCGCGGGATCGCGTTCGGCTTTCAATCGGTTGAGCTTGTCGATTTGCGCCTTGCGCACGGCAGAATTGTCGACCTTGAGCACCTCGATCGGCGGTTCATCGCGCGGCGGATATTTGTTGACGCCGATCACGGATTGAACGCCGGCGTCGATACGGGCCTGGGTCTTCGCCGCCGCTTCCTCGATGCGCATTTTCGGGGTGCCGGCTTCGATCGCCTTGGCCATGCCGCCCAGTGCTTCGACCTCTTCGATATGGCCCCACGCTTTGCGGGCGAGGTCGTGGGTGAGGCGTTCGACATAATACGATCCGCCCCATGGGTCGATCAGACGAGTGCTGCCGGCCTCCTGCTGCAACAGGATTTGCGTGTTGCGGGCGATGCGCGCGGAGAAATCTGTCGGCAGGGCCAAGGCCTCGTCGAGTGAATTGGTGTGCAGCGACTGGGTCTGGCCCTGGGTCGCCGCCATCGCCTCGATCATGGTGCGGGTGACGTTGTTGAAGACGTCCTGCGAGGTCAGCGACCATCCGGATGTCTGGGTATGCGCACGCAGCATCAGCGATTTGTCGCTCCTCGGGCCGAACGGCTTCATCAGCTTCGCCCACAGCATGCGCGCGGCGCGCTGCTTGGCGATTTCCATGAAGTAGTTCATGCCCGCACACCAGAAGAACGAGATGCGCGGCGCGAACTGATCGATGGTCAGGCCTGCGTCGATCCCGGCGCGCACATATTCGACGCCGTCGGCGAGCGTATAGGCGAGCTCGAGGTCGAGCGTCGCGCCGGCTTCCTGCATGTGATAGCCGGACACCGAAATCGAGTTGAACTTCGGCATATAGGCCGAGGTGTGCGCGAAAATGTCCGAGATGATGCGCAGCGACGCCTCGGGCGGATAGATGTAGGTGTTGCGCACCATGAATTCTTTGAGGATGTCATTCTGGATCGTGCCGGAGAGCTTCTCCTGCGGCACGCCCTGTTCCTCGGCGGCAACCACATAAAGGGCCATCACCGGCAACACGGCGCCGTTCATCGTCATCGACACGCTCATCTGGTCGAGCGGGATGCCGGAGAACAACGTGCGCATGTCGTAGATCGAATCGATCGCGACGCCGGCCATGCCGACGTCGCCGGAGACGCGCGGGTGGTCGCTGTCGTAACCGCGATGCGTGGCGAGATCGAAGGCGATCGAGAGGCCCTTCTGCCCGGCGGCGAGGTTGCGGCGGTAGAAGGCGTTGGAATCTTCCGCCGTGGAGAAGCCGGCATATTGGCGGATGGTCCAGGGCTGCGCCACATACATCGCCGGATAGGGGCCGCGCAGGAACGGCGCCGCGCCCGGCACCGTCTCGACGAAATCGAGATCCTTGATGTCATGCGCGTCATAGACCGGCTTGACGGCGAGACCCTCCGGCGTGAGCCACGCGTCTGCGCTTGGCCGCGCGACCGGCTGCTCGGTCTCGGAAAAGTCGATCGTGGCGAAGTTCGGAATCTGTCCCATCACGACGCCAATCTATCATGCGCGGCCCGCAGGGCCGCAACCGCGTCGCAACCCGCGTAAATGAAGCTCTCGACCCCTGCCGCACGATATTGAGATTCGTGTTCGCCAGGGCGGCCGGCGAGCGAAACCGCCGCGCCCGCCGCTTTCAGCGCCTGCGCCGCGGCGGCGGCCTGCGTCTCATACACTTTGTCGCTGGAGCAAAGGCAGGCCACCTTGGCTCCCGAGGCCTTGAATGCCGCAATCATGTCATCGGTCGTTTTAAAGCCTTCGCCGA
The DNA here is from genome assembly GCA_019247925.1 of Pseudolabrys sp. Lineage (GTDB taxonomy): Bacteria > Pseudomonadota > Alphaproteobacteria > Rhizobiales > Xanthobacteraceae > Pseudolabrys. Next base: position 2,447 of record JAFBAG010000181.1, read on the forward strand.
ATGGCGCTTCGATGCCACCGGCCTCATAGAGATTCTTGGCGAAAGTCGCGCGGGCGGTGAAGTCCGACATCCTGCCGAGAGTCGCGAGGAAAACTTTCGGGCGCGCGCCGGTGCGCTTGCGGATGTCGTCGGCCCTGTCGCGAAGCTCTTCATATGGGGCCGCGAGCCGGATCGGTTGGAGCGCGTCGAAACGGACGGCGGCAGGCAGCGGCACGGCCGTGACCGGTTTTACGTCAAGTACCTTTACTGCCTGTTCGCCGAGGTTTGGATAATCGCTGGTGCCCGTCAGCGCGTCCTTGCGTTTGGCAATCGCGTCCTGCCGCGCCTTGAGAGTTGCCGCCACCTTTTTCTGAATGAGGCTTTGCTCGATTGCGGACGCCGCGCCACCGGCGCTCTCAATCTCCTGGAACAGCGCCCATGCCACGCGCGCGAGTTCCTGCGTCAGCGCTTCGATACCGCCCGAGCCGGCGGCCGGGTCCGCCACCTTGGCCAGACTGGACTCTTCGAGCAGAACGAGGTGGGTGTTGCGCGCGACGCGCCGGGCAAATCCATCCGGCAAGCCGATCGCGTTGGTGAAAGGCAGAACGGCAATTGCATCCGCGCCCCCCACTCCGGCCGCTGTGACCGCCACTGTGGTGCGCAACATGTTCACGTAAGGATCGCGCCGGGTCATCATTCGCCATGCCGTCTCGGCGCTGACAAAAGCGGGATCGCCGGGCAAGCCGCTCGCTTCCAGAACGCGCGACCACATTTTGCGCAGCGCGCGAAATTTGGCGATGGTGAGAAACTCGTCAGCATCGGCGGCGAGCCGAAACCAGATCAGGCGGTGCGCGGCTTTCAAGCCCGCGGCAGCGAACAGGCGCAGGTAATGCACGGCGTTGCCGATGACGAAGGCCAGCTCCTGCGCCTCC
>JAFBAG010000201.1 GCA_019247925.1 Pseudolabrys sp.
GCGTGTCGAAATCCGGCTCGCCGGCGCCAAGCCCGATGATGTTGCGGGCCGCCGCTTTCAGCGCGCGCGCTTTATCCGTCACCGCAATGGTCGGCGACGGCTTGATGCGCTTGAGGCTGTCGGCAAGGAAGGCCATTTGAATCTCCGCTGGACGGCACTTTCGTAAAGGCCGAAACGGGCGCGGGCAAGGCATTCAGCCCCGGATTTGGCTGATGATTTGATCAAGCCTGTTGATGAACCGTCCCTTAAGCCTGCGCGGCTAAAACCGCGCCATGGCGAGCTTTGTCGCAGCGCTACGGAGCGGAGACTGGCTGACGCGCGAGCGCGTGCGGATCGTCGCGCTGGCGCTCCGCGCGGCGTCGCTGCTCGGCGTCATCTTTCTGGTGGCGACGTCCGACGGGCTCAATGACCGGCTTGGCCGGCCGCTCGGCACGGATTTCTCCAATGTGTACGCCGCCGGCACTTATGTGCGCGAAGGCAAGGCGGCGGCGCCGTTCGATCCGGCCAAGCAGTTCCTGCGCGAGCAGGAAATCTTTGGCGCGGCGACGCAGTTCTATGGCTGGCACTATCCGCCATTCTTTCTTGGCGTCGCGGCGTTCCTGGCGGCGATGCCTTACGCGCTTGCGCTGCTCGTATGGCAGGGCGCGACGCTCGGGCTTTATCTTTGGATGATGCGCGGCGTGGCTCCAGCGTCACGCGGTCATCTGCCCCTTCTCCTCGCCTTCGCCTTTCCCGCGGTCTTCATCAATCTCGGTCATGGTCACAACGGTTTCCTCACCGCGGCCCTGTTCGGCGGCGCGCTGCTGCTGCTCGACAGGCGGCCCATTGTTGCGGGCATCCTGTTCGGCCTGATCGCCTACAAGCCGCAATTCGGCGTGCTGATCCCGTTCGCGCTCGGCGCCAGCGGGCGCTGGCGCGCTTTTGCCGCGAGTGGCGCCACGGTTCTGGTGATGGCGGGCGCGACCACGCTCCTATTCGGCAGCGACATTTGGAACGCATTTTTCGCGTCCTCCGAATTCACCCGCCGCGTCGTGCTCGAACAGGGCGACACGGGCTGGCACAAGATCCAGAGCGTGTTTTCCTGGGCGCGGATGTGGGGTGCGCCGGTCGCGCAGGCCTATGTCGCGCAAGCCTTGGTGACGATCGCAGCGATCTGTGCCGTGACCGCGATCTGGCGCAGCCGCGCCGCCTTCGCACATAAAGCCGCGGCACTGCTGTTCGGGACGCTGATCGCGACGCCTTACAGCCTGGATTACGACCTGATGCTGCTCGCGCCGGCGATCGCCTTCATGGCCGCGCATGGCCTCGCCCACGGCTTCGCCGCGTGGGAAAAGACTTTGCTCGCCGCGCTGGGGATCGTGCCGCTCATCGCGCGCTCGGTGGCCGAAATTGCACTGGTGCCGCTCGCCGTGCCGGCGATGCTCGCGGCTTTAATTTTCCTGATGGTGCGCGCGAGGAATACGGCAGAGAGCCATAGCGTTTTGCAGCCGGCTCCTTAAACTGCGGGCATGCTGACCCGCCGCAGCGCCATTGCCGCGCTTCCCGTTTTGCTCGCCGCGACTGCGCTGCGCGCGCAGGGCTTCCCGACCCGCCCCATCACCATCATCGTGCCATATCCCGCCGGCGGCTCGGTCGATCTGCTCGCGCGCCTGGTCGCGCGCGACACCCAGCCGCTGCTCGGCCAGACCGTCACCGTGGAAAATCGCGGCGGGGCGGCCGGCGTGGTCGGGACGCGCGCGGCGGCGCAGGCCGAGCCGGACGGCCACACTCTCATCCTCGGTACCAACCAGACCCATGCTACCAATCAGAGCCTGGTGAAGGATTCGCCCGACGCGGTGAAGGATTTCACGCCGGTCGCCGGGCTCGGCATCCTCCAGCACGTTCTGGTTGTGCGCAAAGATCTGGCGGCGCAGAACGTCGCCGACCTCATCGCGCTGTCAAAGACCAAGCCGGGTGGGCTGAATATCGGCTCGAGCGGCCGCGGCTCGGCCTCGCATCTGGCGGCGGAATTGTTCGCCAAGGTCACCGGCATGCCGATGACCCATGTACCCTTCGCCGGCGTGGCGCCTTTGGTCAACGGCATGATGACCGGCACGATCGACGCCAGCTTCGCCACGCTGTCGACGGTGCTCGGGCAGGTGCAATCCGGGGAAATTCGCGTGCTCGCGGTGGCGAGCGCGACCCGCGCGACCGCCATTCCGAATGTACCGACCTTGCGCGAGCAGGGCGTCAGCGGCGTCGAGGCCGATGCCTGGTTCGCGCTGTTCGCACCGGCAAAAACCCCGGCTGCGGCGGTCGACCGGCTGTATCAGGCCATCGCCGCGGCGGCCGCAATCGATACGTTCAAGAGCACGCTGGCGGCGCAAGGATTTACGGTGGCGTTACGTCCGCCGGCGGAAATGGCGGCATGGCTGCCCGGCGAAGTCGAGAAATGGGCTGCGGTGATCCGCGACGCGGGCATCACGCCACAGTAGCGCCGCGAAACGATTTCGCCGCCCCGCAGCGCTGCAATAGCAGCGTCATCATTTTGATGAAACATAATCAGAAAATAATTTCGTGCGCGCGGCGCGGCATGGCGTGCTAAGGCCATCGAATTGCCGGACTTCGCTCTCACGTGCTTCAGGCGTGACGATCTGGCAGCCGGGACGACGATGTTCACGCTCTACTCGATGCAGCGCTCGGGCAACAGCTACAAGGTGCGCCTCGCACTGGCGCGCCTGCGCATCCCGTACAGCCTTGTCGAGGTCGACATCCTGCAGGGCGAGAGCCGCACGCCGGAATTTCTCGCGCGCAATCCCAACGGGCAGATCCCGCTGCTCGAAGTCGAGCCCGGACGCTATCTCGCGGAATCAAACGCGATCCTGTGGTATCTCGCCGGCGGCACACCGCTCGCGCCGGACGACCGCGTCGACCGCGCCGAGGCGCTGCAGTGGATGTTCTTCGAGCAGCATTCGCTGGAGCCGAATATCGGCGCGGCGTTCTTCTGGCTCGCCTTGATCAAGGGCGGCCGCGACCTGCAACGCCATTCGCTGGAAGACTGGACCGAGGAAGGCGAGCGCGCTTTGGCGGTGATGGAGAAGCATCTCACGGGCCGGCGCTTCTTCGTCGCCGAGCGCTATACGGTCGCCGATATCGCGCTTTACGCCTATACCCATCTCGCGCACGAAGCCGATTTCGACCTCAAGACCTTCCCCGCGATCCGGGCGTGGCTCGCCCGCGTCGCCGCCGAGCCGGGGCATGTCGCGATGGACGAGACCGCTCCGCTGCTGGCCGCAGCGCAGTAATCTTGCGTTAACCCGCGCCACGAAATCGCCGCGCTTCGATTCCGCTTCCGCCAGAATCTGGACAATGGCCCGCCCGCTTCCGAAGCGATTCTGGGCAGCATGAGCTTTTCGATTCGCGCCGTCTCCGGGGAGACATTCATGCAGCCGCACGTGGACGGACATGGCTTTGCGCCGCCGCGCCACCGCCCGCTTGGCCGCGAACGCCGCACCAGCGCGCTCGCCGCTCTCGTCATCACCGTAGCGCTGGCGGTCGGCACCTTGGTGGCCGCCACCGTGGTTTCGGCCGGCCTCGCCCGCGCCGCGGCGCTGGGACTGACGAATATCCGCGACGGCGTCGCGATCGCCGTCCTTGCGGGACTCCTATTCGCGGGCCTCGCCAGCATGGCGGCCGACGTGGTCGAACTGCGCCGCCGGCGCGACGACTAGGGCTCTTCCGGAACCGGGCGCCTTCGCGCAGACTTGTCCCGTTCACGGAGGCAAGATGCGCCGGATTTTCTCTTTCATCGCTCTGGCTTTGCTGGCCGCTCCCGCGGCGGCGCAGACCTTCAAGACGCAATCCGGCGACGTGAAGGTGGAGACCTTCGCCAGCGATTTGTCGCATCCTTGGGGGCTCGCCTTCCTGCCCGACGGGCGGATGCTGGTCACCGAGCGCGCCGGCCGCATGCGGCTCGTCGGCGCCGACGGCAGGCTGTCACAGCCACTCACCGGCGTGCCCGAGGTGGTCGCGCGCGGCCAGGCCGGCCTGCTGGACGTCGCGCTCGACCGCAATTTCGCGGCCAATCGCACGCTCTATTTCTGCTTCACCTATGACAGCGGCGGCAACGCCGCGGTGGCGCGCGCGGCGCTCGATCCCGAGAAGGCGGCGCTCCACGATGTGAACGTCATATTCCGGCAGCAAGGCCCCGGCGGCTCCAACAATCACGGCTGCCGCATCGCGCAGGCCCGCGACGATACCTTGTTCGTGACGCTCGGCGACCATTTCGGCCCGCGCGACGAGGCGCAAAACCTCGGCAATCATAACGGCAAGCTGGTGCGCATCGCGCCGGACGGCTCTGTGCCGCGCGATAATCCCTTCGCCGGCCGGCAAGGTGCGAAGCCGGAAATCTGGAGCTACGGCCACCGCAATGCCCAGGGGCTCGCTTTTCATCCCACGACCGGAAAACTGTGGGAGCAGGAGCACGGGCCGCGCGGCGGCGACGAAGTAAACCTGATCGAGAAGGGCAAGAATTACGGCTGGCCGGTGATCGGCTATGGCATCGACTATAGCGGCGCGAAAATCCACGAAGGCACGCACCGCGCCGGGATGGAGCAGCCGCTGAAATACTGGGTGCCGTCGATCGCGCCGTCGGGGATGGCGTTCTATACCGGGGATCTGTTTCCGCGCTGGAAGGGCAACCTGTTCATCGGCGCGCTGGCGGGACAGATGCTGGTGCGGTTGACGCTCGACGGCGACAAGGTCACCGGCGAGGAACGGCTGCTGACTGAGCTGCGCGAGCGCATCCGGGACGTGCGCCAAGGCCCCGATGGCGCGCTTTATCTTCTGACCGACTCCGCCCAGGGAAGAATCCTGCGGATAACGCCCGCGCGCTAGCGATGCTACAGGCTAGACTTGCCGCGGCTCACCGGGGCGCCGGGCATGCTGCGTTTCCTGCTGGGGTTTGTGCTCGCGGCCGCCGCCGGCTGTGCCGCCGCGCAGCCGATTGCCGACGACAACGGCGCGGCGTCGCTCGCGGCCTGCCGGCCGCTGTGGATCGGCATGCGCGGCGTGCCGGAGCATCGCGAGCGCGCGGTCCGCGACACCACTTTCGTATGCCATGCCCGCTTCCTGCGGCCGCGGCCCGGCCCCGACGATCCGCACAACGGCTATCTGCTGTCGCATGACAATGTCAGCAAGACGCCGGACTGGGTGATCGAGCGGCTGACCCGCGCGGGCGTGAGCGGAAACGCTAACCGGCCCGGCGCCGCGTTCAAGGCGGACCCCGGCGTGCCGCCGCAAGGCCGCGCCAGGGACGACGACTATCCGCCGCGCCAGAGCGGATTTGCGCGCGGCCACATGGCGCCGTCGGAAGACTTCAACACCAGCCGCCAGGCGATGCGGGAGACATTCTTTCTCTCCAATACGGTGCCGCAGCGCGGCGCGCGCTTCAACGGTTCGGTGTGGGCCGCGCTCGAGGATGAAACCCGCAAGGCGGCGATCGATCGCGGCGCCGTTTATGTCATCACCGGCCCGGTGCGCGGGCCCGATGGCGCCCGCAGCCTCACCATCGCCCAGAGCGACAATGCGTGCGGGAAGAGCATCACGCTCGATGGCCCCGACGTGGCGCAATTTTGCCAGGCCGACAGCGAGAGTTACGGCGAACCCTGCGACGAAGGCGGTGTTGGCGTGCCGATCGGCATTTTCAAGATCATCCTGACCGAGGACGACGCCTATGCCTTCGTCATGCCGAACCGTGACCATGACCGCCACGGCGTTCCGGTGCGGACCTATCTCGAAGGCTTTCGAGTGAGCATCGCCGCGCTGGAAGCGGTCACCGGCCTCGAATTTTTCCGAAACATCCCCGAGGAAACCGGACGCCGCCTGATCGAGCAATGCGCGCCGGGAACGCTGTGGTGAAATTTACCAGCGGTGGAAGACAAAGAACGCGCCGGCTGCGATCAGGCTGAAGCCGACCGCGTGATTCCAGCCGAGCGGCTCCTTCAGATAGAGCACCGAGAAAGCTGCGAACACCGCCAGCGTGATGACTTCCTGGATGGTCTTGAGTTGCGCCGCGGAGAACACGGCGTTGCCGTAGCGGTTCGCCGGGACCGCCATGCAGTATTCGACGAAGGCGAGCGCCCAGGAGAACAGGATCACCTTGAAGAGCGGCACGTCCTTGAAGCGCAGATGCCAGTACCAGGCCGCTGTCATGAAGACATTGGAGCCGATCAGCAGCAGGACGGTCGATAGCGCGGGCGCGCCGGTCAGAAAAGCAGGCATGGGGCGGACTTTCGGCAAAAGAGGAATCGCGGACCAAAGGGTCGCAGCTTGACCGGGGAATAAAAAGCCCATTGCGGGGTGAATGCGGTGAGCCGGTTTGCGGGTCCGGCAAGTCATAAAAAACACCCGCACAGGGAGCGACACAATGCGTCATTCGATTTCGTCTGGATTGGCTGCCAGCCTGTTCGCGCTGCTGACGAGCGGCGCGCTCGCGCAGGCACCTGCCCAAGCACCCGCCGCGGCGCCCGCGCAGCAGCCGCAGATCGCCGTCA
>JAFBAG010000286.1 GCA_019247925.1 Pseudolabrys sp.
GCCGCGCTTCGCGCTCACCACGCGTCTCGCCGACACAGACGATCGCACTTGCGCCCGCGCGCCATGCGGCCTGAGCCTTGGCGCGCACCTGCGCATCCGTTTCCTTGTGCAGGCTGCGCCGCTCCGAATGGCCGACGATGATCGCGGTGGCGCCCGCATCGACCAGCATTTCGGCAGAAATGTCGCCGGTAAAAGCGCCGGCCGGCTCGGCGCTGCAATCTTGCGCGCCGATTGTGACCTTTGAGCCGGCGGCAATCGCCGCGAGCGCGGTCAATAATGTCGCAGGGGGGCAAACCAGGATGTCGGTTTTCTGCGCGAGGTCCGCCGCGCCTTGAACCATTTTGCCGAACTCGGCGGCGGAAGCCCGCAGACCGTTCATCTTCCAATTACCGGCTATGAGAGGCCGCGGCGCCATTTTGTTCCCCCGTATCCGTCCGACTATCAGAGCCTAACTAGGGGCGCCAGTGACCTGGATTCGGCTGAAGTTGCAGAGCAAAAGAGCGCTCTTTATTATTGCCTCGCTCGCCTGCTAGGCAGCCCATCCCAACCAATTCGAACTGAAGCGAAAGCGCGCGCGACATGCTCAGAGGCATTAAAACAGCATCGACCGGATGGGTCGGAAAAACCATCATGACCCTCGTCATGGGCATGCTGGTGGTCAGCTTTGCAATCTGGGGCATTGGCGACATTTTCCGCGGTTTCGGCCGCAATGCGGTCGCGCAGATCGGTTCGACTGAGATTTCGATTGAGCAGTTCCGCAACTACTACAACGACCGGCTCACCCAGCTCGGCCGCCGGCTTGGCCGGCCGATCACTCCCGATCAGGCCCGAGCGCTCGGCTTCGAGCGCCAGCTGCTCGGTCAATTTGTTGCTGAGACCACACTCGACGAACGCGCGCGCGACCTGAGGCTTGGCATCGCCGACGCCGAGATTTCACGCCGCATCACCAGCGACCCGGCATTCCAGAACCTAACCGGGCAGTTCGATCGGCAACGCTTCGAACAAATGATCCGCCAGGCCGGTTACAACGAGAATTCCTATATTCGCGAGCAGCGCCAGCTCACCTTGCGCCGGCAGATCGCGCTGGCCGTCAGCGGCGAGGTGATCGTGCCCCAAGTTGCACTCATGGCCTTCGATCGGTTCCAGAATGAAAAGCGCAATATCGATGTCGCGCTCATTGGCCCCTCTCAGGCTGGCGACATTCCGGAGCCGACGCCTGAAGCGCTCGCGAAATATTTCGACGAGCGCAAAGCGAGCTTCCGCGTGCCGGAACAGCGTCAAGTGACCCTGTTGATCCTTTCGGCCGACGAACAGGCGCGCTGGAGTGTTATTTCCGACGCCGACGCGCGCGACTACTACGAGAAGAACAAGGCCGAGTTCAGCACGCCGGAAAAACGCCAGGTCGGGCAAATCGTATTCCCCAACGCCGAGGAAGCCCGCGCCGCCCAAGAGCGCATCGCAAAAGGTTTGAGCTTCGATGATCTCGCCAAGGAGCGTAATCTGAGCGACGCCGACGTAGACCTTGGAGCGGTCACCAAGTCTCAGATCATCGATCCGGCAATCGCCGACGCGGCTTTCGCTCTCAAGGAAGGCGAGGTCAGCGCGCCGGTGCAGGGCCGCTTTGGCAATGTTCTCCTGCAGGTCAAAAGCATCGAGGCCGGAAGCCAGCAAGCTTACGAACAGGCCGCGGACGCCATCAAACGCCGGATCGCCGATCAACGCGCACGCGCCGAAACCAACGCCTTGCGCGACAAAATCGAGGACGAGCGCGCCGGCGGGTCGAGCCTCGCTGAGACCGCGAAGAAGAATAATCTGGTCGCCCGCACGATACCGGCAATCGATCGGTCGGGCCGCGACGCTGCCGGCGCCCCCGTCGGCAATCTTCCAGCTGGAGTCGACATCGTGTCGGCTGCCTTCAACGCCAGCGTCAATGCCGAAACCGATCCGCTGCAGCTGCCGAGCGGCGGTTACGTCTGGTATGAGGTGACGGGTATCTCGCCCTCGCGCGAGCGCACATTCGACGAGAGCAAGGAACAGGTGGCGGCACGCTGGCGCGACGATGAAGTCGCGGCCCGTGTCAAAAAAATAGCGGACGATGTGGTGGCCAAAACAAAGGCCGGCACCCCTCTCGCCCAGGCCGCGGCGGACGCCAAGGCGCAGGTTCAAACCGTGCGCGACCTGCAGCGCAACAAGCCCGGACAAAACGTTCCGCCCGCAACCCTGGATGCGATTTTCCGCGCGCCGAAAGGCGTCGCAGTCGACGCCGAAAGCGCGCGCCCGACCGAACGCGCGGTTTTCGTGGTGACCGACATCACAGAACCGAAATTGGATGCGGCGAGCGGCGATGGCAAGGAAATCGCCGATACGCTGCGGCGCGGTTATACCGAGGATCTGATCGGCGAATATGTGGCGCGGCTCGAAACGGAGTATGGTGTGAGCATCAACCAGCAAGCGCTCAACCAGGTCGTCGGCGGCGCCGCCAACTAGCTTCATCATCATGCATATCGAGCCGAGCGAAACCGCATTTGCTGAACGCTATGCGCGCGGCGAGGCCCAAGTCGTCTGGACCACCCTCGTCGCCGATCTGGAAACTCCGGTTTCGGCCTTCTTGAAAATCGCCGACGGCAAGGCGATGAGTTTTCTGCTTGAGTCTGTGGAAGGCGGCGCGGTGCGCGGCCGCTATTCGATCATCGGTCTCGAACCCGATCTCGTATGGCGCACGCGCGGCGCAAACGCCGAAGTCAATCGCAATGCACGCAAGCAGCCGGACGCCTTCACCCCCTGCCCGCAACCGCCGCTCGAGGCGTTGCGGGCCCTGGTCGCGGAAAGCCGCATCGCATTGCCCGAGGCGCTGCCGCCGATGGCGGCGGGGATATTCGGCTATTTGGGCTACGACACGATCCGCCTGATCGAAGACCTGCCGGCGAACAAGCCGGATCCGATCGGCATTCCCGACGCCATCATGGTGCGGCCAACGCTCATCGTCGTTTTCGACGCCGTCAAGGATACGATTACCGTTGTGACGCCGGTGCGCGCTCAGACGGGTGTCGATTCACGTGCCGCGCGCGCGCGCGCGACCGAACGGCTCGCCGCGGTTGTAGACAGCCTCGATCGGCCGCTGGTGCAAGGCATGAACGGCGGTGACGCGGGCGCCATCGAAGTCGCGGCCAATTCCAACACGAGTCAAGCCGACTACAGGACAATGGTGCTCAAGGCGAAAGAGTACATTGCCGCCGGAGATATCTTTCAGGTCGTGCTGTCCCAGCGCTTCGAAGCGCCGTTCAAGCTCGCGCCCTTCTCGCTCTACCGCGCACTGCGCCGGACCAATCCCTCCCCGTATCTGTACTTTCTCGATTACGGCACGTTCGCGGTCGCGGGTTCGAGTCCGGAGATTCTCGTCAAGGTGAAAGATAAAAAAGTCACCATCCGTCCCATTGCCGGTACACGCCCGCGCGGCGCAACGCCGAATGAAGACAAGGCCTATGAGGACGAGCTGCTCTCGGACCCGAAAGAACGCGCCGAGCATTTGATGCTGCTCGACCTTGGCCGTAACGATGTCGGCCGGGTGGCAAAAATCGGCACCGTTTCCGTGACCGACCAGTTCTTTGTCGAACGCTACAGCCACGTCATGCATATCGTTTCGAACGTGGAGGGCGAGCTCGCCGGCAATCGCGATGCACTCGCCGCCGTCGGCGCGGGATTTCCGGCCGGCACCGTTTCCGGTGCGCCGAAAGTTCGCGCCATGCAAATCATCGACGAGCTGGAGAAGGACAAGCGCGGTCTCTATGCGGGCTGCGTCGGCTATTTTTCCGCGGCGGGAGACACCGACACCTGCATCGTTTTGCGCACGGCGCTTGTCAAAGATGGCGTGATGTATGTGCAGGCCGGCGCTGGCATTGTTGCTGACAGCGATCCCGCATTCGAACAGCAGGAGTGCATCAATAAGGCCAAGGCGCTTTTTCGTGCCGCCGAGGAAGCGCGCCGCTTCGCGAGCGCCGCAACGCGCGGCCAGTAGCGTATAACGCGCCATTTTCCGCGCTTAACTTGCTATTCCACCCTCGCGCGTCTAAACCCAATTCTTCCAAGCACTTGCGCTTCCGGGAAATAATACGCGCGCGGCGACAATGATTGTTTTGATCGACAATTATGACAGCTTCACCTTCAACCTCGTCCATTACTTGGGTGAGCTTGGAGCGGATGTTGCCGTCCACCGCAACGACAAGATCGCGGTCAATGCGGTGATGGCGATGGCGCCCGAGGCCATCGTTCTGTCGCCGGGTCCGTGCACACCAAACGAAGCGGGCATCTGCCTCGATCTCATTCGCGCGGCTTCCGGCGAGATCCCAATTCTTGGGGTTTGCCTGGGCCATCAAGCGATCGGTCAGGCGTTTGGCGGCACTGTCGTGCGCGCGCCGTCGCAGGTGCATGGCAAATTGTCCGAGATTCGTACCAATGGCGGCGGCGTATTCCGTGGCATCAATGCCCCATTTCAGGCAACGCGCTATCATTCGCTGATCGTCGACCGGGCCACCTTGCCGCGCGATCTGACCGTCACGGCGGAAACTCCTGACAAGATCATCATGGGTCTCTCCCATGCCAGCCTTCCGGTACATGGCGTGCAGTTTCATCCAGAAAGCATCGCCTCTGAGAATGGCCGCATCATCCTGAAGAATTTTCTCGATCTCGCGGCGGCGTGGAATTCCCAGTACCGTTATGCGGGAGCGCCGCGTAAAGTTCTGGCGCGCGCCACCTAGCGAGTCGCGGCATGCCAACGGATTTCAAAGCTCTGATCGCGAAAGTCGCGGGCGGCGCCAGCCTCAGCCGCGACGAGGCCGCGGGCGCGTTCAATTGCATGATGTCCGGCGAAGCGACGCCGTCGCAGATGGGAGGCTTTCTCATGGCCTTGCGCGTGCGCGGCGAAACCGTGGATGAGATCACCGGCGCCGTCACAATCATGCGCAGCAAGATGTTGGCGGTCGACGCGCCCGCCGACGCGGTCGATGTGGTCGGCACTGGGGGCGATGCCTCCGGCTCGTTCAATATCTCGACTTGTGCCGCTTTCATCGTCGCAGGAGTCGGGGTTCCTGTCGCCAAACATGGCAATCGCGCTTTGTCGTCGAAATCGGGCGCTGCCGACGTCCTCGCCGCACTGGGGGTGAACATCGACCTATCCCCGCAGGATGTCTCGCGATGTATTCGCGAGGCCGGCATCGGCTTCATGTTTGCACCGGCGCATCACCCCGCGATGAAAAATGTCGGTCCAACCCGCGTCGAACTCGGCACTCGCACGATCTTCAATTTGCTCGGCCCCCTGTCTAATCCCGCCGGTGTCAAAAGGCAGATGATCGGCGCTTTCTCCAAGCAATGGCTGGAACCAATGGCGCAGGTTTTGAAGAACCTCGGCGCAAAAGCTATTTGGGTGGTTCATGGCTCTGACGGCCTCGACGAGATCACGACGACCGGTCCCACCGCGGTCGCGGCGCTGGAAGACGGCAAGATCCGCACTTTCGAGCTTTTGCCGGAAGATGCAGGTTTGCCGCGCGTGAAACCCGAAGCGCTCAAGGGCGCCGAGGCGGGCATCAATGCTTTGGCGATGCGCGACGTCCTCACGGGGGGCAAAGGCGCCTATCGCGACGTCAGCGTGCTCAATGCGGGAGCGGCGCTTATCGTCGCGGGCAAGGCAAAGGACATCAAGGAAGGCGTCGCCTTGGCGTCGAAAGCGCTGGATAGCGGTGCAGCGAAGGCGCGCCTCGAAAAGCTGATATCCGTGTCGAACGCCCGATGACCGATATTCTCGCCAAGATCGAAGCCTACAAGCGCGAGGAGATTGCTGCGGCAAAACGCGCGCGCCCTCTCGCCGAACTTGAGCGCGCGGCCAAGGCAATGCCAGCCCCGCGTGGCTTTCTGCGTGCCATCGAGGCGAAAATTGCGGCCGGCCAATACGCGCTGATTGCCGAGGTCAAGAAGGCAAGCCCGTCCAAAGGACTGATCCGCGCCGACTTTGATCCGCCTGCGCTTGCCAAAGCTTACAAGGCAGGTGGCGCGACGTGCCTGTCAGTGTTGACCGACGGGCCATCGTTTCAGGGCAAGCCGGAATATCTTGCGCAGGCGCGAGACGCGTCGGGCCTGCCGGTCCTGCGCAAGGATTTTATCTACGAGCCTTATCAAGTCGCCGAGTCACGCGCCCTTGGCGCCGACTGCATCCTGATCATCATGGCTGGCGTGGATGATGCTTCGGCTAAGGCGATCGAAGACGCCGCCCTCGCCTGGGGCATGGATGTCTTGCTCGAGGTTCATAACGACAACGAAGTTGGACGCGCTTTGAAATTGCGGTCGCGGCTGGTCGGCATCAACAACCGCGATCTTCGCACGTTCGAGACAAGTCTGGATGTCACCGAAAAGCTGGCACCAAAAATTCCGAAGGACCGCATTATTGTCGGCGAAAGCGGATTGAACGCGCCGCAGGATCTCGCCCGGCTGAACAAGGCCGGCGTCTCCACTTTTCTGATCGGCGAAAGCCTGATGCGGCAGGCCGACGTGGCGGCTGCAACGCGTGCGATTTTACAGCGCACATCTGCCCCGGCCGCGGCGGGATAACATGCGCAAACGCCTCACCCACCTCGGCAAGCGCGGCGAAGCGCGCATGGTCGACGTCGGCGATAAAACACCGACGGAGCGCATTGCGATCGCCGAAGGCCATGTGCGCATGAAAAAATCGACGCTGGCGCTGGTCCGGCGCGGCAATGCCAAAAAGGGCGACGTGCTGGGAGCAGCGCGGCTTGCCGGCATCATGGCGGCGAAACGCACCCATGAGCTCATTCCGCTGTGCCATCCGCTCGCTTTGTCTAAGGTCGTGGTTGATCTCGAACCGGATCGCACCGGCGTGAAGGTGCAGGCAACCGTCAAAGTGACCGGCAAAACCGGCGTCGAAATGGAAGCGCTCACAGCGGTTTCGGTGGCGTGCCTGACGATCTACGATATGGTGAAGGCGGTCGAACGCGGCATGCAGATCGAAAATATCCGCTTGATCGAAAAACGCGGCGGCAAGTCCGGCACGTATCGCGCGAGATAGCGATGGCCAGATCACTTATGCCGGTCGCCGAGGCACTGGAGCGGGTACTTGCCGGCGTCAAACCGCTTCCCGCGGACTCGGTGCCGCTCGAGCAGGCGCATGGCCGTGTCCTGGCGCAGGACTTGGCCGCGCAGCGCACGCAACCTCCGGCCGACGTATCGGCGATGGATGGATATGCGGTGCGGGGCATTGACGCTTCCAAACCGAATGCAACCTTCAAAGTCATTGGCGAAGTCGCCGCCGGCCATCCTTTCGCCGGCGAGATTGGTGCGGGCGAGGCCGCGCGGATATTTACCGGCGGCGTCCTTCCCTCCGGCGCCGATACGGTTGTCATTCAAGAACTCGTAACGCGGATCGGCGACACGATGACGCTCACCAAGCCGAGCGAGCCCGGTCGTCATGTGCGCCGCGCTGGTTACGATTTTCGCCGCGGCGATGTCCTGTTGCGCAAGGGAAAGCGCCTCACCGACCGCGATCTCATGCTGGCCGCGGCCATGAACTATCCCGCCGTTCCGGCTCATCGCCGTCCGCGTGTCGCGATATTCGGCACGGGCGACGAACTGATCATGCCTGGCGCTGAGCCGGGCCCCGGCCAGATCGTCTATTCCAACGGCTTTGCCCTCGCGGCGCTGTTGCGCGCCGACGGCGCCGAAGTGACGGAAATGGGTCCTGTGGCCGACAGAATCGCTGATATTCGTGGCGCAATACGTCGCGCGCGTGAGGAACACGCCAATATCCTGCTCACCACCGGCGGCGCCTCGGTCGGCGACCACGACCTGGTGCAAAAGGCCCTGGTCGAAGAGGGTATGGCGCTTTCATTTTGGCGGATCGCCATGCGTCCGGGCCGGCCGATGATGCACGGCCGGCTCGGCGACATGCAGGTCATTGGCGTCCCGGGAAATCCTGTGAGTTCATATGTTTGCAGTCTTTTGTTCGCGCTTCCCTTGAACCGTACTTTGTCGGGCCGGAACGACGTCCATCCTGTCCCGCTTCCGGCGAAGCTGGGACGTGATCTTCCCGAGAATGACGAACGCGCCGACTATTTGAGGGCGCGCCTCACTCACGAACCCCAGGGTCTCGTCGCGACGCCTGTAACGGCTCAGGACAGCTCGTTGATGGCATTCCTCGCCCAAGCCGACTGCCTGATCCTGCGTGAGCCATACGCGGCCCCTGCAAAGGCCGGTTCAGAGGTCGTCATCCTTAAGCTGCCCCTGTAGCGGCCCCTCGACTTTTTCACCCGAAATTAAAACGTTGCGGAACACATATCGAACATATAGTGTCCGTTCATGATTTGTTTCAGAATCGGGCATAGGACGTAAGAGCCGCACCAGCCGCGGTGATGGGGCCAAAGCCTGTACGGGGAAAACCGATGCTCACTCGCAAGCAATTTGAGCTTTTGCGCTTCATCCACGAGCGCCTGACTGAGGCAGGGGTTCCCCCTTCCTTCGACGAAATGAAAGATGCGCTGGATCTGCGCTCCAAGAGCGGCATCCATCGGCTCATTACAGCACTGGAAGAGCGCGGATTTATCCGCCGCCTCCCGAACCGGGCGCGCGCCATCGAAGTCATCAAGCTTCCCGATTCGGTCGCCCACGGGCTGGGCAGCGGCCGGTCCCGCGGTTTTGTGCCCAACGTCATCGAGGGCGACCTCGGCCGGGTGCGTCAGGTGGCATCGGTCGACGAGGATAGTTCGGGCGGGCGCCCGATCGCCGTTCCGGTCATGGGCCGCATCGCGGCAGGCACGCCGATCGAGGCGATCCAGACCCGCAGCCACACCATCAACATCCCGCCGGATCTTTTAACGACGGGCGATCATTTCGCGCTCGAAGTGCGCGGCGATTCGATGATCGAGGCCGGCATCCTCGACGGCGACATCGCATTGATCAAAAAAAGCGAGCTCGCCGATACCGGCGATATCGTTGTGGCGCTGATCGACGACGAGGAAGCAACCCTCAAGCGCTTCCGACGGCGCGGCGCGTCGATTGCGCTCGAGCCGGCCAATACCGCCTATGAAGTGCGCATTCTGCCTCCCAATCGCGTGCGTATCCAGGGCAAGCTGGTCGGCCTGTTCCGCCGCTATTGAGATCAAACTCAGTCGCCGATTTCGAGATCGTCGACGCGCGGCGTCGCATCGCGTGACGTCGGACGCGTTGGCGTGGTGGCTTCAGCCTGCACGATCTGTCGCGCACCCGACCATGGCCGCTCAACGCCTATGGGGCGGCTGCGAATGACGTCGAAGCCGTTGCCCTCGCCGATTAAAGCGATCGCGCCCGCTTGCCGCAGCAACAGCCGATCGATGAGGCGCGCATCACATTGAGCCGGCTTGTCGCGCGCACTGACGATGACGGCCGCTCGGGTGCAGTCCTCGGCAAAAGCTGCGGCGCTATTCGCGAGAGCGACCAGGCGTCCGTCCTTGAGCTTGGCCATGCAGCCGGCCTCGTCGCAGGTGACGTTGGCCGCGAGGGACGCATCTTTTGGCGTTCGCCCGTCGCCATCGGCCGCGAGCCATTCTTTTATCGTGAAGGTGTCGCGACCAGTATTGGCTACCGCGAACCGGCCATCCGACCCTCGCACAGCCATGGCGCGGCCATCGGATGCGACAAAAACATCCGGCCGCGGTGCGTTCCATGCCCAAAGCGCGGCAACCAGCGCGAGCCCCACGCCACTCCAGCGTAACGGTGAGCGCAACAAGCACACCAGGAGCAGCCCCACCGTCACCACTAGCAGCGGTCCAATACCAAAGGCATGAATACGCCCCACCGCGCCCGGCAGACCGGCCACCCAGAGGGCGACCGCGATCATCCAATCGAGCCCGTAACCCATCAGCTGCCAAAACACGGCATCGAAACCGAACGGCAGCGCGATCACCCCAAGAATGCCCATCGGCATGACCCATGCCGAGACCACAGGCATGGCGAGCAGGT
>JAFBAG010000318.1 GCA_019247925.1 Pseudolabrys sp.
GAAGAAGCCTATTCGCTCGGAATGCTTTTGATCGAGGAAGCCGGGCGGCACGAATTCAAACCCGCGCTCCAGGTTTTCGCATCGGACCTCGATGTGCGCGCCCTCGCCATTGCCCGCGAAGGCCGATACCCCGCCGCCATCGAAGCCGACGTCGGCGAGGACCGGCTCCGGCGCTTCTTCACGCGCGAAGGCGACGGCTACAAGGTCCGCCAGGAATTGCGAGATGTCGTGCTCTTTGCTCACCACGATCTGCTGAAGGACCCGCCCTTCTCGCGAGTCGAAATGATTTCCTGCCGCAATGTCATGATCTATCTCGATCGCGAATTACAGGAGCAGGTTTGCAGCACGTTCAATTACGCGCTCAATCCGGGTGGCTTCCTGTTGCTGGGATCGTCAGAGACGGCCGATCATCCTGCCGGCCTGTTCCGACCCATCGACCGCAATGCGCGGCTTTATCAGACGATGGCACGGCCCGGCGACAAGCCGCGCCTCCTGCCGCGTTTGCTCGGCCCGATCCGGGTGCGCGAACAGGCGCCTCCGCCGCTCGGCATTGGTATTACGCCGGCGGCCGCGCTGACCGACGTCGTCGCACATCGCCGCGCGCTCGAGAAAACAGCGCCGCCCAGCGCATTGGTGGATGAAAGTCATCGGGTCGTGCATCTCTCGGACACCGCCGGCAGATTTCTCCAGCCCGCTGGCGGCTCGCTGAGCGGCGATATCGTCGACCTGGTGCGCACGGAGCTGCGTTTCGAGCTGCGTTCTGCTCTGCACCGCGTTTTCGAGAAGAACGAGGAGACGCTCAGCCTTCCCATTCCCGTTCGATTTAATGGCGGCGCCCACCGCGTGCTCATGCAGGTCAAGGCCGCGGAGCCCGAGGACCGCGAGCCGCGCAGCGCCATCGTTCTTTTTATCGAAGGCGAGCAGATCGACGACACGGTCACTCCTACGGGCAGCGCCACCGACGAAACCGTGCGGCGGCTGACGCAGGAACTGGAGCTGACGCAGGCACGTCTGCGAACGGTCCGGGAAGAGTCTGATGCGGCCAACGAGGAGTTGCGCGCCGCCAACGAAGAGCTCCAATCGATCAACGAGGAATACCGCTCGACCTCGGAAGAGCTTGAAACGAGCAAGGAAGAACTGCAGTCGATCAACGAGGAATTGCAGACCGTCAATAACGAGCTGAAGCTCAAGCTCGAAGCCATCTCACGCGCTCATAGCGATCTGCAAAATCTGATGGCCGCGACCGATTTCGGCACGTTGTTCCTGGATGCGGGCCTGCGCATCAAGCGCTTCACCGAACGCGTCACCGAACTGTTCCGGATAACGCCAGCCGATGAAGGGCGCCCCATCACCGACTTTGCGCATCAGCTCGAATACGACGAGCTGATCAAGGACGCCCGCGCGGTGTTGTCCGACCTCGCGCCGATCCGGCGTGAGGTCAAAAGCCGCGGCGGCAAATGGTACGACATGCGGATGCGGCCTTACCGCACCGTCGATAATAAAATTGATGGCGTCGTGATTACTTTCGTCGATGTCAGCGACCGCAAGCAGGTCGAGGAGAACTTGCGCGAGAGCCAGCGCGAATTGGAGAAGTTGAAGAAAACGAAATGACGCTTGTGGCGCAGAGCATGCGACACGTTTGGCTAATCGCTAGCGCCTTTTCGTAAGTGTCCGAAAAGAATGGTGCCCAGGGGCGGAATCGAACCACCGACACTGCGATTTTCAATCTAATCCTATCGGAGCGTTCAATGACGGGCCGCTGGCGCGCGGGCCTAGTCCGTTCCGCTTTTTCTCACTTTCTACGGACGAACGTGTCTAGGTTGTGCAGAAAATTGCCCCAAAGCCGGAGCATCATAATTGTGGGAGCAGCCGCGTAAAAAGCGCCGCTTGCGTCGGATATGCTCACAATATTCACCGCCAGGCTACAAAAGGCGGTGGCGTTTAATCCGGAATTGACCCAAACGACCAGCGCAAATCGTCCCGCTCTGACCGCTTTGTGGCGGCGGATTGGATAACTGATGGACCAAATCAGAATTAGGAAGGCAGCGATCACGCTCGCAAATCGCCACAGATGCTCCTCCTGGAGTTTTATCAGTGCGAGAAAGCCGGGGAGGATCGACAACACTGCAACGAGAATGGCGAGCTCGATGAAAACTCTTGTGATGAAGAGATGCGTTTTGCCGAGACTGCCACCAATCTCTTGCCTCAACGCGACAGCGATCACAGCAAAGCTGCCAAAAGTTACTGCCAAGGAGGCCAATGTATAAAGATAGGTGAGTGCGGCTTCCATTGGCGTTTTGTTATATTAGTTTTTAACGTTGGACAGTTGGGAATCGATCTCCTCGAAACCCCATCAGAATGAGCGCTAGACTATCAGGTGGAGAACCCGTGGAAAGCATCGCGCGCTGCAACTAAGGCTTTGAAATCGCTCAGGGGTACTTTTCTTTTCACACGGTAGAGGTCGTAGGTTCAATCCCTACAGCGCCCACCATTCCAACGTTTTTCGCTCCCACCGGACGCACTTCGCTGGTGCGGATGAAAACTATTTCGCGATGGCCCGATGATCGGCTTCGTGTCGTGTTGCTTCGCCGCTCCGAACACCGAGCCGATCATCACGAGCACAGGTCCCTCCAGCGCGGCTTCCGCGAGGCGCTGCGGCAGTTCACCGATCGAAGCGGCGATACGCTTCTCCTGATGACGCGTCGCATTGGATATAGCGACTGCGGGCGTAAGCGGATCAAGCCCGGCCGCAACCGCGCCTTCCACAAGCCTCGGCAGCGTGCCCACCGGCATGTAAACCGCGGTGGTGGCGGCCGGATCGGCCAAACTCCGCCAATCGATGTCGTCAGGCAGGCCGCCGTCCCGGCTGTGGCCGGTGACAAGTTGCACCCGTCTCGATTTACCGCGGCCCGTCAGTGGCACACCGAGCCGGCTCGCCGCGCCTTGGACGGCGCTGATGCCAGGAACGATCTCGACCGCGATGGCGGCCTCGGCGCATGCCGCGATCTCTTCGTCGGCGCGGGCAAAGATGAGCGGATCGCCGCCCTTGAGCCGCACCACGTGGCGGCCAGCCCGCGCGAGGCCGACCATCAGCCGGTTGATGTCGTCTTGCCTGCACGACGCCCGGTGGCCGGTCTTGCCGACCAGGATCTTCTTGGCTTCGCGCCGGGCGAAATCCAGCACGTCCTTGGCGACAAGATCATCGAACAAGATAACGTCAGCGGTCTGGAGCGCGCGCACTGCCCGTAGCGTCAGTAATTCAGGATCGCCCGGACCCGCGCCTACCAACGTCACGGCGCCGGTCTCGACAGCGCCGCCGAGGTCGCGCACGTCAGCAAGCAACTGTTCGTAATCCTCCAAGCCCGGCACATCGTTTGGATGCGCGATGGCGTGGCGCGTGAAGAGCTGCCAAAACTTGCGGCGACCAGCAAACGGCAGGCCGGACTGCTTCAGCATGCCGCGCCAGCGCGCCGCCGCGGCGGCCCACAGCGCGAAACCTTGCGGCAGCATCGCCTCGATCTTTGCGCGGATCGCCTGCGCGAAGACCGGCGCCGCCCCATCGGTCGAGATTCCGATCACCAAAGGCGAGCGGTTGACGATCGAGCCGAAGGCGAAATCGCAATAGGCCGGCTTGTCGATCACGTTGACCGGCACGCCGGCCTGGCGTGCGGCGGCAGCGAAGGCGGCAGCGGCGTCCTCGCTTTCGAAAGCTCCCACCGCAAGCGCGGCACCGCGCAGATCGTCGGCTGTCCACTCCCGGCATACCAGTGTGACGCTGGCCCGCGCTGTTTGTCCGGCAAGCGCACGAAGCTCCTCGCAGTACTCAAGCGCAAAAACCTCCACCTGCGCTCCGGCAGCCGCCAGCAGCTCGGCTTTCCATGCGGCGGCAGCGCTGCCGCCCGCGGTGATGACACGCTTGCCTTCGAGCGCGAAAAATACCGGTAGCCGCGCCAGCGCGCCCATGCGGCCAGGTTGTTGTTCAGACGGCGTGCGCAAGAGTGTCATGGCTGAGAATTTTCTTGAGTTCGGGAATGCAGGACCCGCAATTGGTGCCGGCGCGCAAAGCCGTGCCGATCGCCTCGACGCTGAGCAGCCCCTTGGCGGTGATGGCCTCGCGGATCGTGTTCACGCCAACGCCGAAGCAGGCACAGACCAGCGCGCCGGGGTCGACGAGGCCGTCGGCGGAATGGCCCGACAGCGCGGTGCGCCGCTGCACATTGGAGACCGTGCCGTGTGCGAGGAGCGCCTTCATCGCATCCCAGCGCGGCACTTTCGATGCGGGCGCGATGAACAGACAGGACTGCAGCCGGTCCGCAGCGAACTGCGCGGCGCGATACACGCCGCCGGGCGCATCAACATATTCGACGCGCGCGCTCGCGCCGAACATTGCGCGCGCCGCATCACGCCAGCCGTCGACGGAGAGATCGCCTGCCAGCAGCAGCCCGTGGCCGCCGCTCACCGCGACTTTGCACCACCAGGTGCCGGCGGGCGGCGTAATCTCATCACTCGAAAGCGCAAAGCCGCGCGCGGCATAGGCGACAGGGGCGACGCTGGCTGCCGTCGCTTTCGCTTCCGGCTGCCCCGAGTAGGGATCGGCATGCGCGGCGACCAGATCGCCGGTCCGCGCCGACGAGGCCGTTGTGTGACTCCAGTGGATGGGCACGAAAACCGAGCCCGGACGCTGTCCCGCGTCGGTCTTCACGGCGAGCACGCAATTGCCATGCGCCGTCGACACACGGGCGAAGCCGCCATCCTCCAAGCCGTAAGCAGAGGCATCGGCGGGCGCGACATAGACGCAAGGCTCAGGCGCATGCGCCGCCAGGCTCGGACTCAGCCCCGAGCGTGACATTGTGTGCCACTGATCGCGCATGCGGCCGGTATTGAGCCGTAACGGAAACTGATCGCACGTCGCATCCTTGAGAGCGGGCCGCGCCGGAACGTTAAACCGCGCCTTGCCGTCTGGCGTATAGAATTGGCCGCGGGCGAAAAGCCGCGCGACCGGCGTTTGAGTCGTGCGTGCGGGCCACTGGGTGGGCTGGAGCGCATTGAACTGCGCATTGCTATGATCGGCGAAGGCGCCAATATCGAAGCCGCGCGTACCGTCATTTTCAAAAGCGGACAGCGCCGCATGTTCACGAAAAATGTCCGCCGCGCTGCGATATTCGAACCCCGCAAAGCCCATTCGCCGCGCGACCTGCGACACGATCCACCAGTCCGGCCTCGCTTCGCCAGGCAGCGTGAGGAAGGCACGCTGGCGCGAAATGCGCCGCTCGGAATTCGTCACGGTGCCGTCCTTTTCGCCCCAGGCAGCCGCCGGCAGCACGATATGCGCGCCCGCATCGACCGTATCCGTGGACAGCACATTTTCGGAAACGATGAGCAGATCGAGCTTCTGCAACGCCGCGGCCATTGCGCCGGCGCGCGGCAGCGAAACCGCGGGATTGGTCGCCATGACCCACAGCGCCTTGATCTCGCCGCGCGCGATCGCGTCGAACATGCCGACGGCCTTGTGCCCTTCGCGCGTTGCCATGCGCGGCGCGTCCCAAAACCGGCGCACGCGATCGACGTCCGGCGGCGTGAATCCCATATGCGCGGCGAGCTGATTGGCGAGCCCGCCGACCTCGCGGCCTCCCATCGCGTTGGGCTGGCCGGTTAAAGAGAACGGGCCCATTCCCGGCCTGCCGATGCGGCCGCTGGCGAGATGACAATTGATGATGGTGGTGACCTTGTCGGTGCCCTGGGCCGACTGGTTGACGCCTTGCGAGTAGCAGGTGACGACTTTGTCGTGCTGGGTGAAAAGGTCGAAAAACCTGGCGACCTCCTCCGCTTCCAGGCAACAGCGTTGCGCCGTTGTGGCCGCGTCCGGCGCCAGGTCGCGCGCCGCCGCGAGCGCCTGCGGCAGACCGGCGGTGTGCCGTTCAATGAAATTGAAATCGAGCGCGCCGCGGTCGGCGAGATGGACCAGCAGCCCGCTGAATAGAACGCTGTCCATGCCGGGCGCGATGGCGAGAAAAAGATCGGAATCTTCGGCGGTCGCGGTGCGGCGCGGATCGATCACGACGATCTTGGCGCCGCGCACCTGCTTGTTGGCCATCATGCGCCGGTAAAGCACCGGATGACACCACGCGGCGTTCGAGCCCACCAGAACGATCAGATCGGCGATATCCAGATCTTCGTAATTGCCCGGCACAATGTCTGCGCCAAAGGCGCGCCGATGTCCCGCCACAGACGAGGCCATGCAGAGGCGGGAATTGGTGTCGACATTCGCCGAGCCGATAAAACCTTTCATCAGCTTGTTGGCGACGTAATAGTCCTCGGTCAGCAATTGCCCCGACAAATAGAAGGCGACGGCATCGGGACCGTGCCGGTTTCCGATCTCCGACAGGCCCGCCGCGACCCGATCCAGCGCATCATCCCAGCTCGCGCGCCTCAACCGGCCGTCAGCGTCGCGCAGCATCGGATGCAGGACGCGCGTCGACAGGCCGAGCGTTTCTCCCAGAGCCGTGCCCTTCGAACAGAGCCGGCCAAAATTCGCCGGATGGTCAGGATCTCCGGAGATGGTGGCCCCGCCTTGCCCGTCCGGCCGCGCCAGCACGCCGCAGCCCACACCACAATAAGGGCAGGTTGTGCGTGTGACGCGGGGCTTCGTGTGTTCGTTCATCAATAGACGTCCTGCTGGAAGCGGCCGGACTTCTTGAGTTCGGCGAGAAAGGCCGCGGCGTCATTGGGGCTGCGCGCGCCGTGCTGGGCGACGATATCGACCAGCGTGCGCTCGACATCCTTCGCCATCCGTTTGGCGTCACCGCAGACATAAATGTGCGCGCCTTCGGCGATGCAGGCCCACAGATCGCGGCCGACTTCGCGCATCCGGTCCTGCACATAAAATTTTTCGTCGGTGTCGCGCGACCAGGCGAGATAAAGCCGCGTCAGGACGCCTTGCGCCTGCATCGCCTTGAATTCTTCCTCATAGAAGAAATCGTATTCGGAGCGCTGATGACCGAAAAACAGCCAGTTTTCGCCCGTCGCTCCGATCGCACGGCGCTCCTGCAGAAAGGCGCGAAAGGGCGCGACGCCGGTGCCCGGGCCGACCATGATGATCGGCATCGCCGAATTGTCCGGCAGACCGAAGGCGTGCGCGCGCTGCACGTAGACCTTTAGCTTGGCGCCGGCGCCGACCCAATCGGCGAGAAATGTTGACGCCACACCGAGCCGCTGACGCCCATCAACCGCGTAACGCACCGAGTCGACCGTCAGCGAGACGCTGCCAGGATTGGCTTTGGGCGAGGACGAGATCGAATAAAGCCGCGGCTGCAGCGGATCGAGCGCCTCGACGAAAGCTTCCGGATCCGGCCGCACGCCCGGAAATTTTTCCAGCGCGGCGAGCACGTCCAGGCTCGCGGCGTCACCGTCGGGATCTTCCCCCGTCGCGAGCGCCTTGGCTTTCTTCCGCCGCTCGCCGCCCGTGATGTACGAAATGAGCTGAAACAGCATGTCCGGCGCGGGCGCGAGAGATACGCCGTCGGTCAGGACGTCGCGCAGGGAACGCCCGCCAATTGGAAAATCAGCCGGCGCATTCAGCGCGGCGAGAATGGCGTCGACCAGAGAGGGATCGTTGTGCGGGTAAAGGCCAAACGCATCGCCGACCCGGTAATCGAGCCCTGAGCCGTTAAGATCGATGTCGATGTGCCAGGTCTCTTTCTCCGAGCCCGGTTTGTTGAGTCTGATCCGCCGCAGAAACGTGGCGGGCACCGGAGTGTCGCGCGAACGGCCCGCCTCACCGGCCGGCACCACCGCAGCGGCAGGCTGCGGCGTGGCCGCGATAGTCTTGTCCTTGCCAATCTCGTCGAACAGCGCCTTGACCATACGCGCGGTTTCCTTGCCGCCCGGCACGCACAGGTTCAGCCGCTCTTCCTTGTGGTCGAAAATCGCCTTTGAATAGGTCTTGCAGTCGTAGCCGCACTGGCCGCAATCCTGCTGCGCCATCGCCGCCATCAGTTTCATGCGCACCGTGCGGCCTTCGGCGAGCTTCATACGCTCGGCGAGTGGGATCGTCTGGTCGTGCCACGGCGTATCGGCGTCTTCCTCGCTCGCAACGCCGCCGGCGATCCCCGGCAAAAGCGCGGCCGCCTGTTCATTCGAGAGCGGCGTCACGCCTTTCGGGTCGAGCGCAACGAAGCCTGCGAAGAACCCGTTGAGCCAGGCGCGTTGCTCCTCGCTGAACGGCGCGGTGTCAGGGACCAATGACGGGATCGGCGGCGGCAAGGACTGGGTCATTTCCCGGCCTCCGCCGCGCACATCGCTTTCAGTGCGTCGATCTCGTGATTGCGCGCGAAAGCAAGAAATGTCTGGCCTTTCGCACGATTGGCCAGATAGGCCTTGAGCATCAGTTCGACTGTGCGCGGCGCGTCCGTCGCCTTCACGTCGCGGAAAATCTCGCGCCCGAGCGCCGCATCCGCGCCGAACCCGCCGCCGACATGGACGTGATAGCCCTCGACCGGTTCCGCATCCTCACCGACGTCGACCTTGCAGGCGAGCAAGCCGATGTCGCCGATGTAGTGCTGGGCGCAGGAATGATGGCAGCCGGTGAGATGAATATTTACGGGGCTGTCCAGCGCGACGCGCGGCTCGCACCATGCCGCGATCTCCTCGGCCTGCTCCTTGGTGTGGGCCGCGGCGAAGCGGCAGCCGGTGGCCCCGGTACAGGCAACGAGACCGGCGCGGATGGCGCTCGCTTTGGTGGTGAGGCCGAGCGCCTCGATCGCCGCTTCGGCGGCCGCAACATTCGCGTCGGCGACGCCGGAAATCAGCAGATTCTGCCACACCGTCAAGCGCAGATCGCCGTCGCCCATGTCCTGCGCGATCCTGGCGAGGCCGCGCATCTGCGCAGCGGAAATCTTGCCGACCGGAAAGACGATTCCGATCCAGTTCAATCCATTTTGCTTTTGGCGGTGGACACCGATATGAGCGCCGCGATCGAACGCCGGACGCGGCGCCACCGCTTCCGCCGGCAAGCGCATCAACTTGCGGCCGAGCCGGTCCTCCACCGCGGCAAGAAATTTTTCAAATCCCAAGTCGTCGAGGACGTATTTGAGCCGCGCCTTGTTGCGATCCGTGCGATTGCCGTGCTCGCTATAGACCCGCACGATCACATCAGCGACCATCGTGGCCTGTTCGGGCTTCAGGATGGCGCCGGTGTCGCGGGCAAAATCGCGGTGGCCGGTAACGCCGCCGAGCGCCAGACGGAAATAAACGCCGGCCTCGGCGCCAAATCCTTCTTTTATCGCGACGGCCTGGAAGCCGATGTCGTTGGTGTCCTCGAGAACGGCGATGAGGCCTGCACCGTCGAATCCGACGTTGAATTTGCGCGGCAGCCCGTACAGAGCGCGCTCGTTCAAAATGTGATTGTGCCATTCCTTGGCGTAGGGCCGGGTATCGAGCAGCTCCTGCGGATCGATGCCGGCGGTCGGCGTGCCTGTCACGTTGCGGATGTTGTCCGCGCCGGTGCCGCGTGACCCAAGACCGAGGTCCATGATCTCCTCGACCACGGCGACGGCGTGCTTTGGCTCGATTTCGCGGATCTGCAGATTGGCGCGCGTCGTCACATGCGCGTAGCCGACGGCGTATTTCTCGGCGATGCCGGCGAGGCCCCTCATCTGCCAATGCTTGAGGATGCCGTTCGGAATACGCAGCCGGCACATGTAAGAGGTTTGCGACGGCGCCACGTAGAACAGCCCGTAATAACGCCAGCGGAAATTGTCGGCAGGCTTCGGCGCCTCATTATGCGCTGCTTGCTCTTTCAGGCGCGAATAGGCGTCGAAGGGATGCTGCTCACGCTTCCACTTTTCCTGATCGACCAGCTTGCCGCCCGCGGCGATGGTGCGGTCCTGCGCCTTGATGTGGATCGCATCTGGTCCGGTTGACTCGGCAGTGCCCGCCGGCAATTGCTGCCGCGCGGCGCGCGCAGCGTTGAGCCCGGTGGCAAAGCCCTCGAGATAGCGCTTCTGATCGGGGGTAAAATCGCTCGACATCGCGGCCTCACGCGGCGGCGCGTTCGGCGATCGCCTGGCCGAACATCATGTCGTTGCGGATCGCGGCAATCGGCGCGCCGCTGCGGATTAGATCGAGGTACCAGCTGGCATCCGCGGTGTCGCCGAACAGCACGGCCCCCGCGAGGCGGCCCTCTTTAAGGACGAGTTTTTTGTAGGCGCCCAGGGACGGATCCGTGAGCAGAATCTGCTCGGTGTCCGCGCCGCTCAGGAAATTGCCCGCCGAAAACACATTGACGCCGGAGACTTTTAGATTGGTGGCAACGATGCTGCCGGCGTAGTGCGCCCTACGGCCTGAGAGCTGCGCCGCCAAAACGTCGGCCTGTTCGTACGCCGGCTCGACGAGCCCGTAGCAAACGCCGCGATGCTCCGCGCACTCGCCGATCGCATAGATGTCGGCGCGGCTGGTCTGCATTGTGTCATCGACCACGACGCCGCGATTGACGGCGAGGTCGGCGCTGCGCGCCAGTCCGACATTCGGCACGATCCCGGCCGCCACCACGACCAGATCAGCCGGCAATACAGTGCCATCCCGGAGCGCAACCTCCTCGACGCGGCTTTTTCCCCGGATTGCCGTCGTCTCGGCGTTGAGATGCACGGCAATGCCACGGCGGCCAACGGCCTGCTTGAGAAGATCAGAGGCATGCGGGTCGAGCTGGCGTTCCATCAGCCGGTCCATCAGGTGGACCACCGCGACCGACACGCCAAGTTTGGCCAGCCCGTAGGCGGCTTCGAGGCCAAGCAGACCTCCGCCAACGACCACGGCGTTGCGGTGCTTGCTGGCGGCCTTCTCGATATTGGCGACGTCGCCGAGGTCGCGAAACGTGAGCACGCCCGGCAAGTCCATGCCCGGAACATTGAGCCGGATGGCGCGCGAACCGGTCGCGAGCACCAGCCGCGTGTAAGGCAAGGTCGCGCCGCCCGCGAGCCGCACCCGGCGGATGGCCGGGTCGATCGATACCGCGTTGTGGCC
>JAFBAG010000347.1 GCA_019247925.1 Pseudolabrys sp.
CGGCGGCTACTTCGCCGATCCCGGCTTCAAGGATGTGCCCGATCTCGCCGCGGTCGGCTATCCAATCGCCGAAGTCTCCGCCGAGGGCAGCATGGTCGTCACCAAGCCCGCCGGGACGGGCGGGGTCGTCGACCGGCTCACCGTGATCGAGCAGATGCTCTACGAGATTCACGATCCCGCGGCTTACCTCGTGCCGGACGTGGTGCTCGATCTCACCCAGGTTGAAGTCGCCGAGGAAGGCAAAGACCGTGTCCGCGTCACCGGCGCCGGCGGCAAGCCCGCGCCCGCCACCTTGAAGGCGACGGTCTGCGTCGAAGCTGGCGTGCTGGGCGAAGCCGAAATATCCTACGCCGGCCCCAATGCCGCGGCGCGGGCGCGGCTTGCAGCCGAGGTCGTTGCTGCGCGCATGAAAAGCCACGCGCCGCAACTCGCCTATCGCGTGGACGCCATCGGTGCGGTGAGCGTGTTCGGCGCGACGGCTACGCAGCGCCCCAACTGGCCCGACAGCGATGACGTCCGACTTCGCTTCGCCGCGCAGTCCATGCACGTGCTGGAAGTCGAGGCGTTGCTGGACGAGGTCGAAGCGCTTTATTGCGCCGGCCCGGCGGGCGGGGCCGGAGTCCGGCGGCGCATCACGCCGCGGCTCGCCAGTGCATCGTGCCTGATCGAGCGCAAATACGTGCAGCCGCGCGTGACCATGCTGGGCGGCGGCGCATGAAAGTCCGCCTCCAGGACATCGCCAATGCGCGCACCGGCGACAAAGGGAATCGCCTCAATATCGCGCTGGTCTGCCGCGATCCGCGCCATTATCCGGCGGTCGCCGCGCAAGTGACGGCCGATCGCGTGGCGCAGGCGTTCGTGGCGCGCCATCCCTCCAAAGTCGTGCGCTATGATCTGCCCAAGCTAGCCGCTTTCAATTTCGTCCTCGATGACGTTCTCGAGGGCGGGGTCAATTCCAGCCTCGGCCTCGACGGCCACGGCAAGGCGCTGTCTTTTCTGCTGGCCGATCTTGAGATTGAATTGCCGTAGTTCACACCGGGGGTGACACCATGAAACGTTCGCTATTCGCGCTCGCCGCGCTGACCGCCGCTCTCGCGCCTGCCGCGGCGCAGGACACCTATCCCTCGCGCAATATCCGTTTCGTCGTGCCGTTCACCGCGGGCAGCGCCACCGACACTTTGGCGCGCGTCCTCGCGAACCATATGAGCACCAGTCTCAAGACCACCGTGGTGGTCGAGAACATCGCGGGCGGTAACGGCATCCCCGCGGCACAGAATGTCGTGCGCGCGTCGCCGGACGGCTACACCGTGATGGTCACCGCAAATACGACCCATGCCGGTAATCAGGCGCTCCTGAAGAATGTGCCTTACGACGCGGTGAAGGATTTCGAGCCGATCACCAAGCTCGGCACCATCACGCTGGCTTTGGTCGTGCATCCGTCGGTGCCCGCTAACAACGTGAAAGAACTGATCGCCTACGGCAAAGCCAATCCGGGCAAGCTGACCTTCGGCGCCGGTTCATCATCGTCCCGTCTGGCGGGCGAGTTGCTCAGATCGATGGCGGGGTTCGACATGCTGTACGTGCCGTACAAGAGCAATCCACAGGCGATCACGGATCTGCTTGGCGGGCAGATTTCCCTCTTCTTCGGCGATATTTCGACCGCACTGCCGCCCGCGCGGGCCGGCAAGCTCAAGGCCTTTGCGGTGTCGGCTTCGAAGCGCTCGTCGCTTGCCGGCGACTTGCCGACCATCGATGAGGCCGGGCTCAAGGGATACGAGCTGACAGCCTGGTTTGCCGCTTATGCCCCGGCCAAGACGCCCAAGCCCGTGATCGACAAGCTCAACGCCGCCTTTAAGGAGGCACTGGCCAGCAAAGATGTCGCCGAAAAGCTTCTCAATGCCGGCATCGAGCCGGATTCCAGCACCCCCGCCGAGCTGGCGAAGTTCCAGGCTGATGAGACCTTGAAGTGGGACAAGATCGCCCGCGACGCGAAGATCGAGAAGGAATAGTCAATAAGGAGTGATGACGTCAGCCGCGCTCGATCGCTCGCTCCAGTCTGCGGCTGAGCAGCCAGGACAGGCCGAGGAAAGCGACCAGCATCACCAGACCGAGCGTCGACGACGCGTCGTTCATCAGCTTTTCGGAGACCTGGCCGAAGCTGTAGCCAATAAGGATGACGCTGACCGCCCACACGCCCGCGGCGATGAAATTGAGCGCAAGGAAGCCCGGCCACGATAGCCGCGACATGCCGTAGGCGAAGGCCGCCACGCCGCGAATGCCGTGCGGGAAGCGGTGGATCATGATCATCCACACGTAGTGGCGCTCGGCGAGCCGGGTCGCAATCCGCACGTGCCGCTCCAGGGCGGGCATACGCTTGAGCAGGCCGGTGCCGTATTTGCGGCCGATCCAGAAGCGAAACACATCTCCGAAAAACGAGCCTGCCCAGCAAACCGCGATCAATGTGCCGAGCTTCAGCGCGCCAGAATGCGCGGCGTAACCGCCGAACAGAACGAGCAGCAGGCTGTGGGATGCGGCATAAGCAAACAGAAAGCTGTAGGCCGCTTCGCCATGCTGGCGGATCACGTCGAGGAAGGAAGCGAGGTCGGTTGGAAACAGCAAGCCGCTACTTCCACTCGACCTTCTTGATCTCGTAGCCCTTGGCGCCGCCGGGCGCGTTGACCTCGACGGTCTGGCCCTTGGTCTTACCGATCAGCGCTCGGGCGATCGGTGAGGTGATGGAAATCTTGCCCTTTTTGGCATCGGCCTCGGGTTCGCCGACGATCTGCCATACCTGCTTCTTGTCGGTGTCCTCGTCGACCAGGGTCACGGTCGCGCCGAATTTGATGGTGTCGCCCGACAGCTTGGAGACGTCGATCACGTCGGCGCGCGCCAGCTTATCCTCAAGCTCGGCGATGCGGCCCTCGTTGAGCGACTGCTGCTCCTTGGCGGCGTGATATTCGGCGTTCTCCGACAGGTCGCCGTGCGTGCGCGCCTCAGTGATCTGCTGGATGATGCGCGGCCGCTCGACAGACTGGCAATGCTTGAGCTCGGCCTCGAGCACGGCATGCCCTTCAGCGGTCATCGGAAACTTTTCCATCGTCGTCACCGTCGCTTATTCGTAATTCGACTCCGGCGGCGGGTTGCGCTCGTCCGGAGTCCGGTATTTCCAGCGAAAAAAACGCCGATCGCGGCAGAAGGGTTCCATGCCGCGATCCCGCCAAAACGCTGGGGCTCGCTTCGCCGTCGCCGCGCCGCCTTTAGGCGCGACCGTTGAAATAACTCTGCAGCGCGTGGACCTCGAGGTCGCCTCCGAGGTAGGCCTTGATGCCCTGCGCCGCAGCGACGGCACCTGAAAGAGTGGTGTAATAGGGCACTTTATGCAAGAGGGCGGCCTGTCTCAGGTATTTGCTGTCGGCCAGCGCCAGAGCGCCTTCAGTGGTGTTGAAAACGAGTTGAACATCGCCGTTTTTGATGGCGTCCACGATGGTCGGCCGGCCCTCGGTGGCTTTGTTGACCTTGGTCGCTGGAATCCCGTGTTCGGCGAGGTAGCGTTGGTTGCCTGAAGTGGCGATCACCTTGAAGCCGGCGTCGGAGAGCGTTTTAACCGCATCGAGCACGCGCGGCTTGTCGGAATCTTTCACCGAAACGAACACGGTGCCTGTCTTCGGAAGGCGCGCGCCGCCGCCGAGCTGGCTCTTCACGAAGGCAATGTGATGCTCGCTGTCGAGCCCCATCACTTCGCCGGTCGATTTCATTTCCGGCCCGAGGACGGTATCCACGCCGGGGAAGCGCGCGAAGGGGAAGACCGCTTCCTTGACCGCGACGTGCTTATAGACCGGCGGCTTGAGCTTGAACGAGGCGAGGCTTTCGCCCGCCATCACCCGCGCGGCGACCTTGGCGACCGGGATGCCGATCACCTTGGCGACGAACGGCACGGTGCGCGAGGCGCGTGGGTTCACTTCGAGCACATAGATGTCGCCATCCTTGATGGCATACTGCACATTCATCAGGCCGCCGACCTTCAGCGCCAGCGCAAGTTCGCGGGTCTGCCGCTCGAGCTCGGCGATCAGTTTCTTCGAGAGCGAGAAAGGCGGCAGCGAGCAGGCGGAGTCGCCCGAGTGAATGCCAGCCTCCTCGATATGCTCCATGATGCCGGCGATGAACGTGTCCTTGCCATCCGCCAGGCAATCGACATCGACTTCCGTGGCATCGGTCAGGTAGCGGTCGAGCAGGAGCGGGCTTTTCTTCGAGACGGCGAGCTCGGACGGCCGGTTCAGGTCGCCGGTAAGCCGGGTCAGATAGCGTTCGAGCTGCGTAGCGTCGCGCACGATCTCCATGCCACGACCGCCGAGCACATAAGATGGCCGGATCACCAGCGGGTAGCCGATCTTTTCCGCCATCTCGCGCGCGGCTGACACCGAAGCGGCAATGCCGTTCTGCGGCTGCCGCAGCTTCAATTTGTCGAGCAGGGTCTTGAAGCGGTCGCGGTCCTCCGCGAGGTCGATCGCATCAGGCGAGGTGCCGAGGATCGGGATTTTGGCCTTCTCGAGCGCATCGGCGAGCTTGAGAGGTGTCTGGCCGCCAAACTGCACGATCACGCCGTGCAGTGTCCCGTTCGCCTTTTCGGCGTCGATGATTTCCAGCACATCTTCGGCGGTGAGCGGCTCGAAATACAGGCGATCCGAAGTGTCGTAGTCCGTCGACACCGTCTCCGGATTGCAGTTGACCATGATGGTTTCGTAGCCGGCGTCGTGCAGCGCGAAGCAAGCGTGACAGCAGCAGTAATCGAACTCGATGCCCTGGCCGATCCGGTTCGGGCCGCCGCCGAGGATGACCACCTTCTTGCTGTCGCTTGGCCGCGCCTCGCTGACCGGCGCGTTGCCGAATGGCGTAGCGTAGCTCGAATACATATAAGCGGTCGGCGCCGCGAATTCGGCGGCACAGGTATCGATGCGCTTGAACACCGGGCGGACGCCGAGGCTCTGGCGCTTTTTCCTCACTGCATCGGCGTTCTGGCCCGACAATTTGGCGAGGCGGGCGTCCGAAAAGCCCATCGCCTTGAGCTTGCGAAACGCGCCGGGCGTGTCCGGCAGGCCGTGTGCAATGATTTTCGCCTCGGTGTCGAGAATGCCGCGGATTTGCGACACGAACCACGGATCGATCTTGCTGGCGTCATGGATGAGCGCATCGCTTGCACCGACCCGCATGGCCTGGGCGACCTTGAGCAGGCGGTCCGGTGTGGGCGTAGCGAGCGCGGCGCGCAGCGCGTTCTTGTTGTCGGGATCCTCCATGCCGCGCGCGCCGTCGAACCCTTCGATCGCGATCTCGTCGAAGCCGGTGAGGCCGTTTTCCAGGCCGCGCAGCGCCTTTTGCAGCGACTCCTGGAACGTGCGGCCGATCGCCATCACTTCGCCGACCGACTTCATCGAGGTTGTCAGCACCGGAGAGGCGCCCGGAAATTTCTCGAAAGCGAAACGCGGAATTTTGGTGACGACGTAATCGATGGTCGGCTCAAACGAGGCCGGCGTCGCGCCGCCGGTGATGTCGTTGGCGATCTCGTCGAGCGTGTAGCCGACCGCGAGCTTGGCCGCGACCTTGGCGATGGGGAAGCCGGTCGCCTTCGACGCCAAAGCCGACGAGCGCGACACGCGCGGGTTCATTTCAATCACCACGAGACGGCCGTCGGCTGGATTGACTGCGAATTGCACATTGGAGCCGCCGGTCTCGACGCCGATCTCGCGCAGCACCGCCAGCGAGGCGTCGCGCATGATCTGGTATTCCTTGTCGGTCAGCGTCAGCGCCGGCGCGACGGTGATCGAATCGCCGGTATGCACGCCCATCGGATCGAGGTTCTCGATCGAGCAGATGATGATGCAGTTGTCCTTCTTGTCGCGGACAACCTCCATCTCGAACTCTTTCCAGCCCAGCACGCTTTCTTCGATCAGCACTTCGTTGGTCGGCGAAGCATCGATGCCGCCTTCGACGATGTCGATGAATTCCTGCTTGTTGTAGGCGATGCCGCCGCCGGTGCCGCCGAGCGTGAACGAGGGCCGGATGATCGCGGGGAGGCCGATGTCATCGAGCGCCTTGAGCGCGTCGATCAGGGTCTTGACGTGGTGCGACCGCGGGGTCTCGAGGCCGATCTTGACCATCGCCTCGCGGAAGAGTTCGCGGTCCTCGGCCTTGTCGATCGCCTCGGCGGTGGCGCCGATCATCTGCACGTTGAATTTGTCGAGCGTGCCCTGCTTCTTCAGCGACAGCGCGCAATTGAGAGCGGTCTGCCCGCCCATTGTGGGGAGCAGCGCGTCGGGCCGCTCCTTCTCGATGATCTTGGCGACGATTTCCGGGGTGATCGGCTCGATATAGGTCGCGTCGGCGAGATCCGGATCGGTCATGATGGTGGCCGGGTTCGAATTGACCAGAACCACACGGTAGCCTTCGGCCTTGAGCGCCTTGCAGGCCTGGGTGCCCGAATAGTCGAACTCGCAGGCCTGGCCGATGACGATAGGCCCGGCGCCGATAATCAGGATCGACTTGATGTCGGTTCTCTTGGGCATCGCCTCACATGCAAACGGCACACAAAAAAAGGGCGCGCTTTTTTGCGCGACCTTCGCCCCCCGGCGGGGCGGGCCCCGCGCGAGCGGTGCTTAGACCAGAATCGGTGGCGAAGGGAAGGCCGGCGGTCCCTCCGTGCACAACCGAACCAAAGGCGTTTTTCGCCGTTATTGCGCCATGCCGAGGAAGCGACGCGGGGCTCGCCGGACGCAAATGCCAGCTTTTTTGGCGGGCGCTGCGCTTATGGCAACGGACTTCATTGTCGGCCGTGTCCGGGAAAGCGAGGCGCGCATCACCGAGGCGAAGCGTTTCCGGCTATGGACGTGGGCGGGGTGGAAACAGGTCCTCACGCGCACCTACGACGAAATCAATGACGACCGGCTGCTCGCGCTCGCCGCCGGCGTCGTGTTCTACGCACTGCTCGCGTTGTTTCCCGCGATCACCGCTTTGGTTTCGAGCTATGCGCTGTTCGCCGACCCCGGCACCATCCTGTCACACCTCGACAAGTTGTCCGGCCTTATGCCGACCGCGGCCTTCGAGATCATCTCGGAGCAGGTCAAGAACGTCGTCGGCACCACCAAGGCGGGGTTGAGCTTCGCCTTTCTGTTCGGCTTCGCCTTCGCGCTGTGGAGCGCGAATGCGGGCGTCAAGGCGGTGATCGACGCGCTCAATATCGTCTACGGCGTGAAAGAGCGGCGCAGCTTCCTCAAGCTCAATCTGATCTCGCTGTGCTTCACCGTCGGCGCGATCGGCGCGACCTTGTTCGCCTTCGCCGCGATTGCCGTGCTTCCCATCGCCATCAAATTTATCGGGTATGGCAATTACACCGCCTGGGCGCTCTGGCTTCTGCGCTGGCCGGCGCTGATCGTCGCGGTACTGCTCGCGCTCGCGGTGCTCTACCGCTTCGGCCCCGATCTCGACGCGCCGGAATGGCACGTGTTCACACCCGGTGCCGTCGCCGCGACAGTGCTGTGGCTCGGCGGATCTGCGATTTTCTCTTACTACCTCGCCAACTTCGCGGACTACGACTCGACCTACGGCTCGCTCGGCGCCGGCATCGGTCTGATGATGTGGTTCTGGTTGAGCGCGATCGTGGTGCTGGTCGGCGCGGAATTGAATGCCGTGATCGACGAAAGCAAGTCCGGCGCGCCGAAGGCGTTTCCGGCCGCGCCTCCGGATCGCATCGGCGCGCTCTGATCTGGAAGAGAGGGATTTGGAGGCCCGGCCTGGAATTAAACCAGGCTCAAGAACCTTGCAGGGTTCTTCGCGTCATCACTCCGCCACCGGGCCGACCGCGACACTAGCGGCTTGCGCGAATTTGTCGCTGATTAACGCGGCGGAAGGTAAAGGCCCCAGATTTTAACTGCGAAATTTCACACGCCGCTTATTTCCGCACTGCGCGAAAGCTCATGCGCGCCGGATTGTGCTCGATGTTGGAGGGCAGCCGTTCCGCTGCAAAGCCAGCATCGGCGAGACGTTTGAGCGCCTCTGCCTCGGTATAGGTCGAAATGCCGAGCCGCGCCCGCGTCGCCCAATAGTCGGACATTAAGGTTCGTAAAAGTCCGCCCACGGCGGCGAGAAAAAAGCCGTTTTGCGCGGCGTAGCGCAACAGCACGATCGCGTCCGCCGCCGCGCTCAGATTTGGCGGGATGATGTCGGCAAGGATTAACGCGCCGCCGGGCGCGATCAGGCGTTTCGCCTGCGCCAGCAGCCGGTTGAGGTCGTCGGACGACAGATACTGCGCCACCGAATTGGCCACGATCATGTCGAGCGCCCCGTCCGGCAGCGCTTTCATCTCTTGCGGCGAGATGACCGTGACGTTGCCGAGCTTGCCAAAGCGGCGCTTGAGATTGTCACGCACCGTGCCGGCGGATTCGCAGAGATAAAGTTCGCGAACCTTCATGGCGACCCGGTCGGCATAGATCGCCTCGCCGCAGCCGTAATCGAGCAGGCGCAGGCCTTCGCGCGGCAGGAGCTTGAGGATGCCCTCGGCGACGTCGCGATAATGCACGTCGAAATGTCGCGCATTGACGTAGATGGAATTGGGCTGGTCCCAGAACGCGACCCAGTCTTTCGCGGTCATGCGTTTCGCCACAGCCGCGTGAGCGGTCCGCCTTTGCCGTAGACCGGATCGGTCTGCGGCAGCGGCACCTGCGGAATCGATTGCAAAGCGCGGTCGTGCTCGGCCTTGCTGCCGCGGCACAGGTCATAGCTGCCACCCGCCGGATAGCCGCCGATCACCATGAGATCGCCCGTGCCTTTGAGCCGCTGATGACCGGTGCCGGCCGGCAGCAGCGCGACGTCGCCCGGCGCGACCTCGATCTCCTGACCTTTAGCGCCGCCGAAGCGCACCGTGGCCCGTCCGCGCGCGATGCCAAGCACTTCGTGGATGGAAGAGTGATAATGCGGAAACGGAAAGATACCGTTGCGCCACATGCCGTGGCCCCAGCCATTCTTCTCGAACACATGCTCGATGATCTGCTCGGGCTCAGCCGATCCGGCGAGATCGACGCCTGCTTTGTAGATCAGCATCGGCAGCCCGGGATTATTGGGGATCGATCCGTCGCCGGCAAAGCGCAGCGCGAGGGGATCGTCCATTGCAGCCGCCCTAGGCGATCTTGCGCTTTGCGGCGTTCTTGTTCTGCCGCATCAGTTCGACGAAACGCTGGAACAGATAGTGACTGTCGCGCGGGCCGGGCGAGGCTTCCGGGTGGTACTGCACTGAGAACACCGGCTTATCCTTGAGCGCGATGCCGCAGTTCGAGCCGTCGAACAGCGAAAAATGCGTCTGCACGACATTCTTCGGCAGCGACTCCTTGTCGACGGCGAAGCCGTGGTTCATCGAGGTGATCTCGACCTTGCCGGTGGTGATGTCTTTCACCGGATGGTTTGCGCCGTGATGGCCCTGGTGCATCTTCGCAGTCGTGCCGCCGAGCGCGATACCGAGCATCTGATGGCCGAGACAAATTCCGAAGGTCGGCAGGCCGCTGTCGACGACTTTCTTGATCACCGGCACTGCGTACTGTCCTGTCGCGGCCGGATCGCCGGGGCCGTTTGACAGGAACACGCCGTCGGGCTTGAGCGCGGCGATGTCCTCCCAGGAGGTCTTGGCCGGCACCACGGTTACCTTGCAGCCGGCCCCCGCGAGCAACCGCAGAATGTTGCGCTTGATGCCGTAGTCGACGGCGACGACGTGAAATTCCGGTGCGCTCTGCTTGCCGTAGCCTTTGCCCCACGCCCATTCGGTCTCGTCCCAGGTGAAGCGCTGGGCGCTGGTCACCTTTGGCACAAGGTCGAGCCCGACGAGGCCCGGCCATTCGCGCGCTTCCTTCTTGAACTTGTCGAGGTCGAATTTGCCGGACGGCTCATGCGCGATCACCGCGTTCGGCATACCCTTCTCGCGAATGAGCGCGGTCAGCGCGCGGGTATCGATACCGGCGAGCCCGATCACGTCGCGCGTTTTCAGCCAGGCGTCGAGATGCTCGACCGAACGGTAGTTCGACGGCTCGGTGATGTCGGCGTGCAGGATCACGCCGCAGGCGCCCGGCCGCGCCGCGAGGTTCACGCTCTCGATATCGTCGCGATTGGTGCCGACATTGCCAATGTGCGGGAAGGTGAAGGTGATGATCTGCCCGGCATAGGAGGGGTCGGTGAGGATTTCCTCATAGCCCGTCATCGCCGTGTTGAAGCAGACCTCAGCGACCGCCGAGCCGGTCGCGCCAAGCCCCTGGCCTTCGAGCACGGTCCCGTCGGCGAGCACCAATAGCGCGGTGGTCTTGGGTTCGGACCATCCGCTGGAGCTGGTTCTTGCCGGGTTCATGTGTCGGGTTTTCCGGGCTCTTACTTGCGCATTATATATGTCGAAGCAAGGGCGGCTGCGGCGTGATACACATCCGCGGAACCGCCGATTCACCCGGTAATACGAGGCTTCCCGTGCTGCGCGAGAACATCAACAAGGCTTTGACCGAAGCGATGAAGGCGAAGAACGAGCGCGCCGTCTCGACTTTGCGCATGGTCAATTCCGGCCTCAAAAATGCGGACATCGAGGCGCGCGGCGGCGGGAAGCCGCCGCTCGACGACGCCGCGGTGCTGGCGCTCCTTCAGAAGATGATCAAGCAGCGCCAGGAATCGGTCGAGCTTTACAAGAAAGGTAATCGGCCTGAGCTGGTGAAGCAGGAAGAAGAAGAAATCACCATCATCTCCGGCTACCTGCCGAAACAGATGTCGGAGGCCGAGATGGGCGCCGCGATCGACGCTGCCATCAAGGACACCGGCGCGGCCGGCATGAAGGACATGGGCAAGGTGATCGGGGCGCTACGCGGCAAATATGCCGGGCAGATGGACATGGCCAAGGCGAGCGCCGCGGTGAAGGCGAAGCTGACCGGCTAAAGCCTCTCATTATGCGAAGGCGGCCTCCAGCGATCAATGCCGGCGATGCTGATGGCCGGCCGCAGCTGAGCCATAGCCGCGCAGTTCGGCGTAGCGGCGGGTTTGCGCCGGCGTGAGAATTTCCGCCGTCGTCAGGTGATATTTCAGATGCGTTTCGCGCAGCGCACCTTGTGTTGCGGCGATGGCCATGGTCGCATCTTTTAGGGCTTGCGGCGTAATGCTCTTGCCGGCGAAAGCGGCATCCAGTGTGCGCTCCTGCGCGATCAATTGCGCGCCAAGCGGCTGGGCCTCGCTCTTCATGGCAGCGAATAATGTTTCCAGACGCTGGCGCTGTTCAGCCGAAAGATCGAGCTGCTGCGAAAGTTCAAGGACGTGAAGCGGTCCGGGATAGCCGTTGAGCTCGGCGGCCAGCGCCAATCCCATGCCGCGCCCGGCTTCAAGGTCGCCGATCTGTTGCTCGGAAAGCGCTTTCACTCGGCGGCTTTGAATGTCGCTGTAGGGCGATTGCGCCGTGGCGACGGAAACGGTCAGGATGAGGGTGAGGGCAAGCGCATATTTCATGGGCAATCTCCTCAAGTTACGCCGAGCAGGATTTCGGTGAGTCGCTCCGGCTCATTGATCATGATGTCGTGGCCGCCGGGCACCTCGTAAGTGCGCCAGCCTTCTCTTCGGGCGCGCGCCAATGCAGCGTCGAACGCAACGTTGGGATAGCCCGCAGCGCGAACATAGATGCACGGCACGCGATTCCGCGCGCCGGTGAGTTTCAGCTTTTCGGTCATGGTGCCGATCGGCTGCGGATTGGCGAGCCTATCGACCCAGGCCCGATCCTTCACGTTGACGTTGAAAGCCGCGGCATCGCGGACCGGCACGGTGGTTTCCCCGCGTGTCTGCGCCGCGCGGATCACGTCGGCGACGGCAGGCTGCACCATGTCGAGCACGGATTGGCCATTGTCGGGGATGAACGCATCGACGAATACCAGCGCGCGAATTTTGTCCGGCACCTGTTCGATCACGCCGGAGATCACGCAGCCGCCATAGGAGTGCCCGACCAGAATAATGTCGGTGAGGTCCTCGTGGTTGATGAGATTGACGATATCGGCGATGTGCAGGCTCGCATTCACCTGAGGCGTGAGGAGATGCGCGCGTTCTCCGAGCCCGGTATTGGTCGGCGCGAAGACGAGGTGGCCGCGCGCCCTAAGCCGATCGACCACGCGCACCCAACCCCAGCCGCCATGCCAGGCGCCGTGAACGAGGACGAAGGTCTTGGATGAGGCCATTTGGGCTGTGGATAGGTGTGGACGGGTGGCGATTCTGGCCGGAATTGCGGGGACGTCTAAGCCGATCCGGTCGCCACCTTAATCCGGACCTACAATAAGACGCGAATCGGTAGCCCCAAATTCATGCGCTTCACCCCGCAGTTCCTCGACGAGCTGAAGGCCCGCCTCCCTGTCTCGGAGGTGGTGGGCAAACGCGTGAAGCTGAGCAAGGCCGGCCGCGAGTGGAAAGGGCTGTCGCCCTTCAACAAGGAAAAGACTGCGTCGTTTTTCGTCAACGACCAGAAGCAGGCCTGGTTCGATTTCTCGTCAGGGCAGAACGGCTCGATTTTCGACTTCGTGATGAAGACCGATGGTGTGACCTTTCCCGAAGCCGTCGAGCGGCTTGCGCAGATGGCGGGCATGGCGCTGCCGAAAGTCTCGCGCGAGGATGAAGCGCGCGACGCGCGCAGGAAGACGCTGCACGACATTTGCGAACTTGCGGCGAAGTTCTTCGAAGCAAGTCTCGCCTCGAAAGCAGGAGCAAAGGCGCGCGGCTATCTCGCCGACCGCGGCCTCGATGCCGCCACTCAGCTCAAATTCCGCGTCGGCTACGCGCTGGCCGACCGCTACGCGCTGAAGGAACATCTCGGCTCGCTCGGCATCCCGGTGCCGGACATGATCGAGGCCGGGCTGCTGATCGCCGCCGATGACATTCCGGTGCCCTACGACCGCTTCCGAGACCGCGTGATGTTTCCGATCGGCGACCTGCGCGGCCGCATCATCGCGTTCGGGGGCAGGGCGCTCGATAAGGATGCGCCGGCGAAATATCTCAACTCGCCGGAGACGCCGCTCTTTCACAAAGGCGCGAATCTCTACAATTTCGCGCCCGCGCGGCAGGCCGTGCATGACGGCGCGGCCCTTATCGTCGTGGAGGGCTATGTCGACGTGATCGCGATGGTGACCTCGGGATTTCCAGCCGCGGTTGCGCCGCTCGGGACCGCGCTGACCGAAGACCAGCTTGGTCTCCTTTGGAAAATGGCCGACGAGCCGATCCTCTGTTTCGACGGCGACAATGCCGGCCTTCGCGCCGCCTACCGCGCCGTCGATCTCGCGCTGCCGCGTCTGAAACCCGGCAAGTCACTCCGTTTTGCACTCCTGCCCGAAGGGCAGGACCCCGACGATCTCGCGCGCTCCGGCGGCCGCGCCGCGCTCGAGGAGGTCATCAACTCTGCACGTCCGCTCGCGGCGATGCTGTGGTCGCGCGAGACCGAAGGCCAGTTCGACACGCCGGAACGGCGCGCCGCGCTCGAAGCGCGCATTCGCGAGATCGCAAATGTCATCGGCGACGAGAGCGTGCGCAAATATTACCGGCAGGACCTCGAGGCGCGGCTCGCCCAGTTCTTCGCGCCGGCAACGCCGACCAATAATTTCGGTTCGCGCCGCCAGTTCGTGCCGCGCGAGCAGTGGCGAGGCAATGACAACCGCAACCCCCGCCGCCCGCAAGGCGCGCGGGCAGCCGCGTCACCCTATCTTGTCGTGAGCCAGCAGCTCGCGGCGAGCCCGCTGCATCGCGCCCACGCCACGACGATCTCGCGGCGCGAAGCGCTGATCCTCCAGGCCGTGCTCAATCATCCCTGGCTCCTTCATGATCACGTCGAGGAACTCGGCCATCTCGAATTCAAGGGGGAGGCTGAAAAGCTCAAGAGCGCCATCATCGATTACGTGGCGGCGGGGCACGACGGCGACACCGACCCGGTCACCCTGCGGGCGGAACTCGAAGCGCGCGGGCTGCGCGAGGCGATGGAGCGTGTTGCCCGGGCGATCACCACCGCGGATGTATGGGGCACCGGCCCCGACGCCGCTCCGGACGATGTTCTCGTCACATGGCAGCAACTCATCGCCTTGCATCGGCAATGGCATTCCCTAACTAAGGAGCTCAAGGACGCCGAATACGCCCTCGGCCAGGACGCCAGCGAGGCCAACTACCTGCGGCTGCGCGACGTCAAAACCCGCCTGTCGGGAATGGAAGGCACCGAGGCCCAAATCGAGGGGTTCGGCGCGCCATCCGGCCGTCCCGCCCGCAGCATATGAGGGAACCGGGGTCTGGAAATTCGGGGTTGAACGCGATACGACGCCCGGGAATAAAGCAGACCCCGGCGCGGTCTTTCCGAGGTTAAACGGGGCTTAAGTGGCCCCGGCGAGACTGAAACTTGTGATTCGGGCCGGCGCAGAATGCGCGGCCTTTTTTTGAACGAGAGCAGGCCTGAATGGCGCGGCCCAAGACGAAAACCACCGACAAAGACATCCGCCCGGCAAAGGCGCCGCTCGTGAAGCCCAAGGCCGCGATGGGCAAGCCCGGCGCCGCCAAGGACGCCACCGACGGCAAGGAAGATGGCGCCGACACTTCGCCGCTGCTCGACCTCAACGACGCCGGCGTCAAGAAGATGATCAAGGCCGCCAAGAAGCGCGGCTACGTCACCTATGAACAGTTGAACGCGGTCATGCCGTCGGAGGAAGTCACCTCCGAGCAGATCGAAGACACACTGGCGATGCTGAACGAGATGGGCATCAACGTCGTGGAGAACGAGGACGCGACGGACGAGGACGGCGAGGAGAAGGCGACCGACGAGATCGACGACGACGATGACGACGATTCCGGCCGCGAGCTGGTCGAGACCAAGCAGAAGGCGCTCGCCACCACCGAGAAGAAGGAGCC
This sequence comes from Pseudolabrys sp., assembly GCA_019247925.1. Classification (GTDB taxonomy): domain Bacteria; phylum Pseudomonadota; class Alphaproteobacteria; order Rhizobiales; family Xanthobacteraceae; genus Pseudolabrys. Next base: position 14,917 of record JAFBAG010000347.1, read on the forward strand.
GGGCGAGCGCACCGACGATCCGGTGCGCATGTATCTGCGCGAAATGGGCTCGGTCGAACTGCTGTCGCGCGAAGGCGAAATCGCCATCGCCAAGCGCATCGAGGCCGGCCGCGAGGCGATGATCGCCGGTCTGTGCGAAAGCCCGCTCACCTTCCAGGCCATCATCATCTGGCGCGACGAATTGAACGAGGGCAAGGCGTTCCTGCGCGACATCATCGACCTCGAGGCGACCTACGCCGGCCCCGACGCCAAGAACATGCAGCCGCCGCAGATCGACCCGGCGACCGGCCTGCCGATCCCGCAGCAGCCGGGCCAGCCCGGACAGCCCGGCGCGCAAAACAACGGGCCTGGCGGCCAGCAATTCGGCGCGCCGCATCTGCGCGTCGTCCCCAACGCGCAACATGCGCAGCCCGCACAGCAGACTCCGCCGCCCTACAAGGCCGCGCCGTCGACCCAGCCCGGCGCGAGCG
>JAFBAG010000058.1 GCA_019247925.1 Pseudolabrys sp.
ACCGCCGGTCCCAATGCAACGCCGCTATCGCCGTGAATGCCGGAGGGCACGTCAACTGCAATGACGGGGACCCCAGCCGCGTTGATTGCTTCGACGATTGTGGCCGCCTCGCCTTCGATAGGACGCGCGAGCCCCGCTCCAAATAAGGCGTCGATGATCAGCTCCGCACCTGCAAAGGCCTCGGTTTGCTTTGTTGTCGTTTGGCCCTTCCAGCGCGAGGCGGCAATCGCCGCATCCCCTTTGCGCGCCGCGCGATCCCCCAGAAGGAGAACTTCAACCTGGGCGCCGCGCTCCGCCAGCAAGCGGGCCGCGACAAAGCCGTCGCCACCATTGTTTCCCGGACCCGCCACCACCAGAACGTGTCGCGCGGGATGGCGCGAAGCACAGTCGGCGACAGCGCGCCCCGCGTTTTCCATAAGGGTGATGCCGGGGACGCCGTTGGCTATCGTGAGCCGATCGGCCTCTGCCATCTCAGCAATGGTGAGCAGTTCAAGCATCGACCGACCCTACCGAATGTGGCAGCTTAATTCGCAGGCAGAACCGCCCGTAACCCGCTGGCAAAAGATTGAGCAGAATGCATAATTCGAAGGCAGCGGCTCGCCGCCGCCACAAAGCCGCGCGCTGGAGGGACCGCTAAAATGCGGACAAGGCTCATGAATTCGATGCCCGCGGATTTGGCATACAACCTGCAATCGCTGAGCCGTCCCACCGGGTCAGTCCGTGCGGGCCGGCGCAGGGATATCGTTCGATGAAGAAGATCGAGGCCATCATCAAGCCTTTCAAGCTCGACGAGGTGAAAGAAGCGCTTCAGGAGGTCGGCCTGCAAGGGATTACCGTCACCGAGGCCAAGGGCTTCGGCCGCCAGAAAGGTCATACGGAGCTCTATCGCGGCGCTGAATACGTGGTCGATTTTCTCCCCAAAGTGAAAATCGAAATCGTGCTCGGCGACGAGATGGTCGAAAAAGCCGTTGATGCGATCAGGCGCGCCGCCCAAACTGGCCGTATCGGGGACGGCAAGATTTTCGTTTCAAATATCGAGGAAGCGATCCGGATTCGCACCGGCGAATCCGGCGCAGACGCAATCTAGCGCGCGGCACGAATGTCCGTGCGTATTTCATAACAAGGGGGAATGCAGACCGATGACGACCGCTAAAAATGTGATGAAGATGATCAAGGACAACGACGTGAAATACGTCGATTTCCGCTTCACCGATCCGCGCGGCAAGTGGCAGCACGTCACTTTCGACGTCAGCATGATCGAGGAAGATACTTTTGCCGAAGGCCAGATGTTCGACGGCTCCTCGATTGCCGGCTGGAAGGCGATCAACGAGTCCGACATGAACCTGATGCCCGATCCGGCAACGGCCTGCATCGACCCGTTCTTCGCCGAAACCACCCTCGTTCTCGTTTGCGACGTGCTCGAGCCTACGACCGGCGAGCCCTACAATCGCGATCCGCGCGGCATCGCCAAGAAAGCCGAAGGCATGGTCAAGTCGTCCGGCATCGGCGACACCATCTACTTCGGTCCGGAAGCCGAGTTCTTCGTGTTCGACGACGTCAAGTTCCGTTCCGACCCGTACAACACCGGCTTCAAACTCGACTCGGTCGAGTTTCCGACTAACTCGGACACCGAATACGAAGGTGGCAATCTTGGTCACCGCGTCGGCACGAAGAAAGGCTACTTCCCGGTCCCGCCGCAAGATTCGATCCAGGACATGCGCTCCGAAATGCTCGGCGCAATGGCGCGTATGGGCGCGAAGGTCGAAAAGCACCACCACGAAGTGGCGTCCGCGCAGCACGAACTCGGTCTCAAGTTCGGTCCGCTGACGGTGATGGCCGACCACCTGCAGGTGTACAAATACTGCATCCAGCAGGTCGCGCAGATCTACGGCAAGACGGCGACCTTCATGCCGAAGCCGATTTACGGCGACAACGGCTCCGGCATGCACTGCCACCAGTCGATTTGGAAAGGCGGCAAGCCGGTTTTCGCGGGTAACAAATACGCCGACCTGTCGGAGACCTGCCTCTCGTACATCGCGGGCATTCTCAAACACGCCAAGGCGATCAACGCTTTCACCAATCCGACAACCAACTCTTACAAGCGCCTGGTTCCCGGTTTCGAGGCACCGGTGCTGCTCGCCTATTCGGCGCGCAACCGCTCGGCCTC
>JAFBAG010000263.1 GCA_019247925.1 Pseudolabrys sp.
AAGCTCGGCAAGGAAGCCATCATGCAGTTGATGGCCGCCGTTGATGAATACATCCCGCAGCCGGAGCGTCCGAAGGACCAGCCCTTCCTGATGCCGGTCGAAGACGTGTTCTCGATCTCGGGCCGCGGCACTGTGTGCACCGGCCGTGTCGAGCGCGGCATCATCAAGGTCGGCGAGGAAGTCGAAATCGTCGGCATCAAGGCGACGCAGAAGACCGTCGTCACCGGCGTGGAAATGTTCCGCAAGTTGCTCGATCAGGGTGAAGCTGGCGACAACATCGGCGCGCTGCTGCGCGGCACCAAGCGTGAGGAAGTCGAGCGCGGTCAAGTGCTCTGCAAGCCGGGTTCGGTGAAGCCGCACACGAAGTTCAAGGCCGAGGCCTACATCCTCACCAAGGAAGAGGGTGGCCGCCACACGCCGTTCTTCACCAATTATCGTCCGCAGTTCTATTTCCGCACCACCGACGTGACCGGCATCGTGCATCTGCCGCAGGGCACCGAGATGGTGATGCCGGGCGACAACATCTCGATGGAAGTGCACCTGATCGTGCCGATCGCGATGGAAGAGAAACTGCGCTTCGCCATTCGCGAAGGCGGCCGCACCGTCGGCGCCGGCGTCGTGGCGAGTATCATCGAATAACAAGCATTGGCGGTGGCCGGGCCTCAAAACCCGGCCACCTCCGTTCAATAGACGCGCGGGAAATTACTGTCGTGGCGTGGCGTAGAGCCGGCCGTGACGTTGAGAGAAAAAGAAGATGAACGGCCAGAATATCCGGATCCGGCTCAAGGCCTTTGACCATCGCGTGCTCGATGCGTCGACGCGCGAGATCGTGAACACGGCCAAGCGCACGGGTGCGCAGGTCCGCGGTCCGATCCCGCTGCCGACCAAGATCGAGAAATTCACGGTCAACCGGTCGCCGCACGTCGACAAGAAGAGCCGGGAACAGTTCGAGATGCGCACGCACAAGCGCCTCCTCGACATCGTCGATCCGACGCCGCAGACCGTGGACGCGCTGATGAAGCTCGACCTCGCCGCCGGCGTCGACGTCGAGATCAAGCTTTAAGCGGTGATGGGCATGCGTTCCGGAGTGATCGCGCAAAAACTAGGCATGACGCGGGTGTTTACCGAAGAGGGTAATCACGTCCCCGTCACGGTGCTGCGCCTTGGCAATTGCCAGGTGATCGGCCACCGCACCAAAGACAAGAACGGCTATGTCGCGCTGCAGCTCGGCGCCGGCGAGCGCCGCGCCGGCAACATGAGCAAGGCGGATCGCGGCGGTTTTGCCAAGGTCAAGATTGAGCCCAAGCGCAAATTGGCCGAATTCCGTGTCACCGAGGATGCATTGATCCCGGTCGGCGCCGAGATCACCGCCGATCATTTCGTCGTCGGCCAGTTTGTCGACGTTTGCGGAACCTCGATCGGCAAGGGCTTTGCCGGCGGCATGAAGCGCTGGAATTTCGGCGGCCTGCGCGCCTCGCACGGCGTGTCGATCTCACACCGTTCGATCGGTTCGACCGGCGGCCGTCAGGACCCCGGCAAGACCTTCAAGAACAAGAAGATGCCGGGTCATCTCGGCACCGACCGTGTCACCACGCTCAACCTCAAGGTCGTGCAGACCGATGTGGCGCGCGGCCTCATTCTGGTCGAAGGCGCCGTTCCTGGCCCAAAGAGCGGCTGGATCCTGGTGCGCGACGCCGTGAAGAAGTCGCTCCCGAAGGAAGCGCCGAAGCCCGGCAAGTTCAAAACAACGGATCAGCCCAAGGCCGAAGCAAAAGCGGAAGCCAAGAACGAAGAAGCGCCGAAGGCGGATGACGCTGCGGCGAAGGCCGCTGCCGCCGCCGAGCAGGCGGCTAAGGCTGCTGACGCGGCGGCGAAGGCCGCGGAGCAGGCTGCCAAAGCTGCCGACCAAGCGGCTGCTGCCAGCAAGAAGGAGGGCGCGTGATGGAAGTGAAGATTCTCGCCCTCGACGGCAAGGAAAGCGGCAAGGCGACTTTGTCGAAGGATATTTTCGGCCTCGAGCCGCGCGTCGATCTCATTCAGCGCGCGGTCAATTGGCAGCTGGCCAAGCGCCAGCGAGGCACGCACAAGGCTCAAGGCCGCGCAGAAGTCTGGCGCACCGGCAAGAAGATGTACAAGCAGAAGGGCACCGGCGGTGCCCGTCACGGCTCGGCCCGCGTGCCGCAGTTCCGCGGCGGCGGACGGGCTTTCGGTCCGCTCGTGCGCAGCCATGCGCATGAGCTGCCGAAGAAGGTGCGCGCGCTCGCGCTCAAGCACGCGCTGTCGTCGAAGGCCAAGGACGGCGGCATCGTCCTGCTCGACAAGGCCAGTGCCAAGGATGCCAAGACCAAGGCGCTCGCGGCCCAGTTCGGCAAGCTCGGCTGGGAAAGCGCGCTGATCATCGATGGCGCTGAAATCGAAACCAATTTCCGCTCGGCCGCGCGCAACATCAAGAATGTGGATGTGCTGCCGGTCCAGGGCATCAACGTCTACGACATCATGCGCCGCAAGACCTTGGTCCTGACCAAGGCTGCACTCGATGCGATCGAGGCGAGGTTCAAATGAGCACCACCGATCCCCGCCATTACGACGTCATCCTCTCGCCGGTCATCACCGAAAAGGCGACGATCGCGTCCGAGCACAACAAGGTGATGTTTAAGGTGGCCGGTCATGCCACCAAGCCGCAGATCAAGGAAGCGGTCGAGAAGCTGTTCGACGTCAAGGTGAAATCGGTCAATACGCTCACCCGGCGTGGCAAGATGAAGGTCTTCAAGAACACCCGCGCGCAGCGCTCGGACGTCAAGCGCGCGATCGTGACGCTCGAAGAAGGCCACAAGATCGACGTGACGACGGGACTCTAAGGGTAGCGCCATGGCACTGAAGACATTCAACCCCGTCACGCCGAGCCAGCGTCAGCTGGTGATCGTCGACCGCTCGAGCCTGCACAAGGGCAAGCCGGTCAAGGCGCTCACCGAAGGCAAGAATTCGACCGGCGGCCGCAACAATAACGGCCACATCACGTCGCGCTTCCGCGGCGGCGGTCACAAGCGCGCCTACCGCAAGGTGGATTTCCGCCGCGTCAAGCTCGACGTGCCGGCGACCGTGGAGCGGCTCGAATACGATCCGAACCGCACCGCCTTCATCGCCCTCATCAAGTATCAGGATGGCGAGCAGGCCTACATTCTCGCGCCGCAGCGCCTCGGCGCCGGCGACACCGTGATCGCGGCCGAAGAAGCCGACATCAAGCCAGGCAATGCGATGCCGATCGAGAACATCCCGGTCGGCACCATCGTGCACAATGTCGAGATCAAGATCGGGAAGGGCGGCCAGATCGCCCGCTCGGCCGGCAGCTATGCGCAGATCGTCGGGCGCGATGGCGAGTACGTCATCCTGCGCCTGAATTCCACCGAGCAGCGCCTCGTTCACGGCCGCTGCAAGGCGACGGTCGGCGCGGTGTCGAACCCCGACCACATGAACATCACGATCGGCAAGGCCGGCCGCCAGCGCTGGAAGGGCCGCATGCCGCACAATCGCGGCATCTCGATGAACCCCGTCGATCATCCGCACGGCGGCCGCACCAATGGCGGCAAGCATTGGACCACGCCGTGGGGCCAGCCCACCAAGGGCTGGAAGACCCGCAAGAACAAGCGCACCACGAAATTCATCGTGGTGAGCCGCCACGATCGCAAGAAAAAGCAGCAGTAAGGACACGAACACAGATGTCACGTTCGGTTTGGAAGGGCCCGTTTGTCGACGGCTATCTGCTTAAGAAAGCGGAAGCCTCGCGCGCGTCGGGCCGCCACGAGATGATCAAGATCTGGAGCCGGCGCTCGACCATCCTGCCGCAATTCGTCGGGCTCAACTTCGGTGTCTACAACGGCCAGAAGCACATCCCGGTGATGGTCACCGAGGAAATGGTCGGCCACAAGTTCGGCGAGTTCGCGCCGACCCGCATGTTCTACGGCCACACCTCGGACCGCAAAGCCAAGCGCACCGGGGCGCCGGCTGCTGCGGCCCCCGCGGCCGCGCCGGCCGCCGCTCCCGCGGCATCGAGCTAAGGAATTTCGTTATGGGCAAGAGCGCACGCGAGCGCGATCTGAAGGATAACGAGGCGAAGGCGGTGAGCCGCATGCTGCGCATCTCGCCGCAGAAGCTCAACCTCGTCGCGCAGATGATCCGCGGCAAGAAGGTCGCGTCGGCGCTCGCCGACCTCGAATTCTCGCGCAAGCGCATCGCCAGGGACGTTCGCAAGTGTTTGCAGTCGGCGATCGCCAACGCGGAAAACAATCACGACCTCGACGTCGACGAGCTTGTCGTCGCCGAGGCATCGGTCGGCAAGGGTCTGGTCATCACGCGCCATCACGCGCGCGGCCGCGGCCGTGTCGGGCGCATCATGAAGCCGTTCGCTCACATCACGATCGTGGTGCGCGAAAAGGCCGAAGCCAAAGCGTCGGCGTGAGGCAGGAGAGGGATTAGATGGGTCAAAAGGTCAATCCGGTCGGGCTGCGCGTCGGCATCAACCGCACTTGGGATTCGCGCTGGTATTCCGGCAAGAACGAGTACGGCTCGCTGCTGCACGAGGACATTAAGATCCGCGAAGAGCTGATGAAACAGCTCAAGCAGGCCGCTGTCTCCAAGATCATCATCGAGCGTCCGCACAAGAAGTGCCGCGTCACGATCCATTCGGCCCGCCCTGGCGTCGTCATCGGCAAGAAGGGCGCCGACATCGAGAAGCTGCGCAAGCGCGTCGCCGAGC
>JAFBAG010000188.1 GCA_019247925.1 Pseudolabrys sp.
GCCGGTAGCTGCGAATCCGCGGCGATCTCTTTCCAGGTCAGGGTGCGGTTGCTTTTCGCCGCGGAAAAGACCCCATCGACAAATTTGATCTCGCCGATGTCGACCTGGAGTGCGTGCGCGGCAATCCCCTTCGCCTTTTCGATCACTTTGTCACCGGCTTTCGACACGGCGGAGCCGCCCATCGTGGCGGAGCGTGAGCCGCCAGTGCCTTCGCCATAGAACACCGCGTCCGTATCGCCTTGAATGTAGCGGATCTGATCCGGATGCATGCCAAACTTGTCGGCAATGATCTGCTTGAAGACCGTCTCGTGTCCTTGGCCCTGGCTGTTCGAGCCGCCGAAAATTGTCACGCTGCCGGTACGATCAAATCGCACCTCGGCGCCTTCCGTGCCGGGCGCGGCGGCGCGCTCGATCGTGTTCGATAGGCCGATGCCGCGGTACTTGCCATTTTTGCGGGATTGCTTGCGGCGCTTCTCGAAGCTCTTGTAATCGGCGAGCTCCATGGTGAGGTCCATGTTCTTTTCGAACTCGCCGCAGTCATAAGTGAACGTCAGGCCGGTCTTGAACGGCATCTGGTTGGGGCGAATGTAATTGCGTCGGCGCAATTCAGCCGCGTCGATTTTAAGTTCGCGCGCCGCGAGTTCGATCATGCGCTCGATGATGTAGGCGGCCTCAGGCCGGCCATTGCCGCGATAGGGGCGGACCGGATTCGTGTTGCTGAACACACCCGTGAAATCGACGAAAATTGCGGGCGTGCGGTAGGTGCCAGCGAGCGTCCCCGCATTGAGGAAAGCCGCGGGCATATTTGGTTGCAAATACGCGCCAACCGCGGCCAGGACTTTCACGCGCAGGCCGAGAAAATTGCCGTCCTTGTCGAGGGCAAGCTCGGCCCCGGTGATGTTGTCGCGGGCGCCGGCGTCGCTCAGGAAGGATTCGGTTCGCGTCGCGATCCACTTCACCGGACGGCCGATAAGCTTCGAGGCATGACAGCAGAGCGGCGTCTCGTTGAATATCGGCGTCTTCATGCCGAATGAACCACCGGTGTCGGCGGTCACGATATGGACCGCGGCTTCCGGCACCTTGAGCATCTGGGCCAGATCACCGCGAAAACCGTGCGGCCGCTGCGTAGGCGTATGGACGTGATAGCGGCCTTCGCCAGCGTGATAGTGCGCGACCGTACCGCGCGGCTCCATGCAGGCGGCGGTGACGCGATTGATGACGAACTTGTGCTTCGTCACATGCGCGGCTTTGGCAAACTGAGCGTCGGTGGCTGCCTTGTCACCGATCAGCTCCACGAAACAGATATTGTCGGGACAGTCCTCATAGACGCGCGCCGCGCCAGGCTTCACCGCCTCGATTGTCGAAGGCACGGCAGGGAGGGCTTCGTAATCGATGGCGACCAGTTCGGCCGCGTCCTGGGCCTGCGTCAGCGTGTCCGCGACGACAAAAGCGATGGGATCGCCGACCCACCGCACGCGATCCTCTGCGAGAACCGTATAGCGCGGCTTGTAGAGCGGGGAGCCGTCGCGGCGCTTCAAGCCGGCATGCGAGGGCAGGTCGCCCAGCCCGACGGCTTTCCAGTCGGTCGCGGTGATGACGGCGAGCACACCAGGCGCCGCCTTCGCGGCCGCGGTGTCGATCGATTTGATCTTGGCATGACCATGAGCGGAGCGGACGACGACGCCGTGCGCCATGCCGGCCATTTGCACATCGTCGGTGTAGCGGCCGCCTCCGCGAATGAGCCGCGGATCCTCGAAGCGCGGCACGCCCTGGCCGATTCCGAACTCGCCCATGCGGAACGCGCCCTAAATGCTCTTTAGCTTTTCAGCGGCGCGCGGGGCGAAATATGTCAGCACGCCATCGGCGCCTGCGCGCTTGAAGGCGATCAGGCTTTCCATCATCGCGCGCTCGCCGTCGAGCCAGTTATTCTGGGCCGCGGCCATGATCATCGCGTATTCGCCCGACACCTGATAGGCGAAGGTCGGCATGGCGAACGTCTCCTTCACGCGCGAAACGATGTCGAGATAGGGCAGGCCGGGCTTCACCATCACCATGTCGGCGCCTTCCTCGATGTCGAGCGCGACTTCGCGCAAGGCTTCGTCGGAATTCGCGTAATCCATCTGATACGTGCGTTTGTCACCGGTCAAAGTCTTGGCGGAGCCGACCGCGTCGCGGAAGGGGCCGTAAAAGGCGGACGCATATTTTGCCGCATAGGCCATGATCGAGACGTCGGTGAAGTTCGAGGCATCGAGCGCCTTGCGGATTGCGCCGACGCGGCCATCCATCATGTCCGATGGCGCGATGA
>JAFBAG010000198.1 GCA_019247925.1 Pseudolabrys sp.
CAAGCCAATGTTCGCCGGCAACAAATACGACGACCTCTCGGAGATGTGCCTGTCGTACATCGCCGGCGTGATCAAGCACGCCAAAGCGGTCAACGCGTTCACTCACCCGACGACGAACTCCTATAAGCGCCTTGTGCCCGGCTACGAAGCGCCAGTGTTGCTAGCATATTCGTCGCGCAACCGCTCGGCGTCGTGCCGCATTCCGTACACGACCAATCCGAAGGCCAAGCGCATCGAGATCCGTTTCCCCGATCCGCTTGCCAATCCGTATCTCGCTTTCGCGGCAATGACGATGGCGGGTCTCGACGGCATCAAGAACAAGCTGCATCCGGGCGATGCGGCGGACAAGGATCTCTACGATCTGCCGCCTGCCGAGTTGAAGAAAATTCCGACCGTGTGCGGTTCGCTGCGCGAAGCGCTCATGAACCTCGATAAGGATCGTGAGTTCCTGAAGTCGGGCGGCGTTTTCGATGACGATTTCATCGACAGCTACATCGACCTCAAGATGACGGAGGTGATCCGCTTCGAGCACACGCCGCATCCGGTCGAGTTCGACATGTACTACTCGTCGTAAGTTTTCTCCCAAACGTCGCCACGTGACGACGCAACTTAAAGGGCGCCTCAAGGGGCGCCCTTTTTATTTATGGCGAGAAAATTACAGAAGGATCAGCAGCAGAAACGCCAGTCCGGCGGACACGCCCGCGGCGCTCACGATCATGTGCCTGCGGTGCCGGCGCGGCCCGTAAATCCCGGCGGCACGGCGCTCCGCAATCAGCGCGGCGTTGTACTCATCCGAATTGGAAAACGAGCAAGCGAGCGCGGCACCGGCGCGCGCCGCAATGGCCTCAAGCGTGACAGAACCCGACCCCATTGGCGCATGATAACGCGGAGCCGGTAAACGAGATGTTGCCGGGCGAGAAAGCCAGGAGTTTAGCCGCTTGCGCGGTGCGCCAGACGGCGGAGGAACTCGAAAACCTCCCTGGGATGAAGTCGCTGCCGGCGGGTCAATCGCATCGGTCGCGGATGGGCCGGCAAAACGTCGGCGGCTTGAAGCTCTGAGAATTTGAGCTGGTTGCGTCCGCTATTTTTCGCGGCATAGAGCGCTTCGTCGGCGCGCATCAGCATCGGTTCAACGTCGGCTTGGGCGCAGGCTGCGCAGACCGCGCCGATCGACACGGTCGCATTGATTTGCAGCTCTCCCAGTGCCTTGCCGGCTGCCTGAAAGCCCTGCCGTACGCGTTCGGCGATTTTTTCCGTGATCTCGCAGTCCGCCGGTACGATAGCGGCGAATTCCTCGCCACCTAGCCGGCCGACGATGTCGTTCCCGCGCATGGTGGCCCGCGTTGTTGCAGCAAACACGCGCAGCATTTCATCGCCGGTCGCGTGGCCGAACGTATCGTTGATCTTCTTGAAATGATCGAGGTCGAACAGAAGCACCGCGACTGGCTCGCCGCGGCTGCGCCGGCGCTCGCAGAGCGTCTTGGCATTTTCGAGGAAGGCGCGGCGGTTCAGAAGGCCGGTCAAGACATCGGTCGAAGCGGCGGTGCGGTGTACCTGAACATATTTGTCCTTGACGAGCAGCAGCACAATGAACGCCGTGCCGACCGAATAAATCACCGTTTCGAGGACGAAAACCTGCATCCACAGCGCCGAGGATTCCGCGCTCAGACTGACTTTCATCACAACGGGCACAAGGAAAATCGCGCCGTGCAATATCGGGACAACAATCGCGGCGGTGCGCGAGAACAAGGACTTGCGGCGCTCGCGCCAAAGCTCCCGCGCAATGAAGAACGTGTAGGACGCGACGATGATGCCGCTCACGACCACCCGCCCCGCTTCGTTGAAGCCCGGGAGCAGCGAGCAGATCAGCCAGAACGCTGCGCCGGCGAAAGCGACGCGCGTGCGAATGCGCCGGCCGTGAAATATTCGCACGCCGTTCCAGATCATGCCGCAGGCTAGAAAAGTCAGAGTGCCCGAAATTTCCGGCGGAACGCTCATCAACGGTGTCGGCGCACTCCAGAGTGCGATCGACGAGCCGCCGATCAGATAGGCTGCGCCCCACCAGGCCAAAGCATGCATGCTGCGGTCCTGCGCCCAGCTGATCAGCAAAACGAGGCCCAGGAGGACGGCGATACACACCGCGACGAAGGAGAGCGTCGACAGGTCGAGGACCGCCGGGTGAAGTGCGTCAGACAATTGCATGTCCGTGAATTTACGGACGATTTGTCGCGGAACACTTGCGTTATGGCGGCGTCTTTGCCGCAAGATTGGCGAAAATTGTAATCGCTCCCGCAAACCGCTGCAGGCTCAAAGGCTTGCTGCAAATAAAAAGCGCGCCGTAAAGGCGCGCTTCTCTTTGAAGTTCCGGTTGCGCTTAGCGCTTGGAGAACTGGAACGACCTACGCGCTTTCTTGTGGCCATACTTCTTGCGCTCGACTACACGGCTGTCGCGCGTCAGGAACCCGGCCTTCTTGAGGGCGCCGCGCAATTCAGGCTCGTAATTCGTGAGCGCCTTTGACAGGCCGTGGCGCACCGCACCTGCCTGTCCCGACAGACCGCCGCCGGACACCGTGCAGATGACATCGAACTGGCCCGCGCGATTTGCGGTGACCAGCGGCTGCTGGATCAGCATGCGCAACACCGGGCGCGCGAAAAACACTTCAACCGCGCGTTCGTTGACCGTGATCTTGCCCGAGCCGGGCTTGAGCCAGACGCGCGCGACGGCGTTCTTGCGCTTGCCGGTCGCGTAGGCGCGGCCCTGCTTGTCGACCTTCTTCTCGTATTTCGGCGCTTCGGGAGCGGCCGCTTTCAGCGAGGCGAGACCTTCCATCTGAGACATTACGCGCTCCTCGCGTTCTTGCGGTTCATGGCGGCGACATCGAGCTTTTCTGGCTGTTGCGCCGCGTGCGGATGATCGGCACCCGGATAGACCCGCAGATTGCCGAGCTGGACACGGCCGAGCGGCCCGCGCGGCAGCATGCGTTCCACGGCCTTTTCGAGCACGCGCTCCGGGAAGCGACCCGTCAGGATCTGCTTGGCCGAGCGCTCCTTGATGCCGCCGATGTAGTTGGTGTGGTGGTAATAGACCTTCTTGTCGCGCTTGCGCCCGGTCAGCACCACTTTGGCCGCGTTGATGACGATGACATTGTCGCCGTCATCGACATGCGGCGTGTAGGACGCCTTGTGTTTGCCGCGCAGCCGCATGGCGACGAGCGAAGCCAACCGCCCTGTGATCAGGCCAGTGGCATCGATCAGCACCCATTTCTTCTGGATATCGGCCGGCTTGGCCGAGAACGTTTTCATGAGCCGTATTCCTGGGAAGACGGCCAGACGCCGTCGATTGGCGCGCTGTGTAGCGGCAGCAATCAAGTGGGTCAACAGCGTCACCGCCTTATAAGCCCAACAATATCAGCTGGTTATAAGAATGGTATAAAAATACCACTTCCTAAGTCGCGGGCGGGATGGAATAGGTCGCGGTCACGTGCGCAACGGTTTCCTCCGAATCCGCCGAGACGATGTCGACCTCGCCCACCACCAGGCGCTTGCCGTGCTTGAGCAGCCGCGCCTTGGCAACGATGTCAGCCTGCGCGGGCTTGCGCAGAAAGTTGATGTTGAGATTGGTCGTCACGGCCAGCGGCACCGGGCCGGCAGCCGAGAAAACCGCGACGTACATGGCAAAATCGGCCAAAGCCATCATGGTCGGGCCTGAGATCGTGCCGCCGGGACGGATCAGCCGCGCCATGTAAGCTTGGCGTACGCGCGCGGTGCCGAAGCCGACCTCCTCAACCGAAAGTCCGCTGCCAGGATGGAAGGCCTGCGGGAATTCCTTTGCCAAGAGCGCTTCGATCTGCTCGCGCGACATCGCGGGTGACTTGGCGGGCTTGCTCATAGTCACATTCATAGACGCCGCCTGAAGCCAGCGAAAGTGCGGGGTTTCCTGGCGCCCTTGCGCGAGGGCGTTCAGGGGCTAAGTTCGATCGAAATGACGATCAAGCCCCAAAGTGACGCCGTTTCCTCGCCCGAATTGCTGCGCGGGGACATCGATGGCGTTGCGCTCCTCTCGCTCAACCGTCCGGCGCGGCGCAATACGCTCACTGAAGCGATGCTCGCGGCGCTCCACGCCGAATTCGACGCCATGGCTCAAGATAAGTCCGTGCGCGCCGTCGTTCTCTCACACAATGGGCCGGCGTTCTCATCTGGCCACGACATGAAGGAAATGCAGGCGCATCGTACCGGGCCGGACCGCGGCCGCGCCTATTTCAAGGATCTTATGGAGCGCTGCGCCGCCTTGATGATGAAGGTGCAGCAAATTCCGCAGCCGGTTATCGCCGCCGTCGAAGGTGTTGCGGCAGCCGCAGGGTGCCAACTTGTCGCAACCTGCGATCTTGCGATCGCCTCGGAGACCGCGCGCTTCTCGACACCGGGCGTGCATATCGGCTTGTTCTGTTCGACGCCGATGGTGGCCCTCTCGCGCAACGTGGCGAACAAACACGCGATGGAAATGCTGCTCCTCGGCGACGCGGTTTCGGCGGACGAGGCTTACCGCATCGGCCTCGTCAATCGCGTCGTGCCTGCCGGGAAAGCCAGCGAGGAAGCCTCGAGCCTTGCCCGCAAGATCGCCGGGCAGTCCACCTTAATCGTGAAACACGGCAAGCAGGCCTTCTATCGTCAGCGCGAAATGCCGCTGGCCGACGCCTACAAACTGACTGTCGAAGTCATGGTCGAGAACATGATGGCGCGCGACAACGAAGAAGGCTTCAAGGCCTTCATCGAGAAACGCGATCCAAACTGGGAAGACCGCTAAGGAGCCTTTCATGCTGCGTATCGCCATTGCTGCCGCCGTTCTGACCTGCGCCGCGCCGGCGCTTGCGCAAAATATGACCGCCGCGCAACGCGAGGCCTGCAAGGGCGACTACGATAAATACTGCAAGGGCACGATGCCGGGCGGCGGGCGTATCATCGGCTGTCTCGAAAAGCAGCGTGCGAGTCTCGCTGAGGCGTGCCGCAAGGTTCTCGACGCGCAGAAGAAATGAACCACGACACCTACGCCGACAGTTACATCCGCGGCATCCTCAATACCGTCAAGACCATCGCAATGGTCGGCATTTCGCCGAAGGATAACCGGCCGAGCTATTTTGCCTTCAAGTATCTGCTCGAACGCGGCTATCGGATGATCCCGGTCAATCCGGGCCATGCCGGCAAGGAAATTCTCGGGCAGAAAGTCTACGCAAAACTATCGGACATCCCCGGGCCGGTCGACATGGTCGATGTCTTTCGCGCCTCGGAGCACGCCCTGCCGATCGTGAAAGAAGCCCTCGCGCTCCAGCAAAAGCCGTCCGTCATCTGGATGCAGCTGACGGTGCGCAACGACGAAGCGGCCAAGCTCGCCGAGAATGCCGGCATAAAAGTCGTCATGAACCGCTGCCCGAAAATCGAATATGGCCGCCTCTCGTCGGAGATCTCGTGGATCGGCGTGAACTCCCGCACATTAAGCTCGAAGCGCGCCAAGGTTTCCGGCAAAGGCGTTCAGCGGATGTCGCTCGACCGCGTCACGATGCAGGGTGGCGCGACCGACGCGACCGACAAGGCGATGCAGTCGCAAAGTCAGGCTGACGCACAGGCCAAGGAAATGGCCGCGCAAGATAGTGGCAACTAAGAAATATTTGTCGCCGCCGCGCGGCGCAGCAGGCGCTCGTTTCCACATTTGGGCGCGTTTTCAGAATAATTCGGCCCGCCTTGACCCTCCTCTCCGCGGCTGAATAAATCGCGCAACCCGCGCTAACAACCAGAGGCAGAGCGACCATGGTCGGCAATAACGAACGCAATCCCGGCTTTAATACGCTGGCGATCCACGCCGGCGCCCAGCCGGATCCGACCACCGGCGCCCGCGCGACCCCGATCTATCAGACGACGTCCTTCGTGTTCGACGATGTCGATCACGCCGCTTCGCTGTTCGGCCTGCAAGCGTTCGGCAACATATATACCCGCATCGGCAATCCCACCAATGCGGTGCTGGAAGAGCGCGTCGCCGCGCTCGAAGGCGGAACGGCCGGCCTCGCCATCGCTTCGGGCCACGCCGCGCAATTCATCGTCATGCACAATCTCATGACGCCGGGTGACGAGTTCGTCGCCTCCAAGAAGCTCTACGGCGGCTCGATCAATCAGTTCAATCACGCCTACAAGAATTTCGGCTGGAACGTCGTCTGGGCCGATCCCGACGACCTGTCTTCTTTCGAGCGCGCCGTGACGCCGAAGACCAAATGCATCTTTATCGAGTCGATCGCCAATCCCGGCGGCGTCATCACTGACATCGAAGGCGTCTCAAAAATTGCTAAGAAAGCCGGGGTGCCGCTGATTGTCGACAACACGCTGGCGACGCCCTATCTCTGCAAGCCGATCGATTTCGGCGCCGACATTGTCGTCCACTCGCTGACGAAATTTCTCGGCGGCCATGGCAATTCGATCGGCGGCATGATCGTCGACGGCGGCACGTTCAACTGGTCGCGCGAAGGCCGTTATCCGATGCTTTCAGAGCCCCGTCCCGAATATCAGGGGATCGTGCTGCACGAGACATTCGGCAATTTTGCCTTTGCCATCGCTTGCCGCGTACTCGGCCTTCGCGATCTGGGGCCGGCGCTGTCCCCCTTCAACGCCTTTCTGATCTTGACCGGAATCGAAACCTTGTCGCTTCGCATGCAGAAGCATTGCGACAACGCGCTCAAGGTTGCGGAGTGGCTGGCAAAACGTCCGGAGATTGCCTGGGTCAGCTATCCGGGCTTGCCGGGCGACAAGTATCATAACCTCGTCAAGAAATATTGCCCGAAGGGCGCCGGCGCGGTTTTCACGTTCGGCCTCAAGGACGGCTACGACGCCGGCGTAAAGCTCGTCTCGAACGTAAAGCTGTTTTCGCATCTTGCGAATATCGGCGACACACGCTCGCTGATCATTCATCCGGCATCGACCACACACCGACAGCTTTCGGATGCGCAAAAGGTGCAGGCTGGCGCTGGGCCGGACGTGATCCGCGTATCGATCGGCCTCGAAGAGGTCGACGATATCATCCAGGATCTCGAAGAGGGTCTCGCGGGTTGAAGCGCTAGGACTTCTTGAAAGTCCGCGCAACGTAACCCTTGATCGACGCAACGCTTGCCGGCGTGCACCAGATCTTGGTCACGGCGGCATCGGTCTTTTTGCCATCGCGCTTGATGCGCTCGGTGACAGGCAGCCGCATCTGCCGTTTGGTTTGGGCGAAGGCGGCGGGCGCGATTTGTGCGAGCATCTCAGCCGCCGCGACGCCGCGCGCCACCAGTGCGTCAGCGTCGACCAGCTCATGCAAAAGGCCGCGCTCGAGCGCCGCATCCGCCGGATAGGTCTGGCCCGTATAGATCAGCTCCGGGAAATAACGCGGGCCGGTCGCAAAACGCATCACTTCGAAAGCGAGCGCCGGAAACGGAAGCCCAACCAGAAGCTCAGTGACGCCGATACGCCCTTGCCCGCGCACCATCATGCGGTAATCGGCGCAGCATGCGAGCACGCAGCCCCCGGCGATCGCGTGGCCGTTGATGGCCGCCACGACCGGTTTCGGGAAATTGAAGATGGCGTCGAACATCTTGTTCAAAGCGGGCAGAAATTGTCGCAGATATTTGACGCCGCCCTCGCTCGCGCGCAGCAGGTTGACCCCGGCGGAGAAGATCGGGCCGTTCGCGGTTATAACGACCGCTTCCGCTTTGGATTTGGCGAGTTTCTGAAACTGGCCCGTCAGTGCGCGGCAAAATTCAATGTCCATGGCGTTGGCCTTGCCATGCGCGAGCGTGATGACAGCAACCTTGCCCTGTTGCGTGACCGCGATCACCTCGTATGCGCTCCCACTGGGATGGCAGCACCATGGTGCTGCGGAACCACGCGCGCAGCATGAACCACCGCGGTGGTCAGCACAATGACGGCGAGGGCCTGATGCGCGAGCGCCAGCGGCAAGGGTGAAACAGACATTAATGTGACGATGCCGAGCGCCGCTTGCGCGGTGACCACAATTGCAAGACCGAGCGCATATTTTCTCACATGATCCAACGCACTTCGCCACGCGTCAAAGGCATGCAGCACCGCCAGCACCCAGATGGCATAAGCCGTCATTCGATGCGTGAATTGCACAGTGAGGGAGTTTTCAAAAAAATTCCGCCACAGAGGCGTTTCGAACCACAGCCGCTCGGCCGCCGGTATGACGGCGCCGTCAATCAGCGGCCATGTGTTGAAAGTCATTCCGGCATCAAGGCCTGCGACCAGGGCGCCAAGGTAAATCTGGCATAACACCAACATCATCAGCGCGACCGCGCTCCGTTGCAGGCGCGGCGCAGTCTCGTCTTCCGGGCCCGGCATCAAACGCCGCGCCGTCCAGATGATCGCCGCATAAATCGCGCAGGCGAGCGTAAGGTGAAATGCCAGCCGGTATTGCGACACACTGGTGCGGTCGGCCAAGCCCGAAGCGACCATCCACCAGCCGACGGCTCCGAGCACTGCGCCCGCGGCAAAAATCCCCCACAGCCGATTGCGCAGCGGCGGCGGAATATCGCCGCGCCACAGGAACCACAGGAGCGGCAGCAGAAATGCCGCGCCGACCAGCCGCGCGAGGGCGCGATGCGCGTATTCCCACCAGTAGATTGTCTTGAATTGTTCAAGGCTCATGCCGCGATTGAGCTCGCGATATTGCGGGGTCGCGCGATATTTCTCGAACTCGGCCTGCCACGCCGCGGTAGTGAGTGGCGGTACAATCCCTGTTACTGGTTTCCACTCAGTAATCGACAGTCCGGATTCGGTGAGCCGGGTCGCCCCGCCGACGATAAGCGTCACAAAAATCAGCGCGGCGACGCAAAACAGCCATACGCGGACAGCACGCGGTGTCGATGGCGGATTTGAGCGGATCATCATGCCGGTTTATCTATAGCATCATGGTCCGAGACGAAACGTCATGAATCCCCGCACCCGAAAGCTGCTCGGCACGGTCGCCCTGCTCCTCCTCGCGATGATCTGGTCGTTGCTCGCGATGGCCTTGGCCCAATCGGTACTGACGTCAATCAGCGGCTGGACCGCGCTTATGTATTACGTGATCGCCGGACTTGGCTGGGTGCTGCCGGCAATGCCGATCGTGAGTTGGATGTCGAAAGGGACGCCGCCGCGCGACAGCTTCACGCCGCGTTGATGCGGCGAAACCCGTTCCACACTGCGGTCGCGGCGCCGGACATCAGCACTTTGAGATAGCGCTGGCTCTGGAATTCGCCGTTCACCGAAATCCGTGGCAGCGCCAACAGGTGCTGGCGGTGTTTGCGGAACAACACTCCCGGCCGGGTCGTCACCGCCGTCTTGAAACCGAGCTCTGCCGCGATTTGAAATTCGCGCGGGCCGGCCGAGGTCGGATCACCGACCGGATAGGAGAGATGATGAGGCCGCTTGCCCAACGCCGCCTCGATGACCGCGCGGCTCATGTCCATTTCGGCGCGAACGGTTTTCTCGCTTGGCACCTTCTTGAGCATGTAGTGATTGACGGTGTGCGCGCCGATCGTCACCAGCGGATCGGTCGCGAGTTCAGCGATCTCCTCCCAGGTCATACAGAGCTCGTCGCACAGCGCCGCGATATCGACGCGATGACAGGCCGCCAGGTCGCGCACGACACGGCGCAACTCTTCTTCGGTCTTCATGCTGCGCAGCCACGCGTAGACCTCATTATAAAGCTGACGCTTCTCGCGGGTGCTGCCGCATTCGAAAAACTGATCCTTGCCATTGACGACAAGGCCGACGCGACTGTTCCGTGCGATCACCGCTTCCAGCGCGATCCACCACAGCTCACCGAGGCGATCCGGGAAACTGGTCGGAATATAAAGCGCGAACGGCACTTCATATTTTTTCAGCAGCGGATAGGCGTAACGCTGCACGTCCTTATAGCCGTCGTCGAAGGTGATGCAGACGAAGCGGCGCCGGAAATTGCCGCTCACCATGCGCGAATACATCTCGTCGAGCGAGATCAGATCGAGGCGCGATTTTCGCAAGCGTCGCAGGAGCCGTTCGAGGAACGTCGGCGATACTTCAAGGAGCCGGTTCGGCTGAAAGCCATCGGTGCGCGGCGGCCGCACGTGATGCAGCGTCAAAATAGCGCCGATGCCACCAACCAAGGGACGCATGACGTGGTGAGCGCCGCTGAAATACAGCCCCTCAAGCCCCCCGCGGATGATGGTTTTCTTCAGCAGTTCCAATCGCCTAACCCCTGAGGCCGAGTGTGCACCAATATTCCAACGGATTATTGAGAAATGTTTGCGAGGGTTCGGAAACCCAATTTCAGGGCCTTCGGGCCCCCTCAAGGACAGGATTAGGGACCGGATGAGCATCGCAGTGCCAGCAGTGCCTGCCCTCCTGCCGGCCGCAACAGCTGCCAGCGCCCAGCTCGTCCGCGTCGAGATTTTCGACACGTTTGCTGCCGCCGCGCCGCACTGGCTCGCGCTGGAAGGCGACGGCGCGGTCATGACGCCCTATCAGCGCTACGCCTTCCTCGAAGCTTGGCAGCGCCATGTCGGCGCAAGCGAAAAAGTCGTGCCCTTGATCGCCGTTGGATTGAATGGGGCCGGTGCACCCCTAACCTTGTGGCCCCTCGGCCGCCGTCAGTTCGGCGCGGTCACGATCGCGGAATATCTCGGCGGCAAGCATGCCAACTACAATTTCGCGCTTTGGCGTCGCGATGCCGCCGCGTCTGCGAATTTCGCAGATCTCGCGGCAATGCGCGCAAAACTGGCGCAGCATGTGGATACTCTCGCGCTGACCAACCAGCCCGAACGCTGGCACGGAGTATCCAACCCGCTGCTGAACTGGCCGCATCAGTTTTCGCCGGGATTTGGCTATTGCGGCACGCTCGCAGGCAGTTTCGAAGAGGTTATGCAGCGCCGCACAAGCTCGGACATGCGGCGCAAGATGCGCAAGAAAGCCGAACGCCTCGCCACTCACGGCGCCATCCACTTTTCACAGGCCCATGGCGAGCATGAGATAAGCCGCGTTCTGACT
>JAFBAG010000204.1 GCA_019247925.1 Pseudolabrys sp.
TGGCGCTCCGAGGTGAAGTTTTGCGCCCACTTCGAGTCATCGCGGACGGTGACCGGCCTGCATAGGCGCTTGATATCATCTCGCGTTATTTGCCTGCCGCTGCTCACCTCGACGGCGTTGAAGTTCACGCCCGTGATTTGCTCACTCGGGTCAACAGGGACTCGACGAGTGTAATCTCGAAAGCATTCCACGCGCGTCTTTGCAATTGCGCAAGGCAGCCGCGAATCTGGTTCGCTGGCGAGGCGGCGGCCCGCTCGCGTTCGCGCAGCGCTGCGATATGAACGACCAAACCAACGTCGAATTGCTCAACGAGCGCCCAACCCTCGGTGTACTGAGCCAGTTGAAAGCATTTCATTAGTTGCTGATCCAATGGACGAACACGGTTTAGCAATAGGTCGCGCTGCGCGGCGGGTGGCAAAGTGTCGGCATGTCGGCGCCAAATGGCTAATGCTCGTTCATACCATTGCTGGCGCGGATCATCCTCGGGGAGCAACACGATGTCGATTGAATCGAGCTCGGGCCATTCAAGCTGGTGCTTCTCGACTGGGTACGTTCCATCCGTAATTAACGCTGCACACCGTCGCTGTTGCTCTTCGCGTTCTGTGCGGGTTACGGGGAACTCCCATCGGTCGATCCCGGCTTTGTGCTTCGCCTCCACTTGCGCTGAGGCAACTTTCTCCTTGCGTGCGTCAATTGCCCGCTTGGCTCGTGCATTGCGCTCGGAACGCGAGAGCGGGCTGGCCAAAACAGTCGCCAACTCATGATCCAACGCTTTGTTGTGAACTTTTAGTTCGCAGCCATCGCTCGGAAAAATCAGCATCGCCGTCATTTCCCAGGTGGCGCGGTCGAGTTCTTGCGCGGTCATGCCCATCAATTTCGGCAATTCGAATTGGCAGGGCGCGGGCGGTGGTTTCGGCGGTTCAACACTTGTCGTGCGTTTCATTGTGCGGCCTCCTTCCGCTGATGCCTGAGGGCGTCGCCGATGACGCAGGCGATGGAGGTATCGCGCTTGACTGCCAGGGTTTTTAGCTTTTTCGCCAATTCGCGTGGGACGCTGATTGTCCGACGCGTGTTTGATGGTTTTGGTCGGGGTGCAGACATGAGTGCAAGCGTAGTTGCATGCTGCGCGTGCCGTGATGGTTAAAAAGGGATGTCACTGTCATCCGATGCTGGCTGGTCGAATGACGCATCGCTGCTGAAATTGTTTGCGGTCTGCCCAAACGCTTCGTCCATATCGCGGTGTCCGGTTGGCCCAAATGGTGCGCGGTTTTAACTTTGAACGATACCGAAACCCATCTGCCGGCTTTGGGGCTTTCTTTGGTCCAGCCGCTCAGCTCGATTTCTGCAATCACATCAGCGATCTGTATCAGCCCGTTGCGGCAGGTTCGGCGCCCGGTCGTCCTTGCGTTCGCGATTCATGAAAAGTGACGCTGAATTTAACTTTTGGTGTGAAAGCCATTTTGTTTTTCCTCGGGTTCTGTTTTTGCCTGCGCGGAGGCGTGAGCTTTCCCTATTTGGTAGGTGGGTGGCGGCGGGATGGCATCTTTATCCCGCTTCGATTCCGCCGTCCAGGTAACGCCTGATATCTGGCAGGTTGCCAGCAATGCGCGCCATCAGCTCCCGCTCGTTACATTCGGCAGTTTGAAGTATCTTGAGAGCTTTGTGATCGATGTGTTCTTCGATCGCTTCGCGGACGATGCGAAGTAATTCATCCGGAGGCAAGGCGTCGAGCTCGACGCAGCCGGCTTGAAATTTAAGGTCGTCTTCTTCTTTCTTGGTCTTGGCCGGCCGCAGGGGCAAGTTAAACTCAGTGATCTGTTTGGGAGTAACCGCGAGCTTTTGCCAATAGATATCGTGTCCGGTGTCTGCATAGTGACGGATGCGCTTAACCGCCGACGCGATGATATCGTCGCCCGCCCCATCGTGATCGCCTAGAAAGTATAGGTAAGTTCCCTTATCTGCCGCGTCGATAGCCTCGGCGCTATCCCAGAGAAAGGTCTTCGACGACATGCCCTTGATGACAGCCAGGGGCACCTCATAAGTGGCAGTTTCCTGGTAAATCAATTGAGCCATCGCGTCCTTTTCGCAGATGAAGATCAGATAGCGGTCGCTGTCGCGCCAGAGCTGGCGGCGGTAGAGGCTGGCTGTGTCGCGGAGCGCGGCTTCGATGCCGGTGTAGGCTTTCGGACGCAGTATCCAACGGCTGCCGTCGACGATGAAATCGTCCCCAAAGGGGATCAGCGGCGGTCCAACGTTACGATGTTGGGATCTTCGAGTTCGCCATTTCTGCGGGCGATTAGCCAGTCTTCGCGCATTTCGCCGGCCAGCCGGATGACTACGTTGTTGTACTCGGCCTCGGTTTTTTCTATGAGCCACGCCGCTACGGCGAGATAAAACAAGTGGCGAATGGTGAGCGGTGCGTGCTCTGCTACCAGCTTGGCGAGCCCTATCCGCAACCGCAACATTTCCTCTTTAGTTCGACGAACGCGCTTATCCAGCATGCTTGATAAAACCTCGCTGCCGACTCAGTTGAACGACAGATCATCCGCCTCGCCTTTTGCCAGTGCATCGAACAAGCCAAAGGCGATGCAGACGGATTCGTCCATGTCATCAAAAAGCAAAATCGGTCCTTGCTCTCGAAATGTCTCCAGCGAGCCGTCGAGCCGCGCGCCGAACAGCAAGGCCGCCGCTCTCATGATCGCGTCGATTCGTCGTCGATTTGCCGGGTTGTCAGCAACGAACCCCAGCACCAGAGGTGAATATCGATGCTGGTCCGTATAGTTGAGCACGACGAAGTTCATGCGTGACCGCCGCAAACTGAGATCGATGTTTGGCAATATTCGCACTACGCACAGGCGCGAACCGAAAGTTGCGCCTAAAGCATCAATCACCGCGATTTGAAAAGCCGCACGCTCGCTCGCGGGAATGCAGATGTACTGACGCGAACAGTAATATTGCGCTGCGGTACGTCCGCTTATTTCGGTTGGTTGTCCGGCATCACTGCCGGCTTCGAGCAAGGCGCTTATTTGCTCGCGCGCCATCCGGCGCAGTTTAGCTTGTCCCATGTAGCTTTCTTCCGTTCATCGGCGTTAATCGAACGCTGGTTTTGGCGCGCCTCGCGCGCGCGTGAAGCCAACCCGGTATTTGGAATCTTCGGGCCGGCGATTGAGAAACACATTGGGAGAGAAGGGGCTCGCCGAAGATTCCAAACGACCAAACAATTAGGAATCTTCGGGAGAGAAATCGGGAATCTTCAGGGGAATTAGAAATCTTCGAAAGAAAGGCGAAAACGCCTTTAAGAGGGTAGATTCATCAACTGTACGCATAATAACCCTTATACGCACTGTTACGGTGTGCTAGGGTCGCTGCCTCAAGGAGAATCCGATGGTTGCGGCAGTGGTCCCAATCCCCCTAAAGCGAATAGTTCCAACGCGACGTCCGCGAACACGTGAGCATCTGCTCCCGGCCGAGGTCGATAAACTCATTCAGGCGGCGCGCAATCGCGGGTACGGCGCCCGCG
>JAFBAG010000251.1 GCA_019247925.1 Pseudolabrys sp.
GGCACGGGCACTAACCAGCGCAGGCCAGGTCTTGAAAGGCACCAGCGGAGACAGATCGACACGAGGCGATTTCAGCGCGCCGACGAATTTTTCCAGCCGCGTGCGACGTTCCCTGAAGGGCAGCGCGCGCAGGTCGTTGCCATCCTCTGCGATGAGGTCATAGGCGCGCAGATGTGCGGGAAACTCAGTGAGCATCTTGGGAGTCACGGCTTTGCGATTCAATCTTTGCTGAAGAACATTAAATGGCTGCACCCGGCCGTCGCGCAGGATCAGAAGCTCGCCGTCGATCGCGCCGGGCTTTTTTAAAACGTCGGTGAGGTCGGGGAAGCTTTTGGAAATGTCTTCGCCGGTGCGCGAGAACAGCCGCGTCTCGATATCGCCGGCGGAATTCGGCGCGGTCACCGCCTGGATGCGCGTGCCGTCCCATTTCCATTCAGCGGCGTAGTCATTGGGATCGAGCGCATCGAGTTCATGCTCCTCGATAGCGTGCGACAGCATCGCCGGCGAGAAGCTCGCGCCGGTCGCTTTTGGCCGTTCGCCCTTGCCTTCGAGCCAGGTGAACAGGTCGAGATAGGGCGGCGTCAGGCCCGGCCAGATGATTTCGACTTCATCCGGCTCCTTGTCACCCAGTGATGCGGCCGCGATCTTGGCAAGCCGTGCCGAGACGCCGATGCGCAGCCCGCCGGTGACGAGCTTGAGCAGCGCCCAGCGGCCCGTCTCGTCAAGGGCGTCGAGCCAGCGCGCGAGCTGCGCGGGGAGCTGTGTCTTGCCGAGCGAGGAGAGTGTTTCGACGACGTCCGACAAAGTCGGCGGCCGGTTCGGCCGCGCCGCGGGATCGGCGGGCCACATCAGCGCGACCGTTTCGGAGAGGTCGCCGACGTAGTCGTAGGATAGGGCGAACAGCACCGGATCGCAGCGCTCGGTGATGAGGGCGCGGATCATGCCGCCCTTGGCGTGCTTGAAAGTGAGAGCGCCGGTGAGCCCTGCGAGTGCCCAACCGCGCTCGGGGTCTTCGGTGTTGCGCAAATAGTCTGCGATCAGCCGCAACTTGCCATTGCGCGACGGCTCGTAGGTGAGGCGGTCCATCAATTCGGCGAAGCGTTTCATCTCTTCTTACCTCTCCCGCCTGCGGGGGAGGTCGGCGAGCGAAGCTCGCCGGGAGGGGGCGAGAGCGCATCATTCCCCCTCCCAAACCCTCCCCCGCTCGCGGGGGAGGGAACAGGAGCGTCGGGCTCGGATATCGTCTCATGCTCGTCCTCGTCGCCATAGCCGACGATGTCGAGCGGCCGGGCTTTCAAACCTTGCTGTTGGCTCCAATGCACCAGCGCGTCTTCTTGGCCGTGCGTCACCCAGATTTCACCGGCGCCCGTTGCCTTGATGGTCGCGGTCAATCCGCTCCAGTCGGCGTGATCGGAGACGACGAGCGGCAGCTCGATGCCGCCCTGGCGCGCCCGCGCGCGCACCCGCATCCAGCCGGAGGCGAAAGCGGCGAGCGGATCGGGAAAGCGCCGCGTCCAGACATCCTGCGTGGCGGATGGCGGGCACAGCGTGATCGTTCCGGCGAGATCGGCCTTCTTGGTGTCGCGCACGAGAGCGAGCGGGCCGAGCCTGACGCCGCGGGTCTCGTAGTAGCGGGTGATCTTCTCCATCGCGCCGTGGAGGTATATCCGCTGGTCGTAACCAGCTTCGCGCAGCATCGCGATGACGCGCTGCGCCTTGCCGAGCGAATAGGCGCCGACGAGATGCGCGCGCTCGGGAAACAGTTTTATGGATTTAAGGAGCTTGCCGATTTCCTCGGCCGGATCGGGGTGATGGAATACCGGCAGCCCGAAGGTAGCCTCGGTGATGAAGACGTCACATTTGACGAGCTCAAATGGCGCGCAGGTCGGGTCGCGCACATCTTTGTAGTCGCCTGAGGCGACCACCCTCATGCCGTCGCGCTCCACCGCGATTTGCGCGGAACCCAGGCAATGACCTGCCGGCACGAATTTAGCGGTCACCTTGCCGAGCTTGATCGTCTCGCCATATTCGATCGCCTGCGTCGTCTTGGCAAAATTGTCGCCGTAGCGCAGCCGCATGATGTCGAGCGTTTCCTGCGTCGCCAGCACGGCGCCGTGGCCCGGCCGCGCATGATCGGAGTGGCCATGCGTGATCAGCGCCTTGGCAACCGGCCGCGTCGGGTCGATATGAAAGCCGCCCGCCTCGCTGCAGAGGCCGGCGGGCGTCGGGCACAGGACATCTTCGGGCCGCATCCCCGGTAGATATGTCGTAACCTGAACAAAACGAGGGATTTGTGCAGCCATTGGCGCCTTTGCCGCTGTCTTCTGGCGATCTAATCGCCGACCGTCGCTTCGAATGGGCGCGCGGCGCGATGGCCGATGGTGATTTCGCGGGCGCGGCGGACGTGCTCACACAGGCGCTGGAACTCGTGCCCCGCTACGCCGCCGGATGGTTTGCCCTGGGCGAAGCGCGCGTGAAAATCGGCGATCGTGCCGGAGCGGTGCTGGCTTTCGATCGCGCTTGCGCGGTTGATCCCGCTGACCGCCACGGAGCCGCTTTGCAACTCACGCTGCTCGGCGCGGCTACGCCAGCGACACCGCCGGCCTATGTGCGCGCGGTGTTCGATCAGTATGCGCCGGCTTTCGATAAGGCGCTGGTCGAGGGCTTGAGTT
The DNA here is from genome assembly GCA_019247925.1 of Pseudolabrys sp. Taxonomy (GTDB): domain Bacteria; phylum Pseudomonadota; class Alphaproteobacteria; order Rhizobiales; family Xanthobacteraceae; genus Pseudolabrys. Next base: position 2,673 of record JAFBAG010000251.1, read on the forward strand.
ATCGCGCGCCGCAGCTTCTGCTCGACGCGGTCAAGGTGGCGCGCGTGCCGATGAAATTCGGCACCGTGCTGGATCTCGGCTGCGGCACCGGCCTGACGGGCGTCGCCTTTCGTCCTTATTGCGATTTTCTCATCGGCATCGATGTGTCCGGCGGCATGATCGCGCAGGCGAAGGCGAAAGGAGCTTATGACAAACTGATCGAGGCGGAGATCACCGCGTTCCTCGCGAGCGAGGCGCCATCGACCTATCACCTTGTCCTCGCCGGCGATGTGTTCGTCTACGTGGCCTATCTCGGTCCCTTGTTCGCCGCCACCGCGCGCGCGATGAAGGACGGCGCGCTGTTTGCCTTCACGGTCGAGACGCATGATGGCGAGGGCGTGCTGCTGCGCGACACGCTGCGTTATGCCCACGGCGCGTCGCATGTGCGCGCCGCGCTCGCCGAAGCGAAGCTAGCGCTCGTCAGTCTTGAGACCGCATCGACACGCACCGAAAAAGGTGAGCCGGTGCCGGGCCTCATCGTGGTGGCGGCGAAATGACGACGGCGCGCGCCATCAAGCAGGTCGACATGCGGGTGCTCCCCGAGCAATTCGGGCGCTGGTTTGCCGCGCGCGGCTGGCGGCCCCGCGCTCACCAGCTTGAATTGCTGGCGAAGGCGGAGCAGGGCAAGTCGGTGCTGCTGATCGCGCCGACGGGAGCCGGCAAGACGCTTGCGGGCTTCCTGCCGTCACTGGTGGAGCTGACGCAACGCGGCTCGCCCGACCGCAATTTGAAATCGACGGGCCGCGCGCTGACCCGCTCGCGTGGCCTGCATACACTCTACATTTCGCCGCTCAAGGCGCTCGCGGTCGACATCGCGCGCAACCTTGAGACGCCGGTGAAGGAAATGAATCTGCCGGTGCGGCTGGAGACCCGCACCGGGGACACGCCGGCCTCGAAGCGCCAGCGCCAGCGCCGCGATCCGCCGGATATATTGCTTACAACGCCGGAGCAGCTTGCCCTGCTGCTTGCCACGGCCGACGCGCCGTTCCTGTTCGGCACCTTGCGCCGCGTAGTGCTCGACGAATTGCATTCGCTGGTGACCTCGAAGCGTGGCGATCTGCTTTCACTCGGCCTCGCGCGGCTGTTCAAGCTCGCGCCGCAGATCACCAGCGTGGGATTGTCGGCGACCGTCGCCGAGCCCGACGACCTGCGGCGCTTCCTGGTGCCGCAGCCGCTCGATGGCGAGGCGATGGCCGATCTCGTCATTGCCGAATCCGGGGCGCCGCCCGATGTGTCAATGCTCGACACCCAAAATCATTTGCCTTGGGCCGGACACTCGGCACGCCACGCGCTCAACGAGATCTATGCGCTGATCAAACAGCACAAGACCGCCCTGGTTTTCGTCAACACGCGCAGCCAGGCCGAATTTCTGTTCCAGGAGTTGTGGCGCAACAACGACGACAATCTCGCCATCGCGCTGCATCACGGCTCGCTCGATGTGGCGCAGCGCCGCCGCGTCGAGGATGCGATGGCGGCGGGAAAGTTGCGCGCCGTGGTCTGCACATCTTCGTTGGATTTGGGCGTCGACTGGGGCGACGTCGATCTCGTTATCAATGTCGGCGCGCCCAAGGGCTCGTCACGGCTGATGCAGCGCATCGGCCGCGCCAATCATCGGCTCGACGAGCCGTCCAAGGCCGTGCTGGTGCCGGCCAATCGCTTCGAAGTGCTGGAATGCCAGGCCGCGCTCGGCGCCGTCGCTGAAAGCGCCCAGGACACGCCGGCCGCGCGCACCGGGGCGCTCGACGTGCTGGCGCAGCACGTTCTCGGCCGGGCCTGCGGCGAGCCTTTCCTCGCGGATGAGCTATTCGAGGAGGTCAAGGCGGCCGCGCCCTATGGCTACCTCACACGCGCAGATCTCGACGCCACCATCGATTTCGTCGCCACCGGCGGCTACGCGCTGAAGGCTTACGAACGCTTCGCCAAGATCAGGCAAGGAAAAGACGGCCGCTGGCGCATCACCCATCCGCGTGTCGCGCAGCGCTACCGCATGAATATCGGCACCATCGTCGAGGCCGACATGCTGAAGGTGCGGCTCGTTCGCTCGCGCCGCTCCGGCGTGCATGTGCCGCGCGGGGGACGCATTCTCGGCGAGGTCGAGGAATACTTCGTCGAGACCATGTCCCTCGGCGACACGTTCGCATTTGCCGGCGAAATCCTGAAATACGAGGCGCTGGTTGAGAACGAGGTTTACGTCTCGCGCTCGAATGACCCCGACCCCAAAGTGCCAGCCTATGAAGGCGGCAAGTTTCCACTGTCGACCTATCTCGCGGCGCGCGTGCGCAAGATTCTCGCGGAGCCCGGCGCGTGGCGGCATCTCCCCGAGCAGGTGCGGGAATGGCTCGAAGTACAGCAATGGCGCTCGCTGCTGCCGCCCGCGGGCGCTCTCCTGGTCGAGACCTTCCCGCGCGCCGCCAAATACTACCTCGTCTGCTATCCGTTCGAAGGCCGCCTCGCGCACCAGACGCTCGGCATGCTGCTCACCCGGCGGCTCGAGCGCGCCAAGCTGCGCCCGCTCGGCTTCGTCGCCAATGAATATTCGCTTGCCGTGTGGGGCGTCGGCGACATCGAACTGCGCATCAAGCGCGGCGAGCTCTCGCTCGACAAATTGTTCGACGAGGACATGCTCGGCGACGACCTCGAGGCCTGGCTCGCCGAGAGCGCGATGATGAAGCGCACGTTCCGCACCTGTGCGATCATCGCCGGGCTGATCGAGCGCCGTTTCCCGGGCGAGGAAAAGTCACGCCGCCAGCTCACGATCTCGACCGACCTCGTGTACGACGTTCTGCGCAAGCATCAGCCGGATCACCTCCTGCTGCGGGCCGCGCGCTCTGACGCCGCCTCGGGCCTCCTCGACATCAAGCGGCTCGGCGACATGCTATCGCGCATCAAGGGCCGAATCGTGCACAAGGCGCTCGATCACGTCTCGCCGCTGGCGGTTCCCGCGCTGCTGGAGATCGGCCGCGAAACCGTTTATGGCGAGGCTTCGGACGAATTGCTGGCGGAAGCCGCCGAGCAACTGGTGAAGGAAGCGATGCAGTGACGGACGTAGCGGTTGCGCTCCCGCAAGACGAAGGACTTTCCATCGCCGGCGTATCCCTGGTCGGCGATTGCGCCGGCGTTCTCTATTGGCCGGCAGAGCGCGCCCTCATCGTCGCCGACCTGCATTTCGAGAAGGGCTCGAGCTACGCCCGGCGCGGCATTCTGTTGCCGCCGTACGACACCGCGGCGACCTTGGCGCGCCTGACGCAGCTGATCGTGCGCTACAACCCGGCGGCTGTGATCGCGCTCGGCGACAGTTTCCACGATCGGGACGGGCCGGCGCGGCTCGGCGACAGCGAGCGCGACAGCCTGCGTGCCTTGCAGGCAGGGCGCGACTGGATCTGGATCACCGGCAATCATGATCCGGAGCCGGCCGAGAACATCGGGGGCACTTTTGGCGGGGCGCTTTCAATCGGGGCGCTGACGTTCCGGCATATTCCGCAAGGCGAGCCCGGCGAGATAGCCGGCCATTTGCATCCGGTCGCCCGGGTCTCGCACCGCGGCCGCGCGGTGTCGCGCCGGTGCTTTGCCGCGGACGCCCATCGTCTGGTGATGCCGGCATTCGGCGCCTATACCGGCGGCCTCAACATCCGCGACGCCGCCTTTGCCGACGTCTTTGGCACGCTCCTTTTCACGGCGCATATGCTGGGCGATCAGCGGCTCCACGCGTTTCCCGCGCGATACTGTTCGGCAGACTGATTATTTGCGCGCGAGCTTATCTGAAAATCGGTGCCCGCTTTTCGGGACCGCCCGCTAGTCTCTTCGAAACACCACACTCGCGACCCAGCCGGTGAGCAAGGCCAGCAGCATCGTGGCAAAGCCGTATAAAAAGCCCTGATTGCGGGCCGCGTCGGCGACGTATTGCTCGAAGCCCGCTTTGTTGATTTCCAGCGCCGAATTTGCGCGGGTGATCAACTGGCCGCCGGAGAACAGCTTGACGTCGATCGCGTAAGTGCCGGTCGGCGTCTCGGACGGCAACGGGATCGCCGCGCGAAATACCGTCGGCGTCAGAAACGTCACGGCCTTGTGGTCCTCGCCATAGAGGTCTTTCAGCGCCGACAGGCTGATGAAAGCGACGCGGAACGGATCCTCGCGCACCGTGTCGGCGAAATCCGCACCGACCCGTTGCGTCAGGATGAAATTGTCGAGGCCGAGCTGCTGCCGGCGCGCGATCTCCGGGCTGGTGATCTCGCTGATCGGGCGGTTTGCGAGCACGGCGAGATAGGAGGGCACGTTGATGAATTGCCGGGAGTCGACATTGACCCAGATGCCGAGCACCCGCTCCTTGCGGCGCGTGCGGTAAGTCTGCCGCGGCCCGCTCACCGTGACGACGATGTCGTAATTATCGCGCAGCGCGCCGCGTGGCGTATCCGGCTCGATCGTGCCGAACAGCACCAGGTCTTCGCCCGTGAAGCTCGACGTGATCGCGACGCGGTGGTTTGAGAGCGAGACCACCAGCCGCTCCGCGCTCGCCGGCGCGGCCAACCACAGCGTGGCGAGAGCGAGGACGGCGGCGCGCTTCATATGCCGCCCTCCACCACCCGGATCGAGTAAAGGTCTTCCGGCTGCACCACCAGCGAATAGGCGAAGCGCAGGCCGACGGCGAGGACGAGAAGGCCGAGCAAAAGCCGCAGGCGCTCGGCCCGCATTTTCTGTCCCGTGCGCGCACCGAATTGCGCGCCGATCACCCCGCCGATCATCAGGATGAAGGCGAGCAGCGCGTCGACGAGATGATTGGTTGCGGCATGCATCACCGTCGCCGAGGCCATCGTGACCAAAGTCAGCACCATCGATGTGCCGATCACGGTCGCGGTGGGGACGCGCAGGAAATAGATCAGCATGGGCACGAGGATGAAGCCGCCGCCGATGCCCATGATCGAGCCGAGGAAGCCGATGATGATTCCGATGCCGAGCACGGGAATGGTGGACACGTAGATCTTCGAGCGCTTGAAGCGCATCTTCAGCGGCAGGCCGTGAACCCATGTATGACTGCCGGGCGCCCGCGGCATGCCGGGCACGCCGCGATATTCGCGCATGATGGCGCGCGCGCCCTCATAGACCATCAAGCCGCCGACGATGCCGAGGAGCGTGACGTAGGAAAGCCCGATCATGAGATCGAGCTGGTCCATGCGTCGCAGCGCGGTGAAGAGCCAGACGCCGCTCGCGGTCCCGATGAAGCCGCCGACGAGCAGCATTCCCGCCAGCACCACATCGACGGCGTTCTTACGCCAGTACGAGATGGCGCCGGAAAAAGACGAGGCCGCGATGTGGCTGGCGACGCTCGCCACCGCCACCGCCGGCTGCACGCCGATGAAGATGAGAAGCGGCGTCATCAGGAAGCCGCCGCCGATCCCGAACATCCCCGAAATGAAGCCGACCGCGAGGCCCATCCCCAGCAAGAGGAAAACATTGACCGGCAAATCGGCGATGGGGAGGTAGATCTGCAAAAGGACGGCTCGCAATAAATCTCAGAAATGCGATCGAGAGAGCTCCTGATCGGACGACGGCGCCGGCTGACCCTGGGCGGCGCGAACGCGCGAGACCAGCGCTATGCCCGGCGAATGTGTCGGATAATAGCCGCGCAAGCGGCCAAGACTATCGGAATATGACGATCGCGAGGACGCGCGCGGTCAGCGCGCACCGACCTCGAACGTCCCGGGAGCCTTTGGCTTGCCGCGGGCAGCCGGCGCGGAATTGTCGACCTTGTCCCAGCCGCCATCCGGCGTCGGCGCGCTGACGGCCGCGGCGGGCTGCGGTTCGGCCTTGAACGTCTTGACCGATTGTTCGGCGGCGCTGAGGGCCTTGGGGTCGAGCCGGGTCGCCACCTCGTCGCGTTTGCGGCCGGCCTCGGCGTCGCCGGCGGCCGCGGCGAGCGCGAACCATTTGTAGGATTCGCCAAGGTTCTTCTCGGTGCCGAGCCCCCGGGCACAGAGCACCCCGAGATTGTACTGGCTGTCCGAGACACCGCGCATCGCGGCCTTGCGGAACCACTGCGCGGCCAAGGCATAATCGGGCTTGCCCTCGATGCCCTCGGCATAAAGCACAGCCAGATTGTGCATGGCCTTGGCGTTGCCCTTGGCGGCCGCCTGATTGTAGAGCGCGCGGGCGCGGCCGAGGTCTTTCTTCACCCCGTGGCCCTTCTCGTAGAGGCTGCCGAGGCGAAATTGCGCGGGGGCGACGCCGGCATTGGCGGCGCGCTCGAACCAGCGCACGGCTTCCTCGCTATTGGCCGGAACGCCGCGGCCTTCGGCGAAGCGCACCGCGATCTCGTAGGCGGCGCCAGCGTCGCCATCATTGGCCGCCTGGCGCAGGCTTGCGCTGCCGATCTGGTTCGGCAGCGGCGCGGCCACGGTGCCATTGCGGCCCGGCGTGCGATTGCGGGTGATCGATCCGGTCACGTCGGAGCCCGCGAGCGGCGCCGACCCGAAGCCGGTTACCGGCAAGTCGGAAGCTGCGGGGGCCGCCGTCGGCGAAGGAATGCCAAGCGCGGTCGTGGGCGGCAGCATTCCAGGCAGTTGGGGGGCGATTGCCTCGGGCTTTGTGATGGAAGCCGTCGTGTCGGCTTTGGAAGAGGTGTCGCGCGCGACATTCGTGTCGCTGCGGAAACCGAGTTGCTGGCTGCTTTCTTTCGTGCCCCATAGATCGAATTGGTTGGCGCCGATATGGAGGCCACCGACCACGATCGCGATCACGCTCGCGGACACGAACAGTGCCTTGATCTTCCCGGCGATGCGCGTGCGCATGGAATCTTGCGGCGCTTGTTCGGCAATGGGGCTCGCCGCGAAATCGTCCGGCTGTAATGGCTTCGGCGACGTCTTGAGCGCCGCCTTGGCGGCGCGGCGAGCGGCCGCGAGGAAACCGGACTTGCCCTGCGGTGCGCCGCTTGCTGGGCTGGTATCGTCGCTATCCGTGAGCGCGATACGCGCGCCCTGGCGGGCGCGGCGTGGCGGTCCCGAGCCCGGCTCGAGTGGCTCATCGGGTGGCAGGCCGGGCTCGATCGGTTCGATGTGACGGAATTGGCGCACCGGCTTGGCCGCGGGTAGTTCCGCCTTCGGCAGATGGACGGGCGGAGGCGGCGGCATCGGCGCCGGCTCGGTCTTCGGCATCTGCGGCACGAGAGGCGGAGCTTCGCTCGCGGCTTGCGGCTCTTGCGGCACGGCGCGCACGGCGAGTTTGCCGAATACCGGGGGCGCGGGCGGCGTTTCCTGCGCCGGGCCGAGTTCGAGCGGCGGCTCCATGGCGATGCGGCTGTGCTCGATCTGGGCGAGCCGGTCGACGACCTGGGCGAGACGGCCATTCACGGCGTCGAGCGATTTTTGCGTGCGCGCCAGATCCTGCTTGAGGCTGTCGACCCCGCCTTCCGCCCGCAGCGCGCTGCTGCCTTTCTGGCTGCGGATTTCTTCGAGGTGCAGCAGCAGATCGGCGAGCCCCCGTTCGAGGACTTCGAGATTGTTCAGCCGGCTGTCGGATGCGTCGAGCTTTTCGACCAGCTTGACGATCCGGTCTTCGAGATGGCCGACCGCGACGCTGTCGCCGCGCGAGGCCTGCAATTGCTCGATCTTGCTGGTGAGCGAATTGACCAGCGCTTCCAGGCCGACCGGAACGGCGCCGCCGGAATGGCTGCGCTCTGCGAGCGCTTCGGAAATCGCGTTGATGCGGTTTTCGAGATTGGCGAGTGCATCCCCCGCAGCTGCGGCATTCGCGATATGGTCGACCTTCTCGGCCAGGGTCGCCACCTGCTCCGCGAGCTGGCCTACCGTCTCGTTCGAGGCGATGTGGCCGGCGATGCCGCGCAGCGTCATGATCGCATGCTCGAGCTGCTGCAGCGTCGCGGGATCTTTTTGGGCGACGATCGTGTCGATCTTGTTGGCGAGCTCGATCAGCGCATCCTGAAATCCATGCAGGCTTTCCGCCGGGGTGAGAGTGCGCAGCACGTCGCGCACCTCGGCGATGCCGTGTTCGAGGCCCGATACCATGTTGGTATCCACGCCCGCGGCACGGCCTTCGGCGATGCGCTGAGTGAGGCCCTGGATTTGCCGTTCGATATGGTCGAGCGCCTGGCGCGGCATGGCCTCGCTGACCGAATGTCCCATCTCCGCGAGCTCGGCGCGCAGCGCCTGGATCGCCTCCTCGACGCCGGGCTTGCGCAGCGTTTCGATCTGCTCGGTAATCCGATGCAGCTGCTCTTCAAGGCCGGAGAGATCCTGCGTGGGCACGGTGGCGCGCGCCGGGGCGGCGGCAGCCGGCACGGACGCTTGTGGCAGGGCAGCGCCATTGAGCGCACGCTGGCGCGCAGCAATTTCCGCGACGGCGCGATCGAGGCTCGAGATAGGGGGTGGCGGGGGCGGCGGCGCATAATGCGGCTGCGCCATCTGACCGAGATGATGATCGACGCGGCTGAAGTGCGCGGCGCTTTGATTGAAGGCTTCGCGCAGGTGCGGCGGCGCGTAGGCTTCGGGCCCCGCCGGAACGCGGCCCAGCCGATCGAGACGGCGATTGAGGGAATCGAGCTTGGCGTTGACGGCGGCGAGATCGCCGCTGCCGTAATCGTCATCGGCGAAGCCGTCGGCGCCGACGCCTTCTTCTGCCGCTGAATTGACGATGACGGTGTTGAGCCATTCGGAAAGCGGCATGCCCGCGCGGCGCGCGGCCTCTTTGGCCGTTTCCCGCGCTTCCGGCCGGATGCCTTTAACGCTCCAACCCAATCGCATGCTTGCCCACGTTCGCAGGAGAAAGGCGCCGGCTTGTCGAGAATTGCGCTCAAGCCGTCGGGATCGCGACCAATCGCGCTACGCAGACACGGTCGTGGGCGGGATGTTTTAACGTTTACGGTAAAGAACCGGTTAAGACCGGGGGCGGGTGCGGGTATGTCGAGCGCCCGGGCGGTTTGGGCGCCATAACCTAATCTTATGGCGTATCAAAATAACCGCACGATAAAGCCCTTCACATCATGAAAAGTGATTGCAACTTATCCGAGTGTCGGGTATTCCACATAGAGGAACGCGAGACGACAGGGGCGTCGTGCATCTGAAGCCGCTAGCCGATCCGGTAGATGGGTTCAGCGAGGAAAGCCAGGAAGTGGCCGATAAGTCCGGCCTCCTGACCATGGGACAGCTCGCGCGCGAGTTTTCCGTGACTTTTCGCGCGCTGCGCTTTTATCAGACCAAAGGCCTGCTCACCCCACTGCTCAAGGGGACAACCAGGCTATTCACGCCGCAGGACCGCCAGCGCCTCGCCCTGATAGTGCAGGGCAAACGGCTGGGGTTCACGCTGACGGAAATTCGCGATCTGCTGCGCAATAGCGACCAGAAAAACGCACTTGTGCTGCCGCTGTCGCGAAAGAAATGCATCGAACAGATCGCGCTTCTGGAAAAGCAACGTCGTGAAGTCGACGCGGCGATCGCGGAATTGCGCCAGATCTATACAGAAATGCTGGTGAAAAACGCTCCGGAAGGCTCCCCACCCGAGCCGCGGCAGCCTAAGCCGTCTTAACGGGCGCGTAAAAAGCCGCGCTGATCATCGACGCAAAGGAGCGGAGCCGCGCCTGCGCATGTGCCGCGGCGCCGGAAACACGCCATGCCGATCTACAAGGCCCCGGTCGAAGACGCGCTCTTCCTGCTCAACGACGTCTTCAAACTCGAGCGCTATGGCAACCTGCCGGGTTTTGCCGATGCGTCACCCGATGTGGTCGAGGCAGTGCTGAGCGAAGCCGCCAAGCTCGCCGAGGAGACGCTGACGCCGCTCAATCGCGTCGGCGACAAAGAAGGCTGCAAACGCGCGCCCGACGGCAGCGTCAAGACACCAACCGGCTTCAAGGAAGCCTTCGCGCAGTTGCGTGACGGCGGCTGGATCGGCATCTCGGCGCCCACCGAGTTCGGCGGGCAAGGCCTGCCGGCGACGCTCACCGTGCTGGTCAACGAATTCTTGTGCTCGGCCAACATGGCCTTCGCGATGTATCCGGGCCTGACGCAGGGCGCGATCGCCGCGATTCTCGTCCATGCCTCCCAATCGCTGAAGGAAAAATATCTGCCGAAGATGGTCGCTGGTGAATGGACCGGGACCATGAACCTCACCGAGCCGCATTGCGGCACCGACCTCGGCCTGCTGCGCAGCAAGGCGGTGAAGCAGTCAGACGGCAGCTACAAGATTTCCGGCACCAAGATATTTATCTCGGCGGGCGAGCACGACATGGCCGAGAACATCATCCATCTGGTGCTGGCGCGGATCGAAGGCGCGCCCGCGGGCACCAAGGGCATTTCGCTGTTCCTGGTGCCGAAGCTCCTCGTCGGCGACGACGGCAAGCCCGGCGCCAAAAATGGCGTGAGCTGCGGCTCGCTCGAAGAGAAGATGGGCATCCACGGCAATGCCACCTGCGTGATGAACTACGACAACGCGACCGGCTGGCTGATCGGCGAGGAAAACCGCGGCCTCAACGCGATGTTCGTGATGATGAACGAGGCGCGTCTCGGCGTCGGCGTGCAGGGCCTGGCGCAATCCGAGGTCGCGTATCAGAACGCCGCGAACTACGCCAAGGAACGGTTGCAGGGACGCTCGGTCAGCGGCGCCTCGAACAAGGACAAGCCGGCCGACCCGATCATCGTGCATCCCGACGTGCGGCGCATGCTGATGACTGTGCGCGCTTTCAACGAGGCGGCGCGCGCTCTGGTAATGTGGACCGCGCTCAAGGGCGATGTCGCGCATCGCGCCGAGGATCAGAAAGAGCGGCAGAGCGCCGACGACCATATGGGTCTGCTCACGCCCGTCATCAAAGGCGTGCTCACGGATGTCGGCTTCACCAATGCCGTGCTGGCGCAGCAGGTCTATGGCGGCCACGGCTATATCGCCGAACATGGCGTCGAGCAGTTCGTGCGCGACGCCCGCATCGCGCAGATTTACGAAGGCGCCAATGGCATCCAGGCGCTCGATCTTGTGGGGCGCAAACTCGCCAAGGACGGCGGCCGGGCGCTGCAAGCCTTCCTCGGCGAGGTGATGGGTTACATCAAGGAGAAGGGCGGCGACGAGACACTTAAGCCGCTGGTCACGCCGCTCGGCACCGCCGCCGGCCATCTCCAGCAGTCGTCGATGTGGTTCATGCAGAACGCGATGGCCAAGCCCGACAACGCGCTCGCCGGGTCTTATGACTACATGCACCTCTTCGGGCTGGTGGCGCTCGGTTACATGTGGTGCCGTATCGCCGAGGCGGCGGCGCCGAAAGCCTCCGAGCCGCGCTTCAAGGCGAAGCTCGTCACCGCGCGATTTTTCATGGAGCGCCTGCTGCCCGAGACGGCGGCGCACCTCGCGCGCATCCAGTCGGGCGCGGCGAGCATGATGGAATTGCCGCAAGACGCATTCTGATCAAATTGGGAATTGCGCTGACGGTATCCGGCTGCGTCTCGCGCGGTTCCCGATCCGAAAATTTTTAAAGTACTTACGACGCCGCGTTTACCGTGTGATGCGCTTGACGCGCGTCACCGCCGGCGGCGCAGCGGCATTCGCAAAAATACGGAGCATTCGAATAACTCTTTCTTCAATGCGCGCGGCACAAATGGCAGGCGCGCGCGAACGACAAAAACAACTCTTCGTTGTGCGCACAGGGTCCCGTCAAACAGGTGCGCCATGCGTCCCACCTATAGTCTTCTTCTCGCGCTCGCCGTTGCAACGTCCACCACGGCGTCGGCTGCAGATCTGAAATTCGAACACGTCATGAATATCGGAGCGCGCGGCAGCGCCCCGGGCCAATTCCAGTACATCGAGGACTTCGCCTTCAGCAAGGAAGGCCACTTGCTCGTCACCGACGCCTCGCACGCCTACGTCCAGGTCTTCGCCAAGGACACTGGCAAGCTGCTGTCGCGCTTTGGCGGCAAGGGTGACGACGACACCAATTTCGACAAGCCCGAAGGCATCGCGGTCGACAGCGAAGGCAACATATTCGTCGCCGACTACACGACAGGCTTCATCAAGAAATTCGATCCAGCCTACCAGCACGTCCTGACTTTCAGCGGCTATGGCTCGGACCCAGGCCAGACCATGAAGTCCGAATTCATGGATATCCGCGACGGCAAGCTTTACGTCCCTGACATCGGCAACAACCGCGTCAACGTTTTCGCGCTCGACGGTAAGCCGCTGTTCGACTTTGGCGGGCCGGGCAGCGAGCCGGGCAAGCTCAATACGCCGGAAGCCGCGAAATTCTCCGGGACCGGAAATCTTTACGTCAGCGATTTGAAAAACGACCGCATCCAGGTCTTCGACGCGGCGGGCAAATTCCTGTTCGGCTTCGGCAAGAGCGGTTCGGGCCCGGGCGAGCTGAAAGCCCCGGCGGGTATTGCCTTCGATCGCGACGACAATGTCTACGTCGCGGAAATCGGGAACGACCGTGTCCAGGTGTTCGACAAAAGCGGCAAGCATCTGACGATGTGGGGCCGCAAGGGCGCCGCCGACGGCGAATTTGGCAATCTGCACGGCATTATCGTCGATCGCGAAAGCGGCTTCGTTTACGTCGCCGACACCGCCAATAACCGCGTTCAGGTCTTCCGGCCGGTCCCGGGAGAAACCGTCGGCAAGTCCCCTAACCGATGAACAAAAGCCGGCCATGAAATTTCCAACACGCGCGCCGAAAACCCCCATGTTGCGGAACAAGCTGCTCGCTGCCTTCGCTGCGATGGCCGCGCTGACGGCGCTGTGCGGCGGCATCGGCCTCTTGCTGTTGAACCGGATCGGCGATGCGGTCACGGTTTACGCCGACATTACCTCGCCGCTTCAGAGCGAAACCTTGAGTCTGGTCGACGCCGCACGACGCATGCGCGATGCCGTCCAGCGCGAGCTGGATGGCGAGGGCGCCGCAACGCCCGCCGCCGAGGAAATCGCCGCGCTCGACAAGGAAAGTCGCGACCATATCGCATCGCTTGCCAGACTCGATCGCATGGCCGGCATCGATATCGATTTTGGTACCCTGCAATCGCTGGAGAGCGAGTATGCGTTGACGTTGCGCCGCATGCTGGAAGCCAATGTCGCGCGCCGCAGCACGCAGATCGTAAACATCCGGCGCCGCGATGCCGTCGATGAATTTCATCGCAGCGCGCTGGCGATCCTGAATGCCATTACCTCCCGCGCTGAAGCCGAGCTCAACGAGATCGAAGAACGCGTCAAGACCGAGCAACAGGCCGGCCGCGCGCGGTTGGAGGATGTCGAGCGCACTCTGGGCAGCCTGCTCACCGAGATCAGTCCCCGTCTGAACAACGCCCGCAAGATTGCAAGCGAGCTCGACCAGATCGCCGATCTGGCGGCGTTGGCAATGCAAACCGACCTTGCCGGTCTTGAGTCGGTCGGGGCCAATATCCAGCAGACGCTGCGTCTGATCCGCAACGCCACGGCACGGCTGCAGGGACGTTTGCGGGATGAGCCGGGTCAGGCGGAATTCGCCCGCCTCAAGACCGCGTTCGATAATCTTCAGGCGGCGCTGACGGGGCAGGACGGCTTGATGTTCCGCGTGCGCGAGGCGCTGCAAGCCAACGCAATTGTCGACGAAGGCCGCCTTACCCTCGCGCAAATCGAGCGCCAGTACTTCGCCATTCTCGCCAATGTTCGCCGCGACGTTGCGACCATCAACCAGTCGGCGCAGGCGCGCGCGCATGACAGCCTCGGCAGTGCGACGCGCGTGATGATCATCGGTGGGGTGCTGGCGATTATTGCCGCTCTCGCTTTGGCGACGTTCTTCTCGCGCCGCATCACCCGGCCTTTGACGCTGCTGGCTGACCACGCCGCCGCGATCCGGCAGAGCGGCGAGCTAACGCCGCTGCCCGAGGGAAACGCCGGGCACTATGACGAAGTCGACAAGCTCACGCATGCTTTCAACGAAATGGTGGCGGAGCTCGCCGCCGCGAAATCCCGTCTCATCGCGTGGTCCGAAGGCGAGATCCGCAAGCAATATGAGCGTCTCGACACCGCGATCAATTCGATGCCGCTCGGGCTTTGCATGTTCGACCGGGAGCAGCGCCTAATCATCTGCAACCGGCGCTACGCGCAGATTTACGGGCTGAGCGAGGATCAAACCCGGCCGGGCACGCCGCTCGAGAAAGTCCTGAAGGACCGAGTTAATACCGGACTTTACACCGAGCCCACCGACAATTTTATCGAGGACCGCCTCGCCATCGTCCATGCCGGCAAGCCCTGGTACGGCATCAACGAGCTGCGCACCGGGCGCGTCATCGCCGTGTCGCACCAGCCGCTTGTCAATGGCGGCTCGATCGCGATCCATGAAGACATCACCGATCGCCGCGAGTCGGAGCTGCGCATCGAGCACATGGCGCACCACGATGCGCTCACCGATCTGCCAAACCGGACGCGGTTCCGTGACGAAATCGCCGAGGCGCTTTCTCGCGTCGAGCGCGGCGAAACCCTCGCCGTCTTGTGTCTCGATCTCGATCACTTCAAGGACGTCAACGACACGCTGGGCCATCCGATCGGCGACGCCTTGCTGCGTCAGGTCGCCGAACGGCTGCGCGGCTGCATCCGCCCGACCGACGCGATCGCGCGGCTCGGCGGCGATGAATTCGCCATCGTGCAGACCGGCGCGGAGCAGCCGGTGAGCGCCACGGCCATCGCCAACCGCCTGATCAAGGAAATCGCCGTGCCGTTCGAGATCGAGGGCCATCAGATCGTCATTGGAGCGAGCGTCGGCATTGCAATCGCGCCGAATGACGGCACCGATCCTGACGGGCTCCTCAAGAAGGCCGACATGGCGCTCTATCGCGCCAAGGAAGATGGCCGCGGCGCCTATCGCTTCTTCGAGCCGGAAATGGACGCGCGCATGCAGAACCGCCGCGCCATGGAGCTCGATTTGCGCAAGGCGCTCGCGCTCAACGAATTCCAGGTCTATTACCAGCCGCTGATCGACATCGAGACCGGGCAAGTCGCTTGCTTCGAGGCGCTGCTGCGCTGGCATCATCCCGAGCGGGGCATGGTGCCGCCGAACGACTTCATTCCGCTCGCCGAGGAAATCGGGCTGATCAATCAGATCGGCGCCTGGGTGCTGAAAGAGGCCTGCAACGAGGCCGTAAAATGGCCCGACCATATCCGCGTCGCGGTGAACCTCTCCGCGGTGCAGTTCAAGAGCAAGACCCTGGTGCTCGACGTCGTCGCCGCGCTTGCGGAGTCCGGCCTGCAGCGCGGGCGCCTCGAAGTCGAGATCACCGAGACCGTGTTATTGCAGGACACGGACACAACGATCGAGACCCTCAATCATCTGCGCGATCTCGGCGTGCGCATTTCGATGGACGATTTCGGCACCGGCTATTCGAGCCTGGGCTATCTGCGCAAGTTTCCCTTCGACAAGATCAAGATCGACCGCTCTTTCGTGGGCGACCTTGAAGACAAGCCGGATTCGATCGCGATCGTGCGCGCGGTCGCCGGGCTCGGCAATACGCTCGGCATTTCGACCACCGCCGAAGGCGTCGAGACCCCAGAGCAGCTCGAACAATTGCGGGCCGAAGGGTGTACCGAGGCGCAAGGCTATCTCATCAGCAAGCCGCGCCCGGGTGCTGAGTTGAGCGACTTGATCGCGGAAATCGAGAAGGGCGCCGTCAACGGGAAAATTGCCGCCAGCAAAGTGGCCTAGCTTTCCCCCTCGCGCTTCTGCCCGCGCGGCTCTATTGTGGGCCGCGTCGGGTACACATGAACGCCCTCAATCTCCCCCGTCCGTCCTGGATGACCGAGGACCTCGTTTTGCTCGAGGACCAGGCGCGGCGCTTCATTGCCGATGAATTCGTGCCGCATCTCGACAAGTGGCACGAGGACAAGATCTATCCGCGCGATGTCTGGACCAAGGCCGGCGAGGCCGGGCTGCTGTGCCCCTCGATGCCGGAGGAATACGGCGGCGCCGGCGGCAGCTTTGCCCATGACGCTGTGATCAACCGCGAATTATCGCTCGCCGGCTTCGACACGTTCGGCGCGCCGCTCCATTCCGGGATCGTTGCGCCCTATATCCTCCACTACGGCACCGAAGAGCAGAAGAAGAAGTGGCTGCCGAAGCTCGCCACCGGCGAACTGGTCGGCGCCATTGCCATGACCGAGCCCGGCACCGGCTCGGATCTGCAAGGCGTCAAAACCACTGCCAAGAAATCGGGCAACGGCTATGTCCTCAACGGCTCGAAGACTTTCATCACCAATGGCCAGCACGCCAATTTGATTGTCGTCGTCGCCAAGACCGACCAGGCGGCAGGAGCGAAGGGCGTCTCGCTGATGGTGGTGGAGAGCGATAACGCGCAAGGCTTCCGGCGCGGCCGCAAATTGAAAAAGCTGGGTCTCGATTCCGCGGACACGTCCGAATTGTTCTTCGATGAAGTGAAGCTGCCGGCCGAAGCGCTGCTCGGCACCGAGGAGGGTCAAGGCTTTTATCAGCTCATGAAGGAATTGCCGCAGGAGCGCATCATCGTCGCGCTGCACGCCGTCGCTATGATGGAACGCGCGCTGGCGCTGACCCTCGACTACGTCAAGCAGAGGAAGGCGTTCGGCAAGACCATCATGGAATTCCAGAACACCCAGTTCGAGCTCGCCGAATGCAAGACCGAGGCGACGGTCGCCAAGGTGTTCGTCGATCACTGCATCGGGCGTTTGGTCGAAAACCAGCTCGACACCGTGACCGCATCGATGGCCAAGGCCTGGACCACGGATTTGCTGGGAAAAGTCGTGGATCGCTGCCTGCAATTGTTCGGCGGCTACGGCTTCATGGACGAATACCCGATTTCGCGGCTCTACCGCGACGCCCGCGTCATGCGTATCTATGCGGGTACCAACGAGATCATGAATTTGATGATCGCGCGAAGTTTGTAAATTTCTTCCCTGTCATTCCGGGGCGCCGCGCAGCGGCGAGCCCGGAATCCAGGGCCCCGGATTCCGGACAGCCTCGCTTCGCTCGGCTTCCGGAATGACGAATAGGAGAGATGTCCATGGCCGACGCATTCATCTACGACGCAGTGCGCACCCCGCGCGGGCGCGGCAAGGCCGACGGCTCGCTGCATGAGGTGACCGCGCTCAATCTCGCCGCCCAGGCACTCGGCGCGATTAAGGACAGGAACGAACTCGATCCGCTTCTGGTTGACGACGTCGCGCTCGGCTGCGTCGACCCGGTCGGCGAAGCGGGCGGTGACATCGCCCGCGTCGCGGCGCTGACCGCGGGCTACGGCAACGAAGTGCCGGGCATCCAGATCAACCGGTTCTGCGCCTCCGGGCTCGACGCGGTGAACTTTGCTGCGGCCGAGATCATGTCCGGCCAGCACCAGATGACGATCGGTGGTGGCGTCGAATCCATGAGCCGCGTCGGCATCGGCGCGGCCGGCGGCGCCTGGCCGGTCGATCCGGCGATTGCCGTTCCCTCCTATTTCGTGCCGCAGGGCATTTCCGCCGACCTGATCGCGACCAAATACGGCTTCTCGCGC
This sequence comes from Pseudolabrys sp., assembly GCA_019247925.1. Taxonomy (GTDB): domain Bacteria; phylum Pseudomonadota; class Alphaproteobacteria; order Rhizobiales; family Xanthobacteraceae; genus Pseudolabrys. Next base: position 20,183 of record JAFBAG010000251.1, read on the forward strand.
GACGATGTCGACGCTTACGCGGTCGAGAGCCAGAAGCGCGCCGCGAAATCCTGGGAAGAGGGCCGCTTCAAGAAATCGGTCGTGCCGGTGAAGGACGTCAACGGCCTTACCATCCTCGACAAGGACGAGCACATGCGCCCGTCCACGACGATGCAGACGCTCGCGCAGCTCAATCCGTCCTTCGTGCAGATGGGCGAAATGGCGGGCTTCGACGCCGTCGCGGTGCAGCGCTATCCCGAGATCGAGGCGATCAATCACGTCCACACGCCCGGCAATTCGTCGGGTATCGTCGACGGCGCGGCGGCGGTGCTGATCGGCACGGCGGAGGCTGGCAAGAAGGCCGACCTGAAGCCGCGCGCGCGCATCAAGGCTTTCGCCAATATCGGTTCCGAGCCCTCGATCATGCTCACCGGGCCGATCCCGGTCACCGAAAAGGTGCTGAAAAAGGCCGGCATGAGCGTGAAGGATATCGACCTTTACGAGCTCAATGAGGCGTTCGCCTCGGTGGTGCTGCGCTACATGCAGGGCCTCGACATTCCGCACGACAAGATCAACGTGAATGGTGGCGCCATCGCCATGGGGCACCCGCTCGGCGCGACCGGTGCGATGATCCTCGGCACGGTGCTCGACGAACTGGAGCGCAGCGGCAAATCGACGGCGTTGGTCACGCTCTGCATCGGTGTCGGCATGGGCACGGCGACCATCATCGAGCGCGTCTGAAGCGATGCCCAAGATCGATATCGCCAGTCTGCCGGTTGACGCGTCCACCAATTATCCGCAGCAGTTCCGGCACTTCGTTGCCGGCCGTTCGCGCAAGCGGCTCGGCCGCGCCGCGGGCCTCACCCAGTTCGGCGTGAATATCTGCACGTTGAAGCCCGGCGGCCAATCCTCGATCCGCCACTGGCACGAGAAGGAAGACGAGCTGATTGTCGTGCTCGAAGGCGAAGTCGTGCTGCACGAGGACGAGGGCGAGACGGTGCTCAAGGCCGGCGACGCCGCGGCGTGGAAGGCCGGCGTTGCGAACGGCCATACTCTCATCAACAAGTCGACGCGCGATGCCGTCATTCTCGAGATCGGCGGCCGCGTAACGCCCGAATGGGCCTATTATTCCGATATCGACATGAAGGTTGAGCGCGGCGAGAGCGGGTCTCGCTTCATGAAAAACAGCGGCGAGCCGTACTAGGGAGCGACGACATGGCCAATTTCAAATTCGACGTCGATGGCGACGGCATCGCGCTCATCACCTGGGACATGGCCGACCGCTCGATGAACGTCATCAATGTATCGGTGATGGAAGAGCTGGGCGCGCTGGTCGAGAAGGTCGCGTCCAACGCCGCCATCAAGGGCGCGGTCGTCACGTCGGGCAAGCAAACGTTCTGCGCCGGCGCCGACCTCACATTGCTTGAGCGTCTGGTGCAGATGTTCCGGCAGTTGGCGAAGGACCAGGGCGAGGAAGCCGCGTCCAAGATGCTGTTCGACGAAAGCCGCAAGCTGTCGCAGCTCTATCGCCGCATCGAGACAAGCGGAAAGCCCTGGGTCGCGGCGATCAACGGCACCGCGCTCGGTGGTGGCTTCGAGCTGGCGCTTGCATGTCATCACCGCGTCGCGGCGCAGAACGACAAGACGCGGCTTGGGCTGCCCGAGATCAAGGTCGGGCTCTTTCCCGGCGCCGGAGGCACGCAACGCATCGGCCGCATGATGCAGCCGGCCGACGCGCTTCAGTTTCTATTGAAGGGCGACCAGCTCCGCCTCGACCGCGCCAAGGCGCTGAAGCTCGTCGATAACGTCGTGCCCCAGGCCGATCTCATCAAGGCGGCGAAAGACTGGATCAAGGCCGGCGGCAAAGCGAAGAACCCGTGGGATGTCGAGGGTTTCAAGTTTCCCGGCGGGCTCGTCTATTCCAAGGCCGGCATGATGGTTTACCCGGCGGCGAACGCGATCTACCGCCGCGAGACGTATGACAATTATCCGGCCGCGCGCGCGGTGATGCAGGTCGTCTATGAAGGCCTGCAACTGCCGATGGACACGGCGCTGCGCGTCGAGTCCCGCTATTTCGCCAAGATCCTGCGCTCGCCCGAAGCGGCGGCGATGATCCGCTCGCTGTTCGTCTCCATGCAGGAGCTGAACAAGGGCGCGCGCCGTCCCGCGGGCCCGCCGCCCGCCACGATCAAGAAGCTCGGCATCGTCGGCGCCGGCTTCATGGGCATGGGCATCGCGCAAGTTTCGGCGCAAGCCGGCATCCAGGTCGTCGTCGTCGACCGCGATCAGGAGACCGCCGACAAGGGGAAGGCGGCGCTGCACAAGTCGTTGTCGGATCGGATCGCCAAGGGGCGCGCCAAGGCCGCCGATCGCGATGCCATGCTGGCGCAGATCACCGCGACCGCCGATTACGCCGCGCTCAAGGATTGCGATCTCGTCATCGAAGCGGTGTTCGAGGACCGCAAGATCAAGGCGGATGTTATCAAGAAGATCGAGGCGGTGATCGGCGACAATACGGTGTTCGCCTCCAACACATCGACGCTGCCGATCACGTCGCTCGCCGGCGAATTCAAGGATCCGGCGCGCTTCGTCGGCATTCACTTCTTTTCGCCGGTCGATCGCATGATGCTAGTCGAGATCATCCTCGGCAAGAAAACCGGCGACAAAGCGCTCGCCGTCGCGCTCGATTACGTGCGCGCCATCCGCAAGACGCCGATCGTCGTCAACGACTCCCGCGGCTTCTACACGTCGCGCGTCGTCGGCACTTATATCCGCGAAGGCCACCTGATGCTGATGGAGGGTATTCCGGCGGCGCTGATCGAGAACGCGGGCCGCATGGCCGGCATGCCGGTCGGCCCGCTGTCGCTCAACGATGAAGTGGCCGTCGATCTTGCCTGGAAGATACTCAAGGCCACCGAGGCCGACCTTGGCGAGAAGGGCATCGACAAGCGCCAGAAGGCGCTGCTTGAGGAGATGGTCGAGAAGCGCCAGCGCTTCGGGCGCAAGAATGCCAAGGGTTTCTACGACTATCCCGCGAACGGTCCGAAGAAGCTCTGGCCGGGGCTCGCCGACTTGCAGCCGAAAAAATTGTCCCGCGAGGAGATCGAGAAGATCGACGTCGATGAGGTCAAGAACCGGCTGCTCGGCATTCAGGCGCTCGAAACCGCGCGCTGCTTCGAGGAACAGGTGCTGACCGACGTGCGCGAGGCCGATGTCGGCTCCATCCTCGGCTTCGGTTTTGCGCCCTATTCGGGCGGAACCCTGTCGTGGATCGACATGATGGGCACCAGGAAATTCGTCGCTCTGTGCAAGCAGCTTGAGGCCAAGTACGGCGAACGCTTCGCGCCGAACAAGCTGCTCACAGACATGGCCGAGCGTGACGAGCGCTTCTATCAGCGCTT
>JAFBAG010000333.1 GCA_019247925.1 Pseudolabrys sp.
TGCGCAACGTTTCTGGCGCGTCCTTGCTTCCTCGCACCGCGTGTTCTCGCGCTTCCGCACCGGCTTTCTCGGCAAGGTATCGCCGGTGCATTTCTTCTGGGGCTCGTTCGACCTTGCGGTGACGCGCTTCTCCGGCCGCACCGCGCCAAAGCATCCCGGCGGCGTGCCGAACCTCCCGGACGACGTCGCGCGCGAGGCCTACTCGCACGAAGTCTCGAGCGCGGGTTTCTGGCCGGGCGGCGGCGGCGCGCCAGTCGAGGATGCGGCGTTTTACTCCTATGCCTACCCGACGCCGGACGGTTTCGCCCAGGCGAAGGTAAAGCCGGAGGCGGCGTATTTTCACGCGCAACTCGGTGAATTCATCTTGCCGTATGACGCGTTGCGCAGCGCGCGGGATCCTGACGCGGCATTGTTGGAGTTCCTGCAATCGACATACGATGCCGCCGCCGACCTCGCGCATTGGGACCGCAAGGCGCTGGAATGCGCGCTCGGCGCACCCGGCAAAGTGAGGCCGATCTGACTCCAACGTTCCGCAAAATGACGAAAGCAGATGCGCCGGCGGCGACCGCGTTGCTGCGCGCGTTTCTCGCCGAGGACGAATTTTATCTCGACAGTGGCGCGGCCTATGGCGACATGACGGGCGGGCAGGGCGTTGCCGCGGCCGTGGAGCTGTTTCTCACCCGCCCGGAGCTCGGCTTTATCTGGCTCGCCCTGCGTGACGGCAAAGCGGCCGGCTGCTGCATCATCTGCTACGCGATCTCCACCTCGATCGGCGGGCTGGTCGGAAAACTCGACGATGTGTTCGTTGCCGACGGCGCGCGGGGCCAAGGCATCGGCAGCGCCATGCTCGACGCGCTCGCCGCCGCGCTGAAGCAGGAAGGCGTCGGCCGCATCGACACCGCTGTCCATCACAAGAATAGCGAAGCCGCGCGCTTCTATGCCCGGCTCGGGTTCAAAGCGCTCAATGAGGAGCGGCTGGCGAAGGTGCTGTAGCCGGGTTTTCGCACGACAGCGGCGTAGCGATGGTTTCGAGGCACTGCCGCTCGGCCGCGACCCCCAAGATCAATTGGATGTTAGCGGCCGCCAGCATCAGCGCGCCGGCGAACAGATAGCCGTAGAACACCGCCCAGGCCGAGCCGGTGCCGATCAAGCTGCCGAACAGCCACGGCGCCGCGATGCCGCCCGCGCCGGTGCCGATCGCGAAGAAGAAGGCGATCGCAAGCCCGCGGGTTTCCAGCGGAAAAATCTCGCTCACCGTCAGATAGGCGGCGCTCGCGGCCGGCGAGGCGATGAAGAAGATCAAGGTCCACAGCGCGGTCTGCGTTGCCGCCGTGAGCACGCCCACTGCAAACAGATAGCCGGTGATGGCGAGCAGCACCGCCGACAACGTATAGGTCGCCGCAATCATCGGTTTCCGGCCCCACGTGTCGAACAAATGGCCGAGCGCGAAGACGCCGAGCACATTGCCAATGGCGAAGGGCAGGAGATAAAGCCCGGTGTCGCTCGCCGGCACGGCGTAGAAGCGCGTGAGCACCAGCGCATAGGTGAAGAAGATCGCGTTATAGAGAAACGCCTGCGACACCATCAGCGCAAATCCGACCACCGCGCGCCGCAAATAGCCGTGGAAGATCGTGCGCACGACGATGCCGAAGCCGAACGACCGGCGCGGATGGACGACGATGGTGTCGCGCACAGAAGCGAGCTCGCGCCCCGTGTCGGCTTCGACACGTTTCTCGATCTCGCGCACGACGCGCTCGGCCTCGTCGGGATAGCCATGCGTCAAAAGCCAACGCGGGCTTTCCGGCACGTGGCGGCGCGTCACCAGGATGAACAGGCCGAGCAGCGCGCCGATCCCCAGTCCGACGCGCCAGCCGGTGTCGACTGCGAATATTTTCGGGTCGAGCAGCACTAAAGTCGCGCCGGAGCCGAGCGCTGCGCCGATCCAGTACGAGCCGTTGATCATGATGTCGACGCGGCCGCGCAGCCGCGCCGGAACGAGCTCGTCGATCGCCGAATTGATTGCGGCATATTCGCCGCCGATGCCCGCGCCGGTAATGACGCGGAACAAAGCGAAGCTCCAGAAGTCCCAGGAGAACGCCGTAAGCAGCGCGCCGGTGAGATAGACCGCGAGCGTGATGAAGAAAAGCTTTTTGCGGCCGAGCCGGTCGGTGAGCCAGCCGAAGATCAGCGCGCCGCCCACCGCGCCCGCGAGATAGAACGAGGCGAGCGCACCGATCTCGCCGCTGGTGAAATGCAGCGTCTGCGGGCTTTGCAGGACGCCGGAGATCGCGCCCTTCAACGTGACTTCGAGGCCGTCGAGAATCCAGGTGATACCGAGCGCGAAAACGACCAGCCAGTGAAAGCGCGACCACGGCAGGCGGTCGAGCCGGGCCGGGATTTGCGTGGTGATGGGAACTCGGTTTGCTGTCACGACAAGATAACGCGAAGCCCGCTTTTTTTGATGCGCCGCATCTCCAAGACGCCGATCGGCCGGACGTTCCCCTATTCCGGCAATTTAACCTCGCGCCAGGCGGCGACCAGCGGCTCGTAAACGGCGGGCGCGAGGCCGATGACGCGCAACAGGCCCCGGACGGTAAAGCCGGGCTCGCACTGGATCACCATCGCGGCCGCCGCCTTGGCTTCGGCGGTCTTGCCCTGCCGCAGCAGCGCGGCGGCCAGCACCGCATGGCTGTAGCTGAAGCCCGGATTGGCCTCGATGGCATCGCGCGCCGCCTCGGCGGCCTTGTCGAAGTGGGCGGCATGGAAATAGGCCAGCGCCAGCGCGTTGTGCGAGCGGAAGTTGAAGGAATCGAGTGGGCTCAGCCGCAACGCCTTGCGTGCGCGCTCAGCGGCAACGTCCATCTTGCCGAGAAAGGCAAGCGTCATGGCGCTGCAGGTCAGTGCGAAGACGTTGGAGTTCGATATTTCCAGCGCGCGGTCGAACAGCTTGAGTGCGGTCGGGGCATCCTGCGCGTCGAGCGCGATGACGAAGGCGGCAATCGCCAGTGCGGTGGCGTCATCATTGCCCTGCGCGACCGCCGCGTGGGCGTGCTGGATCGCGGCGAGGCGGTCCTTTTCCTGCAGGCCGCCGCGGCTAAAGCGCGCGTGCAGGCACCAGCTCAGGAAGGCATGCGCCGCGGCATAGTTCGGCTCGAGCTTGAGCGCGTTCTCAAGCAGCGGGATCGCGATCTCGGCCTCCTGCGGCATGTTGGTGAAAACATGCGGGAGTGCGCGCAGGACAAGGTCGTAGGCGCCGAGGTCGTTCGGCCGCCGCCGCTTGATGCGGTCGATCTCGGCCTTGCGCAGGCTCGGCTCGATTGCGCCGACGACGCACATCGTGATGTCGTCCTGGAGCGCGAACACATCTTCGATCTGGCGGTCGTATTGCTCGGCCCACAGATGCGCGCCGGTTTCCGCGTCGATAAGCTGCGCGGTGACGCGCACGCGGTTCTGCGACTTGCGCACGCTACCTTCGACGACGTAGCGCACGCCGAGCTTTTGCGCGAAGTCCTTCACCGCGACCGGCTGGTTCTTGTAGACGAAGCTGGAATTACGCGAGATCACCGAGAGCCACTTGATGCGCGAGAGGCCGGTGATGACCTCTTCGACCATGCCGTCGGCGAAATAATCCTGTTCCGGATCGCCGCTCATGTTGTTGAAGGGCAGAACCGCGATGGACGGCTGCTCGGTGGACGGACGGACCGCGGGAGTGCCCGCAGAAAAGCCGCGCGCGGCGCGGCGCTGGCGCCAGATGACGTCGCCGGTGATCAGCCCAACGCCCAGCAGCACCAAAGCGATGCGGATGTCGAAAGCTTTGTGCACCTCGTCGGGGATGTGGATGGCGTGGAGCGCCTTCTCGAACCATTGCTCGGGCGCGAAGCCGGTGAGCATCGCGATGCTGCCGGCGATGACGGCGTGCGAGACGTGCTCCTCGACCTTCTTGCCGATGTGGTGGAAGAATTTCGACATGGGTCCCCTGACATGCCGCGCAGGGGGAGAGCTTAGCGCGAAGGCGGGGGAGGCGGGATAGGCCAATCGTCCCTTGCACCGCCGTAAACGAAAACGCCCGGCATTGCGGCCGGGCGTTGCAGCGTGGATGTAGATCGCCGTTCAGGCGTTCGAGAGATTGCCCGCGGCCTGCTTGCCGCGCTCGGTGACGATCTCGTAGTTCACCCGCTGACCCTCGTTGAGGGTCGACATGCCGGCGCGCTCGACCGCGCTGATATGCACGAACACGTCCTTGCCGCCATCCGACGGGGTGATGAAGCCGAAGCCCTTCTGGGTGTTGAAGAACTTCACGGTACCGGTAGCCATAGTCAGTCGCTCCTTGCTGTGCGCCCATGTGGCGCTCCCGCACGGGACCAATTCCCGTTCCGGGCCGAAACATCCGAGTTTGTGGGTGACTTGTTATCCGGGCCCGAAGGCCAAAGCAGCAAGGCAGACCGAAAACCAGGTTGCGCGCTCCATATAGGCGCTTTCGC
>JAFBAG010000001.1 GCA_019247925.1 Pseudolabrys sp.
GAAAGACCAGTACCGCCGCCAAGCGCGCCGCAACCCTTCGGCGGAACGCCGCCTAAGCGTCGGGAAACCCCGCTGGGTCGCCTCGGGGAAGATGGCGCATGTTCGTCGCAGCAGATCAGCCGGCGCAACTTAGGGTTCGCGATCGAGTGACATTTGGAAGCACCGCCAAAGGTCGGCCGGACAAGCGTCCCTCACGAACTACTGCGCGCGGCGCCGCAACAGCTGAACCTCCTCCGAATTGATGGACACCTGTAGTAGGCTCGAGGAGCCAGGAGGTGTCGGATGGAAGGTCGTCAACGTCGGTCGTTCACGGACGATTACAAGCGGCAGGCGGTCGATCTTGCGGCTTCGAGTGGCCGCTCGATCGGATCGGTAGCCAAGGAACTTGGCCTGCGCGATTCCGTGCTTCGGCGATGGGTGCTGCAGCGAGGGGGCCGGCTGGAGCCGACGGCAGGGGCGCGGCGCCCCACAACGCAGGCGACGCTGCCGTCGGCGGACCACGCGGCGGAAATCGCTCGCTTGCAGCGGGAGAACGAGCGGCTGCGCATGGAGCGCGACATTTTAAAAAAGTCGATCGCGATCTTTGCTGGAGCTCCGAAATGAGATTCCGCTTCATCGAAGATCGCCGCGCCGACTATCCGGTGAGGATCCTGTGCGATGTGCTCGGTGTCTCGCCGGCCGGCTATTATGCCTGGCGATCGCGCCCGGAGAGCCCGCGTTCGACCGCCAACCGTGGGCTCGTCAACGACATCAAGCGGGTCCATCGCGACACAAACGGACGCTACGGCAGCCCGCGCATCCATGTCGAACTGAAGGCCATGGGCCGCGGAGCGAGCCGCGGCCGCATCGAACGATTGATGCGCCATCACGGGATCAGGGCCATCATGGCACGGCCTCGCCGGGTGCGGACGACCGACAGCCGTCACGACCTCCCGATTGCTCCGAACCTGCTCGATCGCAACTTCACCGCCAGGGCGCCGAACCGGATCTGGCTCGCCGATATCACCTACATGAGACGAATCAGGGCTGGCTCTATCTGGCCGCGATCCTGGACCTCTACAGCCGAAGGATCGTGGGCTGGGCGATGGCGGATCATTTGCGAGCCGACCTGCCGTTGGCAGCCTTGCGGATGGCGATCTCGGCGCAGCGACCCGGTGCCGGCCTGATCCACCATTCAGATCGCGGCGTGCAATATGCCTCGGCCGAGTACCGCAAGCTGTTGCAATCCGCTGGGTTCAAAGCGTCGATGAGCCGTAAGGCCGACTGCTATGACAATGCCCCGATGGAGAGCTTCTTCCACACGCTCAAAACCGAGCAGGTCTATCACACACATTATGCGACTCGGGCAGAAGCCGCGCGTGATGTCTTCGCCTACATCGAAGGCTTCTACAATCGGATCCGACGTCACTCGGCGATCGGCTATATCAGCCCAATCGAGATGGAGCTGAAAGCAGCTTAACCCTGTCCATTTTTTCGGGGGAAGATCAAGGTGTTGGTCTCGCTCATGGGGAGCTCTATCCTGGGTAAGGTTGACGACACCTCGATTCTCAGAACGCGGCTCTCCAGCGGCTACTGGGATCCTCCCGACTGGCTACGATCTATCGGCTCGTGCCCCCGCGCAGCGGGCTGGAGCGCAGCGACTTTGTGCTGCGGCCCGATGCAGCCGATCGACGTGATCGGACCGAGCGTCGGCTTGTGAATGAAGACCGGCCGAGATGGAGCGCAGCCCACAAGATCGGATCTGATCCGAAGGCGATCTCGGCCTTGTGGGCCGCCGAGCCCAAACCTATTTTAGTCTGTGGCTGATCTGCGCGGGATGCCCCCCTTCATCGCGCAGTGGCCGGGCGGCCCCGGTTCACCAGCCCCCGGCCCCCAGCCGGGGCCGCTTTTCGATCAAGCTGTTCTTCCGTTATTGCGATGCCATTTGCAATTGCACTACCGATGCCCAGCAATTCGAAAGGGTCACGTCATGAGCAAACGCGAAAATGATGCCAGCAACGTATTCCGTCCATCGGATAGCCCGCTGACCGAATACGAGAAGGAGCAAATCGCACTTCGTAAAAACTTGGAGCGCCTGAAGGCCGAACGATTAGCGAGAGAGGCTGCTAATTCGAAGGACGACTGATCGGGCTGATCGCGCGCCAATGCAACGGAGAGAGCGATGAAGAGTGCTGTTCCTGTTGAGGAAACGTGTCAGGCCTGCGACGGCGCGGGACATCAGGCCGTGAAACAACCGTCCCAACCCAACCGCAGGATATATCCGCCGCCTTGCAAGGAATGCGGCGGGAAAGGGCGGATCACGAAGAGCTAGGTTTTATACGGCCGTTGAGAGCGGCGGTGGCCCGCGTCGACCAAGCCTTGCGCCACTCCTGCTCATCGGCCCTGAGCAGACTCAGAGGACGCCGATACAGCGGACGCGCCATTGCGATGATCGCCACTCTGGTGCGGCTACGGCGTGAAGCTCTACTGACATGGTGTTCGCTTACAAAGCAAACACACGGATAGATCGGATTCTGAAATTGGTCAGCGTTGCTGTCCAGTGCGTCTTGGCCGCAACAGCCAATGAGAAATTCGAGCCTTCAGCCTCATGCCTTCATTGTGGCAAATCTAAGAGATAAGTCGACAGGATTGGGCTCCGGACTGAACACGATCTGTGGTTGGCATTGTGGGGGAGCCGCTGCTGCGCGGTTGTCGACATTGAGGATTTGGCAAGCAGGCTGTATCGCCGGCGCACTGGGGGCAACTTCGCTTGCCGCAATTCATCAGATCGCGGTGCCGCGCCCGAGCATCGCAACGCCGAATGCGAGAGTTGCTGATGCATTCAGCACGATCCCGCTGAACGTGACGACGCTGGTGACAAACGCCGGCGCGGCGTTGCCGGCTTCGGTCATCGAGGCGAAATTCGATACAAGATCATCGGCTAATGCGATTGTTGCGGCGGAATTCAGCGACGTGGCGCCGAACGCGGTGATGCCGTCCGATGTGACCAGTTCGCCGCGGCAAGGGCGAACGTTGCAGGCCAGTGCCAGCCTTGACGCTACACCGCCCAATAACGAGTCAACGTCACAGCAGGACCGGCCGCATGCTGTTTCTCCCAAGCCGGACGAAGGCGAGCTGCGGTATCTGAAGTACTACGTCTACTCAGAAACTCCTCCGCCGGAGAAACCCGCGAAGATCGCCTTGGCGGCATTCAGCGAAGTTCCGCTCGGAACGCCGCTCCAGGAGATCGAACGGGCGGCCGAAGCATTTGGTGTGGACGTCAATTTCATGAAGGCGGTTGCCAAAATCGAATCCGATTTTAATCCAACGGAACGCACCGGCTCCTATATAGGTCTGTTCCAGCTTAGCAAGTCTGAGTTTAGGGAATACGGGTCGGGCGACATCCTCAATTCTCGCGACAATGCTATGGCTGCCGCCTACAAGTTCATCAACGAGGCTGTACTATTCGAAGCAATGACGCACGAGGAGCTGACGTTCGCCAATCTTTATCTGATCCACCAGCAGGGCTGGGAAGGAGCCGCCCGACACATCAGCCATCCGCAGCAGATTGCCTGGAAGTCGATGTGCGCGACCCGAGAGGGCATCGAGAAGGGCGAAAGATGGTGCAAGCGCGCAATCTGGGGCAACACGCTGCCGGCGGTCAAACGCGAATGGAAATCAGTCGATCGCCTCACCTCGGGCGCGTTCGTGGCGATGTGGCGGGACCGCGTCGAGACGCTCTACGCCCGCTATCCCGCGCCAACGCCGCGGCGCCGCGCCGCTTGAGGTGAACCAGTTTGCGGCGGGCCACCCACACGCCCCTTCCACAAAGCGTTTAGTCGAAACGTGTTCCCGCAATCTTGGAGTCCAATTGCCGGCATCGGATCAGGTTTGCGTTCCGCAAAAACGGGCGCTTGCTCGGCCCCAGAGCTGATTGCCTAAATCTTCGAGCGCTGGCGCTCAGAGACCTAGCCTCCCAGCTTCATAAGCAATTCACGTCGGCTGTTGTGCCCAACGCTGCCGACCTGGGCGCCGCAGCAAGTCGGCAGCTATCTGGGGTACGGCGGCTGTGGCGCGAACGCGTTCAGGAAGGCAGCGAGTGACCTTAGCAGAAATTAACGTTTTGCGATCAACGTGCCCAACATGCATTCCAAATGGCTTCGTCAGCTGCCCTATTTGGTTCACACCAACAGAGAACTCGGCCTGATGCTGAGGGGCGTCAAGCCCCTCGCATATTTCATGGACATCATTGGGCGAGAGCCAGACATCTGCATTCGATATTGGCGGATGTTCGACAGGCATGTTGCTGTAGGCCGTCGGATAAGGCGCGAAGTGATCGAACCATGCCCTGACCTGCCGCTGCT
>JAFBAG010000059.1 GCA_019247925.1 Pseudolabrys sp.
GGTCGGCACGTCCGGCAGCGTGCGCGAGCGCGCCGCGCCAAATGAAGCCAGCGGACGCAGCTTGCCCGATTGGATGTGCGCGGTCGTCGCCGAGACGGCCTGGATGCTCATTTGAACATTGTTGCCGAGCAGCGCCGTGATCGCCGGGCCGCCGCCATTGGTCGGCAGGTGGCGCAGCTTCGGCACGCCGGTGGTTTTTTCGAACAATGCGACGGGTAAATGGGTCGCGCCATAAAGTCCGCCCGACGAATAAATGATCGTGTCTGGGCTTTTCTTGCAGGCCTCGACGAAGTCCTGCAGCGTTTTGTATGGCGACTCCGCATTGACGACGAGCAGCACCGGGTCGGCGATCAGCCGCGCCAGGGGCACGAAATCCTCGCGGGTCGTCTTCGGTTGCCGGTCGAACAGGCGGTCGACCTCGGCGTAGCCGGAAATTCCGTTGTTATGCGACAGTAGGGTGTAGCCGTCCGGCTTGGCGATCGCCGCGGCTTGCGCGCCGACCTGGCCGCCGGCGCCGCCTCTGGTCTCGACCACGACCGGCTGCTTGAAGATCGCTTCGAGCGCGCTCGCCAGCGGACGCGTCACGATGTCATTGGCGCCGCCCGGGGGAAACGCATTGATGATCGTGATCGCGTGCGAGGGAAACTGCTCCTGCGCGCGCGCAGGCATCGCCGCCAGTGTCCCGGCCGCCGCACTTCCGATCAGGAAACGGCGCCGGTCCATTCGCTAGCCCTGCACCTTGCCGATTTCCTTGATCGCGGCCTCGATGCGCGCGGCGTCGGCATCCCAGAACGTTTTGAACTCCGGCTGGTCGAGATAGCCGAGATCCTGTCCAAGATTGTTCATGGCCTGTTTGAACGCGTCGCTGTTGGCGGCCTCCTTCACCTTGGGCCGCAAATAGGCGATGACGCTGTCCGGCGTGCCCTTCGGCGCGAACAGGCCGACCCAGAGATAATATTCGATATTGTAGCCGAGCTCTTTCATGGTCGGCGTATCGGGCAGCGCCTTCGAGCGTTCCGCGCCGAACAAAGCGAGCGGCTTCAGCTTGCCCGCCTTGATCTGCGCGAGGCAGGCGGAGACCGACGAGACCAGCACCTGCGCGTTGTTGCCGAGCACCGCGGTGAGAGCGGGGCCGCCGCCATTGGTCGGCAGGTGGCGGAATTTCAGGCCGCCGGCCGCCTTCTGGTAGAGCGCCATCGGCATGTGCAGCGCGCCGTAAAGGCCGGACGACGAATAGATGATTTCGTCGGGCTTCGCCTTCGCCGCGTCGGTCAATTCCTTGAGCGATTTGTAAGGTTGCTGATCGTTGACCACGACGACGCAGGGGTCGGCGACGAAGCGCGCAATCGGAATGAAATCGGCGCGGGTGAATTTCGGCTGCCGGTCGAACAGCTTGTCGACTTCGGCGAAGCCGGAAATCGAGGTGATGTGGAGCAGCAATGTATAGCCGTCGGGCTTGGCGGTGGCCGCGACCTGCGCGCCGACCGCGCCGGCGGCGCCCGCCTTGGTGTCGATGACAACGGGCTGCTTGACGATCGGCTCGAGCACGGCGGCGAGCGGGCGGCCCACCACATCCGCGGCGCCGCCCGGCGGAAACGGATTGATCATCGTGATCGCACGCGCGGGATAGTTCTCCTGCGCGAAGCCCGGATGAATGGCGAATGCGGCGGTGGCAGCCGTGCTGCCCGCGATGAAGCGGCGACGATCCACAATGTCCTCCCTGGATTTTTTCTTCGCCGGTCGGGCCGGCTTGTTGGTGCCGATGCTATCGCTCGCGCCAGCCCCGCTCAAGCATCAATGATGGCGACGGCGCGGGTCCACCCGGCCGAGCCGCCGCGCACTTTCACGGGGAAGCAGCTCACCATGAAACCCGTCGCGGGCAGGGACTCGAGATTGTGCAATTTCTCGATGTGGCAATAGCCGATATCGCGTCCCGCGCGATGGCCTTCCCAGATCAGGCTCGCATCGTGGGTCGCGGCATAGCGTTCCTTGGTGTGGACGAAGGGAGCATCCCAGCTCCAGCCATCGGTGCCGGTAACGCGCACGCCGCGCTCGAGCAGGTACAAAGTCGCCTCACGACCCATGCCGCAGCCGCGCGACACATAATCCGGCTGGCCATAGGCTTTGCCCGCCGCGGTGTTGACGACAACGATATCGAGCGGCGCCAGGGTGTGGCCGATGCGGTTGAGCTCGGCTTCGACGTCGCGGGCGGTGGCGACATAGCCGTCGCCGAACTTGCGGAAGTCGAGCTTCACGCCGCGCTGGAAGCACCAGTCGAGCGGAATCTCGTCAATGGTGGCGGCGCGCTTGCCACGATCCATGGTCGAGGCGAAATGATAGGGCGCATCGAGGTGCGTTGTGCAATGCGTTGAAAGCCGCACCCATTCGATTGCCCAACCTTCTCCGTCCGGAAGGTCTTCCTTTTTAAGCCCGGGAAAAAATTTCAGGACATCGGCTGCTGTCTGCTGGTGATCGAGATATTCGATCTTCGGTCCGTAGCCTGGCGGATCGGCGGCGACGTCGTTTTCCAGCGGCACCGAAATGTCGATGATCTTGCGCGCCATTTTTCACTCCCGTCTTGCGGCGTCAGTATAGTGGGCCGCGTCCCCTCTAGCGCCGCAGCGCGAATTCCGCCTAAAATGCTGCAAAACCACAGGCAATTGGGAGGAAGAATGATGCTTCGTAAATTCAAGATGCTTGCCGTTTCGGCCGTGGCTCTTGCGGCGCTGACGGTCGGCGCGGCGGCGCAGCAGGAGCCGATCAAGATCGGCTTCTCGATGGCGCTTACCGGCCCGCTCGCCGCGAACGGCAAGCAGGCGCTGCTCGGCGCCAAGATCTGGGAAGAAGAGACCAACAAGAAAGGCGGATTGAACGGCCGCCAGGTCAAGCTGGTCTATTACGATGATCAATCGAATCCCTCGACCGTGCCGGGCATCTACACCAAGCTGCTCGACGTCGACAAAGTCGATCTCGTGGTCGGTCCTTACGCCACGGCGATGATCGCGCCCGCCATGCCGGTCGTGATCCCGAAGAACAAGACCTTCGTCACCCTGTTCGGTCTCGCGGTGAACGAGAAGTTCAAGTATCCGCGCTATTTCTCGATGATCCCGTCCGGCCCCGACACCAAGCCGTCGTTCACCTCGGGCTTCTTCGAAGTCGCGGCGAAGCAGAATCCGAAGCCGCAGACCGTGGCGCTCGCCTGGTCGGATCTGGAATTCTCGAAGAACGCCTGCGAAGGCGCGCGCGACAACATCAAGAAGGGCGGCTTCAAGATCGTCTACGACAAGTCCTATCCGGGCAACACGACCGACTTCACCCCGATCGTGCGCGCGGTGCAGGCCGCCAATCCCGACATGTTCGTGATCTGCTCCTATCCACTCGACTCGGTCGGCATGGTCAATTCGATCAACGAGCTGGGCTACAAGCCGAAGATGGTCGGCGGCGCGATGGTTGGACTGCAGGCGACCGTGTTCAAGACCCGGCTCGGCCCGGCGCTCAACGGCATCATCAACTACGAGACCTGGGTGCCGTCACAGGCCAATGCCGCGACCAACGACTTCCTGAAGATCTATCAGTCGCGCGCGGGGGCCGAAGGCGTCGATCCACTCGGATACTATCTCGGCACCTGGGGCTACGCCTATCTCGAAGTCCTCGGCGAAGCGATCAAGGGCACCAAGGGCATCGACGATGCCAAGCTCGCCGATTGGCTCTCCAAGAACACCGCCAAGACCATTCTTGGCGACATGAAGTTCGGCAAGGGCGGCGAGTGGGCCAAGTCCGGCATGATGCAGGTGCAGTATCACAGCATCAAAGGCAACGCGGTCGACCAGTTCAAGGGCATGGACACTCAGACCGTCGTGGCTGGCCCGGCCGGCGTGAAGACTGGCAATGTGATTTATCCCTACGAGAAGGCAAAGCAGTAAGCGCCTTTCTCAAGCGGCTAAAAAATAACGGCGCGGGAAACCGCGCCGTTTGCCTTTTTGTGCGCCGTTGCGCGGCTACATTCCCATATAAAGCTGGCGCACGAGATCGTTGTTGTTGAGCTCGTCTGCCGATCGTCCTTCGAAGGCGATCTTGCCGTGCACGATCACGTAGCCGCGGTCGGCGATGCGCACGGCCTGCGTGAAATTCTGCTCCGCCATCAGGACGGTGAGCTGATAATGCTCCTTGAGCTGCTTGATGGCGTCGATGGTGCGCGCGACGAGCAGCGGCGCGAGGCCGACCGAAGGCTCGTCCACCAAAAGGATGCGCGGCGCCTGCATCAGCGCGCGGCCAAGCGCCAGCATCTGCTGCTCGCCGCCTGACATCGACCCGGCGAGCTGGCTCTTGCGTTCGGCGAGGCGTGGGAAGGCCTCGAAGCAGAAATCCATATTGGCCTTGATCTGCGCGCGCGCGGTCTTGCGGAACGCGCCGAGCAGCAGATTTTCCTCGACGGTCAATTTAGGGAAAAGCCGGCGTCCTTCCGGCACCAGCGCGATGCCGAGATCCACGATCTGCTCCGGGGTCTTGCCGACCAGATCGTGTTTCTGGCCGTCGATATCCGCGACGATGCGGCCCGCCTGCGGGCGCACAATACCCATGATGCATTTCATCAGCGTGCTTTTGCCGTTGCCGTTGGTGCCGAGTAGGGCGACCGTTTCGCCCGCATCGACGCGCAACGACACGTCCTCAATGACGCGCACCGCGCCATAAGCAGCGTGGACGTTCTCGATGGCGATGCTACTGGCCAAGATAAGCTCTCACCACTTCGGGGTCGCGCACCACGGTTTCAGGCTTGCCGTCGGCGATCTTCCTGCCGGTGACCAGAACGACAAGGCGCTGCGAGAAGCTCATCACGGCGCTCATGATGTGCTCGATCAGGATGATGGTAATGCCGCTCTCGTTGAGGCGTTTGAGCAGCGCCAGGATTTCTTCGACCTCGGAATGTGAGAGCCCGGCCATCGACTCGTCGGCGATGAGCAGGCGCGGTTCGGCCGCCATCGCGCGCGCGAGTTCGAGCTTGCGCATTTCGACCTGGGTGAGGTCTTTCGGCCGGTGATGCGCCTTCCTTTCGAGACCGACAAGCTTGAGAAGCTCGAGACAGCGCGCGTCGACATTGTCGGCGTGGAGGGGCGTGCCGGAGCGCTTGTGCACCGTATAGAACATCGGGATTTTCAGATTTTCGGCAAGCGACAGGCTGGCGAAGGGCCGCGGCAACTGGAAGCTGCGCGCGAGGCCGCGATGGGTGCGCTCGTGCGCCTCCAGGCCGTTCACGCTGTGCCCGTCGAACGTCACTGTGCCGGCATCGTTGTGCAGCGTGCCGCAGATGCAGTTGACCAGCGTGCTTTTTCCCGAACCATTCGGCCCGATCAGGCCGACGCGCTCGCTCTGCTGGACGTTGAGGTCGATATTCTCCAGCGCGGTGAAGCCGCCGAACCGTTTGGCGAGACCTTTGACCTCCAGCAGCGCGCTCATTTGGTCCTCCGCGCTCGAAGGCGATCCTGCACCAGGCCGACAATGCCATTCGGGGCAATGATGACGAACACGATCAGCAGCAGGCCGACGATCAGCAGGTTCACCGCCGAGGAGATCGTCACATTGGCAAGCTGCTGCAGCGTGCCGAGCAGCACGGCGCCGACCAGCGGCCCCATCCAGCTCAAAGTGCCGCCGATCATCGGCATGGCGATGGAGTTCACCGCATATTCGAGACCGAAGGCCGAGGAGGGCTGAATGAAGCCGATGAAATACGGAAATGGCGCGCCGGCCATCGCCATCATCGCGCCGGACAGGGTGGTCGCGACGAGTTTGAGATTGAGGGTCGGTACGCCCGAGGCTTCGGCCGCCAATTCGTCGTCGCGGATCGCGGCGAAACCATAGCCGAGCTTGGAGCGCTCGATCGCCCGCGCGACGACGAGGCTGCCGACCGCCATCAGCAGCATCAGCGCGAACAGATATTCCTTGTAGGATTTGAAGAAGATCATCTCGGCCGGGGCGATGACATAAGCCCCGCTCGAGCCGCCGACGAACTCCCAGTTGACGACGAGCGTCGCCAGCACCACCGCAAGCGCCAGCGTGGCGATGGCGAAGAACGCGCCACGCAGCCGCAGGGTGAGATATCCCATGCCGTAGCCGATCAGGCCGCCGACGATGCCGGCGATCACGACCAAAACGGGGATGGGGAGCGGAAATACGGTGTTCAGCGCGGCGGCGACGCTTTCGGAGAACCAGTCCTCGATGTGGGTCGCGATGGTGATCAGCGTCACCGAACTATAGGCGCCGACCGCGAAGAATGCCGCGGAGCCGAAATTGACGTAGCCGGTATAGCCGCCAAGGATATTCCAGGCCGTCGCCAGCACGACATATTGCACGATGACGTAGCCGGCGACGAAGAGGTAATCGATGCCGAATGCGCGCAGCCCGAAATAAATGACGAGCGCGACCGCCAGCGAAACAAGAAAGAAGATCGTGTTTCGCACGGTCAGCGTCCCAGCAGGCCGGACGGGCGGAAGGCCAGCGTCAGCAGTAGGAAACCGAAGGCGACAGCCGGCGCCCAGGACGGGCCGTAGAAGGTCGCGGTGATGCTTTCGACGACGCCGAGGAGGATCGAAGCAATCAAGGTGCCGGGCAGGCTGCCGAGCCCGCCAAGAACGCAGATCGCAAAGACCCGGCCGATGAATTCACGGCCGACCGACGGTTCGATCGGCTGGATGACGATGAGCAGCGCGCCGGCAACCGCCGCCGTCGCGATCGACAGGCCGAAGGCGATTCGCTTGATGCGCACGGGATCGGCCGCCATCAGTTGCAGCGCGCCTTGGTCCTGCGACACCGCCATGACGGCGCGGCCGGTGAAAGTGCGGGTGATGAATAAGTGTAGCGCTGCGAACAACACCAAAGCCGAAATGCACGGCACCAGCATGCGCAGCGGCAGATCGATGAAGCCGAATTTCAGCGTCGGCCCGATATAGACAGCTTCGACGTAGCGATAGTCGACCCCGTAGACGAGAATGAGCACGACTTCGGTGACGAACAGCACGCCAAAGAAGAAGGCGAGGCCGCGCAGCGATTCCTGGCCGCGTTTTTCAAACGACAGATAGTAGATTTGATAGACCATCATGCCGAGCACGTAGAATGCCGGCGCCATCACCACGCTGACGATGATGGGATCCATGCCCAGCGAAATGTTGAAAATGTAGGCGATATAGGATCCGACGATGATGAAGGCCGGGTGCGCGATGTTCACGATGTCCAGCATGCCGAACGAGATCGAGATGCCCGACGTCACCGCGGCATAGAAACCGCCGAGCAAGAGCCCGGCGATCACGGCATTGATAAAAAGTTCGACCGGAAAATCCACGTTTCCCCGCGTGCATTTCTTGTTTTTGCGGCCGGCGCCGCGATTTGCGCGCAGTGTGCAGGATGGGCACAGGATTGGCTAGTGCGCCACGCCGCAAAAAGAAGAGCCGGCCCACGCGTGGGCCGGCGCGGAAAATTTCAGAAGATTTAGGCGGCCACTTGCGAACGCACGTGCGCCGGCAAGGTCATCGGCTTGTTCGCGCTCTCCTTGAACTCCACGGTCATGAAGATCATGTCGCGATCACCGACGTTCTGCAGATCGTGCACCTTGAATTCGCCGGTGCTGTAAGTCTCGTGCCGCGTCTCGCCGGGCTGATAGTGGTATTCGACGGTGGTGCCGTCATGCACGTGCTGCTTGCCGCGGCCGCCGGTCACCGATGTCCAGAAATAATCGAGAACGTGGCGGTGAAAGCCAATGCGCTCGCCGGGCTTAAGGCGGATAATCCAGACGCGGCTGCGCTCGTTCTCGGACAGCAACTCGCTGCCGACGCAGGGATTCGGATTTTTCGCCTCGCGGTCGAATTCCGCGGCGATGTCGGCCGGCCAGGGCGTCTTTTCTTTGCGCTCCGCCGACTTGTCGAGCATGGTCATGGCCATGGCTATTCTCCAATCGATCTTTCCCCATTATAGCGCGAAACCGGTCCGGAAAGAACCGCGATGAACGGGGCAGGTAAAACGGCCCTCGTCGTGGGCGGCTCGATGAGCGGCCTCCTCGCCGGCTTGATGCTACGCCAGGACGGCTGGCGGGTCGACATTTTCGAGCGGGTCGACACCGAGCTCGCCGGGCGGGGCGCGGGGATTGTCGCGCAGCCTGAGCTCATTCGACATATCGAAAACCTCGGTCTTCGCGCCGACGCGCTCGGCGTCCAGGCGCGCACCCGCAAGATTTTCGACCGCGTCGGCCGCGTCAGCCTCACGCAAGAGCGCGAGCAAACGCTCACCGCGTGGGAGCGAATCTATCGCCTGCTGCGCGACGCTTTCCCGGCCGCTCATTATCACCGGGGTCACGGCCTTGCTACGGTCGAGCAAGATGGCGCGCAGGTGACCGCAACGTTCAGCAACGGTGAAAAGCGGCACGCCGATCTGCTTGTCGGCGCCGACGGCATTCGTTCGACAGTGCGGGCGCAGTTCTGGCCGGACGCGAAGCCGCGTTATGTCGGCTATTCGGCGTGGCGCGCGCTGATCGCAGAAGATGCCTTGCCGGCTGACGTGTTGCGCGAAGTCTTTCCTTATATGTGCTTCGGCCTGCCGCCGGGCGAGCAATTCCTTTGCTATCCGGTAGCCGGGCCAGACAATGATCTGCGACCCGGACACCGCCGGCTCAATGTCATTTGGTACCGCCCGGCCGACGAGGCGACGAAGCTGCCTTGGCTGCTCACTGACAAGAGCGGCAAGCCGCACGACATCTCGATCCCGCCGCCTTTGATCCGTCCCGAAGCCGTCCAGGAAGTTCACGATGCCGCGGAACGGCTGCTCGCGCCGCCCTTCCGCGCCATCGTGGCGCTGCTTGGCGAGCCGATTCTCCAGCCGATTTACGATCTGGAGTCGCCGCACATGGCGACGGGCCGCGTCGCCTTGATCGGGGACGCCGCTTTTGTGGCGCGGCCCCATGTCGGCGCCGGCGTTTCCAAGGCAGCGGACGACGCCGCGGCGTTGCGCGCGGCATTGCGCAAGCATGACGACGTGCCGGCAGCGTTGCGCGATTTCGAAAAGCAACGCCTCCCGCAAAACTGCCGCATCATCGAATGGGCGCGTCATCTCGGGGCGTATTTGCAGGCGACCCAGACGCAGGAAGAGCGCTCGCGCGCCGGCCGCCATGCCACGGACAGCGCCGTGATCGAGGAAACCGCGACGCTCGATTTTCTCTATCGCTAGAGGCCGAGCATCGTCTTGGCGTTGCCGCCGCACAACGCCGCAGCGGTCGCGGCATCGAAGCCGGCCGAGACGATGTGCTCGATCGGATCGAACTCGGTCATGTCGAAGGGATAGTCGGTGCCCAGGATGACGTGGTCGGCGCCGTACATTTTCACCAGCGCCTGGAGCTGCTCCGTCGTGAACACGATCGTGTCGAACCAGACATTGCGCTTGAGGTAGCTCGTCGGGGGCTTCGGCAGATTGCCGTGGGCATCGGACCGCGCGCCCCAGGCATGATCGATGCGGCCCGGATAGGCGCCGAGGTAACCGCCGCCATGCACGGCGATGACGCGCAGCTTCGGGTGGCGTTCGAACACGCCATCGAAGATCAAATAATGCAGCGCCATCGTCGTATCGAGCGGATTGCCGATCACGTTGTTGAAATAGAAGCGACCGAAGCGCTGCGGCTGCGTGAAACCGGTCGGATGGATCAGAACCAGCGCGTCGAGCTCCTCGGCCTTCTTCCAAAACGGCGCGAAAGCGGGATCGGAGAGTTCCTGGCCGTTGACGTTGGTGAGGACTTCCGCGCCCTTGAAGCCGAGCTCTTTCATGCCGCGCTCGAGTTCTTTCGCCGCCTCGTGCCCGTCCTGCATAGGCACGCCGCCGAGCGCGACGAGGCGGTCCTTGTGCTTGCCGATATAGGCGGCGATCCCGTCATTCATCGCGCGTGCCGCCTTCACGCCGATTTCGGCCGGCACGTTGTAATAAATCTGCGGCGGCGCCGGGCAAACGAGCTGGATATCGATGCCCATCTCGTCCATGACGCGGAAGCGTGCGTCGGTGGTGCCGATGCGGTCCTTGATGTCGGCGGACTGCTTGGCCATCAGCGCCTGGGTTTCCGGCGTTGAATGCTGGATCAGCGTCTCCATCTGATTTTTCAGATGGGGCGTGACGATGTCGGCAATGCCGGGCACGGCGACGTGGCAATGCATGTCGACGGTGAGCGATTTCGGGCGGGTTTCCCGGCCGGGTCTGCCGCGCTTGCGCGCGAGGGTGGGCTCGTACTTGTTCCAGACCTCAACCATGACCGTTCTCCGAAAAACAAAGCCCCGCTTCTTGGGCGCGGGGCATGACAGCTTGGATGTGCAGCGTCAAATGCCGAGATAGCTCGACTTGACCTGCTCGTTTGCGGCGAGCTCCTGCGGCTTCGCCGAATAGACGACCTGGCCCTTGCTCATCACATGGACGAAATCGACCAGCTTGAGGGCGAGATGCGCGTTCTGCTCGACCAGCAGGATCGAAAGTCCCTGTTGCTTGAGCTTGCCGATCGCCTCCCACAATCCCTGGATGATGATCGGGGCGAGGCCTTCGGAAGGCTCATCCATGATCAGGCAATCCGGATTGGTCATCAGGCCGCGGCCGATCGCGAGCATCTGCTGTTCGCCACCCGACAGCGTCTTGGCGCGCTGGTTGCGACGCTCTTCCAGGCGCGGGAACAGTTCGTAGACTCGCTTGAGATTCCAGCCGTGCCGTTCGGTATGGCCTTCGGCGACGAGGAGGTTTTCTTCGACGCTCAGCGTCGGAAATACGCGCCGGCCTTGCGGCACCAGGCCCATGCCGATGCGCACCGTCTCGAACGACGGGGAGCGGGTGATCTCATTACCCTTGAACATGATTCTGCCGCGGCGCGGCGGCGTGAAACCGACGATCGAATTGACCAGTGTTGTCTTGCCGACACCATTGCG
The DNA here is from genome assembly GCA_019247925.1 of Pseudolabrys sp. Classification (GTDB taxonomy): domain Bacteria; phylum Pseudomonadota; class Alphaproteobacteria; order Rhizobiales; family Xanthobacteraceae; genus Pseudolabrys. The sequence continues at coordinate 10,932 of JAFBAG010000059.1, forward strand.
GCCGAGCAGGCCGAGAATCTGCCCCTGCTGCAGTTCGAGCGACAGGCCCTGTAGCACGTAAGCGTCGCCGTAGTAGGTGTGAATGTCGTGGACTTCGAGGATCGCCATTTTTTGTTCGAGCCTGTTCAGCCGGTCCCCAAATAGATTTCCTGAACGCGCTGGCTGTTCTTGATCTGCTCCGGCGTGCCGGATTCGATCAACTGGCCGAAGTGCAGGACGGAAATGTCAGCGCAGACGTCGAATACGACGTCCATGTCGTGCTCGATCAGCAGGATCGCCAGTTTAGGATCGAGCTTGTTCAGGAAGTGCGCCATCTCGGTCGACTCACCGGACGACAGGCCGGCGGCGGGTTCGTCGAGCAGCAGGATTTTCGGGTCGCTGGCGAGGCCGAGCACGATTTCGAGCTGGCGCTGCTCGCCATGCGACAGGTTACGGACTTCGACGTCCTTGCGGTCGAGAAAGGCCGCCTGTTCAAGCAGACGGTGCGCCTTGTCGTAAACGTCCTTGTAGGACGATTGGAAGCGCCACATCACGAACTTGGTCGGGCGCAGGCCTTCGATTGCCAGCAGCACGTTGTCGATCACCGTCAATTTCGGGAACAGGCTCGTGACCTGAAAAGTCCGCGCCATGCCGGTCGCGGTGCGTTGGTGGCTCTGCCACTTGGTGACGTCTTTGCCGAAGAGGAGAATTTCACCCGATGACACGGGATAGATGCCGGTGATGAGGTTGAAGAGCGTGGTCTTGCCCGCGCCGTTGGGGCCGATGATGGCCTTGCGGTCGCCGCCCATGATGCGGAACGACACGTCGCGCGTCGCTTTCAGGCCGCCGAAATTCTTCGACAGGTGCCTGAGCTCGAGAACCGGTACGTCTGAAGTCTGGTCGGACACTCAACTACTCGCAAAAGAGAAATGCGCCGGGGCGCGAAGCCCCGGCGCGGCTTGTCGTTACTCGCAGAATTTGCAGGGCGGGAAGTTCTTGTCGTAGACCGGCTGCGCGAGGAATTTTTCGCGACCGTACGTCCAGAACTGGCTGACGTTCGGATAGGTCTTGATGACCGTGTTCCAGAGCTCATCCTTGTCGTAGCCGAACATCTTCTTCTTCTCGACCTTCTTGATGTAGATGTTCTGGATCGGGTTGCGGTTTTCGTCGAAGGAGATCGGCCCGCGCACGGCGTCGAGCTTGATCGCCTGCATGGTCTTGATGAACTCCTCCGGCGTCGTGAACTTGCCGCCGAGCTTCTTGATCGTCTCGTCGATCAGCTGCGCGGTGGTGTAGTTGTTCTCGGAGTAATACGACGGCACCTTGCCGAACTTGGCGCGGTAGGCCTTCACGAACTCCTGGTTCTTCGGCGTGTCGAGCGCGGCGCTGTAGTGCAGCGCGGACACGTCGCCGATCGTTTCGTCGCCCATGAAAGGCAGCACGAATTCGTCATAGCTGGTGCCGCCGCCGAGGACCGGCTTTTTGTAACCGGCCGAGCGGAGCTGCTTGATGAATTGCGCCGGCATCGCCGCCACCATCAGCGAAAGCACCGCGTCGGCATCGGCCTTGATGGTCGGGATATACGGCCCGAAGTCCTTGGTGCCGAGTGGCGGCCAGATCTTCTGCACGATCTTGCCGCCGCAATCTTCGAAGGTCTTCTGGAAGCCGCCGACCACCTCGTAGCCGAAGGCGTAGTCGGCCGCGATCGTGACGATCTTCTTGTAGCCCTGGTCGCAAGCGTATTGGCCGAGCGGATGGTGCGGCTGCGAGGACGACCACGAGGTGCGGATCAGGTAGGGGAATTGCGGCAATTGACGCTGCGTCAGGTCATCGGCCGCCGGAATCGACGGAATATAAAGTGTCTTGAGCTCGGTCGAGACCGGAGCCAGCGCGTAGCCGGTCGAGGCGAGCACGCCGCCGATCAGCATGTGCACCTTGTCCTGCAGAACGAGCTTCTTGGCCTTGGTGACGGCGACGTCGCCCTTGCCCTGCTCGTCTTCGAGGATGAACTTGACGTTCATGCCGCCGAGCTTGTTGCCGTGCTGTTCGAGGTAGAGCAGGAAGCCATCGCGCATGTCGATGCCGGTCTGCGCGAGGCCGCCGGTGAGCGGCGCGAGGTAACCGATGCGCAGCTCGTTTTCCTGCGCCACGGCCGGGACGGCGAGGCCGACTGCGACCGCGGCGCCCATCAGTATCGATTGAAGCTTACGTGCCATTTTGTCGTTCCTCCGTTGTCGTTGCCTTCGCCTCAATGAGATGAAGGCGCAGTGGTCATTTTCGTCGTCTCACGTTTCTTCTGGCTGTTACGCCATTGTCTCACACGCTCCGGTATCCCCATTAGTCCGCTCGGCAGATACAGGATCGTCAACACATAAACGCCGCCCAGCACGTACTGCCACCACGGCACCAGCGTGCTGACATATTCTCTCAAGCCGAACACAATCGCCGATCCGATGGCGCCGCCGACCAGCGTACCGGCGCCGCCGAGCACCGTCATCAACAGCGCGTCGACCGACGTGGTGAGAACGACGGTCTCCGGCGTGACGATGCCGTTGGCATGAGCCCAAATCACGCCCGACAGACCGCCGAAGGCGCCGGCGATGATGAAGGCAATGTATTTGTGCAACCACACATTGTAGCCGAGGATGCGCATGCGCAATTCGCGCTCGCGGATGCCGAGCAGGCTCTTGCCGAAGGGCGATCGGATCAAAACGTAAAGCGCAAACAGCGTCGCGGCGAAGAACGCGAAGGTCAGGTAGAAGAAATTGATGTCGTTGGTCAGGTCGATGCCGAATTGCGGGCGGCCGCCTTTCAAGGTGATGCCATTGTCGCCGCCGGTGACAGAGTTCCAGCGGTAGGCGAGACCCCAGACGCACTGGCCGAGCGCCAGGGTGATCATCAGGAAGTACGTGCCGGTGGCGCGGATCGCGAACAGGCCGAACAACGCCGCGAGCGCGCCGCCGACCGCCATGCCGATCGGGATCATCAGCCAGAAGTCCCACTTCAGGCCGAAGCCGTAGTAATTGGCGAGGTAGGCCGTGAGGTAGGCGCCGACGCCGAAATAGGCCGCTTGCCCGAGCGAGGCGAGGCCGGTGAAGCCGAGCAGGATGTCCAGGCTCATCGCCAGGATCGCGAAGGCCATGGCGCGGGTCGCGAGCAGCACAACGAAAGAGTTGCCCATCGGCACGAGGACGAGCAGCGCGAGCAGGCAGACGATGACGATGGCGATCTTGAGGTTCTGCGTGCTCATGGCCTCAATCCCGCCCAAAGAGACCAGTGGGCTTCAACGCAAGGATCAGCACCATCGGCGCGTAAAGCGTGAAATAGGCAAGCTCGGGAAACAGCGCCTTGCCGAAATTGTCGGCGAGCCCGACGAGCAAAGCGCCGATCGCCGCGCCGCCAAGAGAACCCATGCCGCCGATGATCACGACCGCGAAGGCGATCGGCAGCATTTCGAAGTCGAGCCCCGGATAAACACCGAGGAAGGCGCCGCCAATCACGCCGCCGAGCGCGGCCATGCCGGCGCCGAGCGCGAAAATGAACATCGAGATCTTGTTGGTATCGATGCCGACGCCGCGCGCCATTTGCGCGTCGTCGACAGTCGCGCGGACCATCGCGCCCATGCGCGTCTTTTCCATCGCCAGCCAGAGCAGGATGCCGATTACGAGCGCGCCGACGATCATGAACAGGCGGTAGAGTGGGAAGGACATGCCGCCGAGCGAAACGCTTTGCGTGAGCGCGGGTGGCGGGCTGATGTCGAAAGGATTGCCGCTCCACAGGTCGAGCGCGGCCTGCTGGAACAGGAAGGCGAAGCCCACCGTCATCAGCACCTGCCGCAGCGTGTCGGCTTCGATGGCGACCGCGGAGATGCGCTGCAAGACTAGATAGATCGGCACGGCGATGATCGCGACGACGAGCGTGACCTGCACGATGTTGCCGATCTGGCCCGGGATCATCTGCGGCAAAAGCCGCCCCAGCGACAGACGAATGATCAGCGCGATGCCGAGCGCGATCAGCGCATCGCGGATATTCTTGGCGCGGCCTTCCGGACGCAGGAACAGCCGCTCCATGACGAGTCCGACAAGGGCAATGGCGATCACGGCGATCGGGATCGAAAGTGCCCATGAGCCGGTGATCCAGATCACCGACAGCGCCACATAGCCGCCGAGAAGGAAGTAGGAGCCGTGCGAGAGATTGACGATACGCATGACGCCGAAGATCAGCGACAGTCCCGCGCCGACGAGAAACAGCAACGCGCCGTAGGAGACGCCGTTGAACGCCTGGACCACCCAGAACTGCGTATTCACACCAACTCCCCCACTTATTCTTTTTGCCTTCTTATGAGCGAAGGTTGCCCATCAGCTTACCTGACGGTGGGCGCAATGCCAGAGCGGCCCGTTTTGGCATTCTGAAACCCGCTTCGTGGAACATGCCGCAAGCTCATTTCCGCCCACCGCCCTTTTTCGCCGATGCCTGTTTTTTCGCCGGGATGACCGGCAGCAACAGATAGGACGCTTTGCCGCGCCCAAAATGCAGCGTGGTGTTGCCGCCGTAGATTTCCGGTGGCCGGTCTTTGGGATCATTGTGCAGGAAGGGGCCGCAGCCTTTCAGCTCGTTCTTGAAATTCGACAGTTTGCCGCCGCTGCCGCCGCCATATTCGTAATCCTTGCCGCGCACTGACAATGCGATGCGATAGCCCGCCGGGACCGCGATCGAGGTCGGCCAGATTTCCACGTCGAGTTCTGCAACTTCGCCTTTCTTGAGATATTGCAGCTCGTCATGCGTATGATACGGGCGGTAAGGCCGCGACAGCCTTTTGTCGAGCTTGCGGTGCGATGACCGCAGCCAGCCTTGCGCGATCGGCGTGTGCGGATCGATGGCGCCCTGGAAAACGATTTCCTTCATGTCGCCTGTGAAAACGCGCAGCACGACAAAGATGTCGGCGTCCTTGGTGCTCGACGACACGAACAGCTTCACCGCCGATGGGCCGGTGATTTCGGTTTCCTTGGCGAGCGGCGGCGTGATGAAGGTGAGGCCGTCACCCATCGCCGCAAAGGGCAGCTTGGCGTTCTTTGATGGTTGTTTTGTCGTCAGCTCGGCATGCGACGCGTCGAGGTAAAACTTCGTCCACTTCGTCCGCTTGATCGGCCATTCGTTTTCGGCCCGAGGCACAAACTTCTCGCCGGGATGGCGGATGTTCAGGTAGACGCGCGGCTGCTTCGACCAGCCGGTGTCCTTGCCGTGCAGGAAGTAGTCGAAGAACTTGAGCTGCTG
>JAFBAG010000174.1 GCA_019247925.1 Pseudolabrys sp.
CGTCATGATCTCCCCGCAGATCGCCACGATGAACTCGGCGCCAGCCGAGAGACGCACTTCGCGGACCGGAATGTTAAAGCCGGTCGGGGCCCCCTTTGCGTCGGGATTGGTCGAAAACGAGTACTGCGTCTTGGCGATACAGACCGGCAGCTTGGAGAAGCCCATCTCTTCCCACTGCTTGAGCTGGTCCTTGACCGACTTGTCAGCGGTCGCATCATCGGCGCGGTAGATTTCCTTGGCGATTGTGCGGATCTTGTCGAACAGCGGCGTCTCGTCGGAATAGAGCAGCTTGAGGTTCGCCTTACCCTCGTCGATCACCTTGACGACCGCCTTGGCGACATCGGCGGCGCCCTCGCCGCCCATGGCCCAGTGATCCGCCATCAGCGCTTCGACGCCAAGCGCGTTGCACTTCTCCTTGACCAACGCGATCTCGGCATTGGTGTCCGCCGAGAAACGGTTGATCGACACCACAGCCGGAAGGCCGAATTTCTTGATGTTCTCGATGTGGCGCTGGAGGTTGGACATGCCGCTCTCGAGCGCCTTGAGATTTTCCTTCTTGAGATCCTCTTTCTTGACGCCGCCGTGCATTTTCAGCGCACGGATCGTCGCGACGATGACCACGCAATCCGGCTTGAGACCGGCCTTGCGGCACTTGATGTCGAGGAATTTCTCCGCGCCGAGGTCGGCGCCAAATCCGGCTTCGGTGACGACGTAGTCGGCGAGCTTGAGCGCCGCCGTCGTAGCCGACACCGAGTTGCAGCCGTGGGCGATATTGGCGAAGGGACCGCCATGGATGAAGGCCGGCGTGCCTTCCAGGGTCTGCACCAGGTTGGGCGCGATGGCATCCTTCAGCAGCGCGGCCATTGCGCCGTGGGCATTGAGCTCCTTGGCGCGCACCGGTTTGCGGTCACGCGTGTAGCCGACGATAATGTTGCCGAGCCGGGTCTTGAGGTCGTCGAGGTCCCGGGCGAGACAGAAGATGGCCATGACTTCCGAAGCGACAGTGATGTCGAAGCCCGCTTCCCGCGGATAGCCGTTGGCAACGCCGCCCAGCGAACAGACGATCTCGCGCAGTGCGCGGTCATTCATGTCCATGACGCGGCGCCATGCGACGCGACGGGAGTCGATGCCAAGCGCGTTGCCCCAATAAATGTGGTTGTCGATCAGCGCCGAAAGAAGGTTGTGCGCCGAAGTGATGGCGTGGAAATCGCCGGTGAAGTGGAGGTTGATGTCCTCCATCGGGATCACCTGCGCATAGCCGCCACCGGCCGCGCCGCCTTTCACACCGAAGCAGGGACCGAGCGACGGCTCGCGCAAGGCGCACATCGCTTTCTTGCCGATGTGATTGAGCGCATCAGTAAGACCAACTGTGGTGGTCGTCTTGCCCTCGCCCGCAGGGGTCGGGCTGATCGCGGTCACAAGGATTAGCTTGCCGTTCTTCTTGTCCTTGAGGGACTTGATGAAGTCCATCGACACCTTGGCCTTGTAATGGCCATAGGGCTCGAGATTTTTCTCGTCGATGCCGAGCCTTTCTTTGGCGATCTCGACGATGCGCCGCGGCTTCGATGCTTGGGCGATCTCGATGTCGGACTTCGGATTTTGGTGCTGCGAGGCGGGCATGTCGGTGATCCAGTGCGAGGGATGAAAATCAAACTGAGGTGAAGCGTGCGCCTTTGGCGATGTTGGCGCTCTTGGCCCATTCGCCGGCGTCCATCTTCTTGCCGTCCGGTGGCTGAAGACGCGTAATCTTGAAGCGGCCATCGGCGCAGACCACGGTGATGCCATCGGCCTCAACCGCGGCGATTTCACCGAGCTTGCCGCCGATGCCTTTCGGATCGCGCGCCGGAATCGGCTTGGCGTCGAAAATCTTGACCTGCTTGCCGTCGAGCACAGTCCAGGCGCCGGGCGCCGGATTGCAGCCGCGGATCAGCCGGTCGATCTGCTCCCAGGGCTTGCCCCAGTCGATCTTGGCGTTCTCGGGCCGGCACAGACCTTCATAAGTCGCCTTGGAATGGTCCTGCTTGATCTTTGGCGCCTTGCCGGCCTTCACCAGGTCGACGCCTTCCAGCATGGCCTCAACGCCCATCGGAAACAGGCGGTCGAAATAGACCGTGCCGAGCGTGTCGGAGTCCGAGATCGGAGTCTTTTTCTGAACCAGGATGTCGCCGGTATCGAGGCCGTTGTCCGGCCAAAAGATCGACAGTCCGGTTTCCTTTTCGCCCTTG
>JAFBAG010000311.1 GCA_019247925.1 Pseudolabrys sp.
CATTCTCGAAATCGGGTCGTGGGAAGGGCGCTCGGCAGTTTTTTTCCTGAATTTTCTCAAACGGTCCCACATCACCTGCGTCGACACATTCGGCGGCGGTCATGACACCGTTGATAACGAACTCACCCCCGAAGTGCCGAAGATCGAGGCTCGTTTCGACCGCAACCTCGCGCCGTTCCGTGGCCGTTTCGAAAAGATCAGACAACCATCCGGCGACGCCCTGCCGTTGCTGGCTACGGCCGGCCGCAAATTCGACCTCGCCTATATCGATGGCAGCCACACTCACGCGGATGTCCTGCTGGATTCCCAATTGACCTGGCCGATGGTCGTCACCGGTGGCGTCGTCATCTGGGACGATTACGATTGGGCGCTTCAGCCGGACCGTCCCGGCCCCGCGATCGATGAATTTCTCGCCGGCAAAGAGGGCCAGTACCGGCTGCTGTCCAAGAGCGGGCAGATGATCGTCGAGAAGCGCGCATAACCGGGGGCAGCCCCGCTTGCGCTCCGCGGGCCCAGAAGATTGAATGTCGCCGCCTTGCTGAACGGCCTTCCCTTCCACATGACCTTTCGGACCTAGACCATGTCAACTCCGGGTTTCTCGCTGGCTGCCCGCTTGCGCGCGGGCGAAACAATCTTCTCTGCGTGGTGCGGCCTGTCCTCCCCGCTCGTGACGGGCGCTCTGGCGCGCGAGGGGTTCAATACCGTCACGATCGACGCCCAGCACGGCATGTGGGACCAGGCCTCGATCGTCACCGGCATCTCCTCGATCCGCCATGGCGGCGCGGCCGCGATCCTGCGCATTCCGCTGGAGGACTGGGGCGGCGCGTCGCGAGCGCTCGACTGGGGCGCGGAAGGCATCATCGCGCCGATGATCAACAATGTCGCCGACGCCAAGAAATTCGTCTCGGTGACGAAATTTCCGCCGATCGGCGAACGCTCCTGGGGGCCGCACCGCGCCACCATGCTCGCCGGCATTCCGGATCAAAGCGTCTATCTGCGCGAGTTCAATAACGACATGGTCACGCTCGCGATGATCGAGACCAAGGAAGCCATGCAGAATCTCGACGCCATCGCGGCCGTCGAAGGCATCGACATTCTTTTCGTCGGACCATCCGACCTTTCGATCAATCTGATCGGCAAGGTTGACCCAGAAGGCAAGGATGTCGAAGCGGCGCTGGAGAAGGTGCTGGCCGCCGCGCAGAAAAACAAGAAATACGCCGGCGTCTATTGTCACAACGCCGAACGCGCCAAGGCTTGCGCCAAGCGCGGTTTCAAATTCCACGCGGTCGGCAGCGACCTCGGCTTCCTGCGCGCCGGAGCGCAGGCGCAGGTCAAGGCGCTGAAGGGCTAGGCAGCATTTCCGCCAGCCGGTCCAGGACGCGCGCGGAATCCGCTTCGATCGCCGCCACTGTCACCATCAGCACCCGATAATCGTGCGCTTCAAGCCAGGCGCGGCGATCGGCGCGCGCCTGCGCGTGCGCCTCATTCTGGTCGGCGGGCTCAAGTTCGATCACGCAGCGCAGCGGGAACGACACGAAATCGACGACGTGCGGGCCAACCGGCGTCTGCCGGCGAAAGCCCCGGCCCGCAAACCGTTTGTCGTTCGTGAGCGCCTGCCACACTCTGCGCTCGGCCTCGGTCGGATTTCGCCGCAGCAGCTTCGCAAGCCCGCGCGCCGGTGCATCCTTTGATGCGCCCTCGCCAGCAAGCAGACCACGCAGCGCTTCGGCCTGATTACCCTCGAGAGTCCCGCCGCGCGCCGGGCCTTTGCGGCCTTCCGCCAATGCCATGACGATCCCGTGAAGGGTCCGCACATCCTGCGCGCTGGGCGTCATGCGGTTGAACATGTTGCGCAGGTTGGTGCTCATCGTCGCCCGCTTCTCGCGCGGACGGTAGAACTCGACGCGTTCCAGCTCATCCTCCAGCGCGGTGAAGAAGGCGTCGAATTGCTGCTTCGACGCCGGCGGCGACTTCTCGGGCTGCGTAAATGGCGTCCCGCCGCCTTGCGATGCCTTGAACCATTCGTAGGCAACGATGATCACCGCCTGCGCGAGATTGAGCGAGGCGAAGGCCGGATTGACCGGCAGCGTCACGATGGCATCTGCGCGCCCGACCTCGTCCGCTTCCAATCCGTTGCGTTCGCGCCCGAACAGGATCGCGCAGCTTTCGCCGGCCGCGACTCGCCGCGCGAGCTCCTCCCCCGCCTCCGCCGCCGAGATCACCGGCTTCGCCTGATCGTGCTGGCGCGCGGTGGTCGCCAGCACATAGGTGCAGTCGGCGATCGCGTCCGGCAGCGTCGCGACCACCGCGGCATTGTCGAGCACGCGATCGGCGCCCGCCGCCATCACCCGCGCCTTCTCATTCGGCCAGCCCTGCTTTGGCGAGACGAGCCGCAGGCGCGACAGCCCGAAATTTGCCATCGCGCGCGCCGCCGCGCCTATGTTCTCGCCCATCTGCGGCTCGACGAGAACAACGCAGGGACCCGGCGTCTCAAGCCAGCGTTTGGTTTTGTCGGTGCCAGAGCCCGGCATTGATGGTCCCGTTGTGTTCCACGCCTCTAGTTACAATCTTTACCGGCGCGACGCACGCAGTGTAGAAGGCGCGATGTCCGCATCCGATCTTGTTCCCGTCGCCGTGATTAATTTGCGGCGCTCGACACAACGCCGCGAGGAAACGGAACGCCGTCTCAATGCGCTCGGCGTACCGTTTACGATCTTCGAGGCGGTCGACGCGCAAGCCATGACCCCGCAACAGATCGCGTCCCTGGCGCCGCAGCCTTATCTGGGCCGGCCCCTGGCCAATGGCGAGCTGGCGCTGGCGGAAAGCTTCCGGCGCCTTCTCGCCGGATTCGTCGCGGAGGGCGGCGATTATCTGTGCGTCCTCGAGGATGACGCCGAGCTGACCCCGGCGACAGTGCATTTCATGCGGCGCGGCACGATCAATGCGCTTCCGCCCTTTGATGTGCTGCGGCTTGAGGACGACCCGCTGCGCGCCGGCGCTTTCACGCGGATTGTCGCGCGGCATGATGGCCACGCCGTCCATGCGCCGCTGCGGCTCGGCTTTTTCACGTGGGGCCAGGTGTTCAGCCGCGCCGGCGCGCAAAAGGTGGTGGATGGTCTGGTTCCGCTCTGGGCGCCGATCGATAACCTGCTGTTTCGCGAAGCGGGTATTGTGGGCCTTCGCGTCCTCGAAGTGCGCCCCGGCGTCGTGACCGAACGCAAGGTCGAAACCGACATCCCGCAGCGCTACGCCGTGAAGCCGCGGCGCACGGTCAAGAAGGTCTTCAACCGCAAGCGCGCCCTGCTCGCGCGGCGTTGCCGCGCGGTGTGGAGCTATTTTCAGGCCTGGGGATGGCCCGGCCTGCTTGGTCTGCGGCTCGGCCGTTAGCGCGAAAGCGCAGGGCTCGCAGGCGCAAAGGCGGCTTTTACAGCTTTATTGCAGGTGTTATAGGCACGCGCCGACCGGTTTCGCCGGCGCGCTCTCCCTCCAGTTTCGGTGCCCAGCATGCCAAATCTCGAAATCATGTGGACCAAGGTCGACGAAGCCCCGGCGCTTGCGACCTATTCGCTGCTGCCGATCGTCGAAGCCTTCGTCCGCGCCGCTGGCGTGTCCGTAAAGGTCAAGGATATTTCGCTGGCGGGGCGCATCATCGCCAACTTCCCTGAAAAGCTGAAGCCCGATCAGCGTGTCAACGACGAGCTCGCCGAGCTCGGCAAGCTGGCCATGAAGCCGGACGCCAACATCATCAAGCTGCCCAACATCTCCGCATCCATCCCGCAGTTGAAAGCTGCCATCAAGGAATTGCAGAGCAAAGGCTACGCGGTTCCGGATTATCCCGAGAATCCCACGAGCGAAGCTGAGAAGGAGATCAAGGCCCGCTACGGCAAGGTGCTGGGCAGCGCCGTCAATCCGGTGCTGCGCGAGGGCAATTCCGACCGCCGCGCCGCGGGCGCCGTGAAGCAGTACGCCCGCAAGAACCCGCACAAGATGGGCGCCTGGAGCAAGGATTCCAAGACCCGCGTGGCGCACATGAAGAACCACGATTTTTACGGCTCGGAAGTCGCGACGACTGTCGCCACGGCGACCAATGCGCGCATCGAGCTGGTCGAGGCCGGCGGCAAGACGACCGTGCTGAAGGCGAAGACGCCGCTTCAGGCCGGCGAATTGATCGATTGCGCGGTGATGAACGCGAAGGCGCTGGACGCTTTCTTCGCCGAAGCGATCGAGACGGCAAAGAAGGACGGCATCCTGTTCTCGCTGCACGTCAAGACGACGATGATGAAGATTTCGGACCCCATCCTGTTCGGGCATTGCATCACGGTTTTCTTTGCCGACGTGTTCAAGAAGCACGGCGCCACCCTGGCGAAGCTCGGCGTCAATCCCGATACCGGCGTCGGCGAAATGATGGCGAAGATTGAAACCTTGCCCGAGGCGGAGAAGGCGGCGATCAAGGCCGACATTCAAGCCCAATACGCCAAACGCCCCGGCCTCGCGATGGTCAACTCCGACAAGGGGATCACCAATCTGCACGTGCCGAGCGACGTCATCATCGACGCGTCAATGCCGGCGATGATCCGCGAGTCCGGCAAGATGTGGGGCGCCGACGGCAAGCTGCACGACGTCATCGCCGCGATCCCCGACCGCTGCTACTCGACGCTGTTCCAGGCCGTCATCGACGACTGCAAGGCCAACGGCGCGTTCGATCCAAAGACGATGGGCACGGTGCCGAACGTGGCCTGATGGCGCAGGCGGCCGAGGAATACGGCTCGCACGACAAGACCTTCCGCATCCCCACGGATGGCACGGTCAACGTTGTGGCCCAAGAGGGCGAACTTGCCGGCAAAGTCCTGATGACCCAGAAGGTCGAGACCGGCGACGTCTTCCGCATGTGCCAGGTCAAGGACGCGCCGATCCAGGATTGGGTCAAGCTCGGCGTGCGTCGCGCGCGCCTGACCAACACGCCCGCCGTATTCTGGCTCGACAAGAACCGCGCGCACGATGCGCAGCTCATCGCCAAGGTCGAGCAATATCTCAAGGACGAGGACACCGCGGGGCTCGACATCCGCATTCTGGCGCCGGTCGAGGCGATGAAGTTCTCGCTCGAGCGCATCCGCAAGGGGCAGGACACGATATCGGTCACCGGCAATGTGCTGCGCGACTACCTGACCGACCTGTTTCCGATCATGGAGCTCGGCACCTCGGCCAAGATGCTCTCGATCGTTCCGCTGATGGCGGGC
>JAFBAG010000035.1 GCA_019247925.1 Pseudolabrys sp.
AATTGCCCATTCACTCGCAGAATCAATGATTTACGCGTCGTCGCCCGTCCCGAAATTGGACACACATACAAAGCCTGAGCAATGATCGGCACCGCAATACCGGAAAGGACCTGAGCCATGCGCTGGGATGACTTTCGCCGCAGCGACAATATCGACGATTACCGCGGCGATAGCGGCGGCGGATTCGGTGGGGGCGGCGGTGGCTTCGGCTTCCCGATAGGCGGCGGCGGGCTCGGCCTCGGCACGGTCGTCGTACTCGGCATTATCGGTTATGCGCTCGGCATCGACCCCTCGGTGCTGATCGGGGGCGCCGAAATCCTCACCGGCAATCGCCCCGGCTATCAGCAGCCCTATCAGGAGCGGCGCTCGACCCGCGGCGCGCCGACGGACAAAACCGGGCAGTTCGTCGCGGCTATCCTCGGCAACACCGAGGACACCTGGAAGGCGGTATTCGCCGCCAACAACCGGCAGTACCGGGCGCCGCGGCTTGTTCTGTTCAACGGCGCGATCCAGGGCGGCTGCGGCATGGCGCAGGCCGCGATGGGACCTTTCTATTGCCCGAACGATCAGCGCATCTACATCGACACCGCGTTCTTCCAGGAGATCGAGCGGCGCTTCCGCGGCTGCACCGGCAAGGCATGCGAATTCTCGCAGGCCTATGTGCTCGCGCATGAGGTCGGCCATCACGTGCAAAACCAGTTCGGCACGTTGAGCCAGGCGCGCCGCCAGCAGGAATCGTTCGGTGGTGCCCGCTCGCCGCAGTCGAACGCGATCCAGGTGCGGGTCGAATTGCAGGCCGATTGCTATGCCGGCGTGTGGGCGGCGCGATCGAACGAGAAATGGAAATTCATCGAGCCCGGAGACGTGGAGGCGGCGATGCAGACCGCGGCGGCAATCGGTGACGACACGTTGCAGAAGCGCGCTCAGGGCCGCGTCGTGCCGGACAGCTTCACGCACGGCAGCGCCGCGCAACGTCAGCGCTGGTTTAACGTCGGCCTCAAGGAAGGCCGCGTGGCCGCGTGCGATACCTTCGCGGCCTCGGCGCAGCTCTGACATGGCAGGCATTGACGAGAGCCGGCAATTCATCCCGCTCAAGATCGCGGTGTTGACCGTTTCCGACACGCGCGACCTCGCCGACGACAAGTCCGGCGCCACTTTGGTCGAGCGCATCGAGAAAGCGGGTCACAAGGTCGCGGACCGCCGAATCGTCAAGGACGACGTGAAGAAGATCCGCAGCCGCGTGAAGAAATGGATCGCGGACAAGAAGATCGATGTGGTGATCACGACCGGCGGCACCGGCTTCACCGGCCGTGACGTCACGCCCGAGGCGATTGAGCCGCTATTCGAGAAGCGGATGGACGCGTTCGCCGCGATGTTTCTTCTGGTGAGCGAAAGGAAGATCGGAACGTCCGCGATCCAGACCCGCGCCACCGCGGGCGTGGCGAAAGCAACCTACATCTTCTGCCTGCCGGGCTCTCCAGGCGCCTGCAAGGATGCCTGGGATGACATCCTGGTGCACCAGCTCGACTATCGCTACCGGCCCTGCAATTTCGTTGAGATCATGCCCCGGCTGGATGAGCATTTGCGGCGGGCGAAGGCGCGCGGCGCTACCGTTTAGCGCGCCTTATCCCGCCGGCTCAGAGCTTCGAAGAGCGAAGCCGCAATGCGTTAACGATCACGCTGACCGACGATAGCGCCATCGCCGCCGCGGCGATTACCGGCGAAAGCAGGATGCCGAATATCGGATAGAGCACGCCGGCCGCGACCGGCACGCCCAGCGCGTTATAGATGAAGGCGAAGAACAGGTTCTGCCGGATGTTGCGCATGACCGCTTGGGACAACCGGCGCGCGCGTAGAATCCCGGTGAGGTCGCCTTTGACCAGAGTGATGCCGGCGCTTTCCATCGCCACGTCGGTGCCGTTGCCCATTGCAAGCCCGACATCGGCGGCCGCGAGCGCGGGCGCGTCGTTGACGCCGTCGCCCGCCATGCCGACGACCCGGCCTTCGTCGCGATAGCGTTTGACCACCGCGCTTTTCTGCTCGGGCAGGACTTCGGCCTCGACGTCGTCAAGCCCGAGCCGGCGCGCGACCGCCCTGGCGGTGGTCCAGTTGTCGCCCGTAAGCATCACCACGCGGACGCCGAGATTTTTCAGTGCCGCGATGGTCTCGGGCGTCGATGGCTTCACCGGGTCGGCAATCGCGAAGATACCGGCCGCCTTGTCGTCGATCGCGATGAAAATCGCCGTCGCGCCGTCGGCACGGAGCTGCTCCGCTTGCCCGGTAAGATGCGCGGTGTCGATCGACCGCTCGGCGAGAAACTTGGCGTTGCCGAGTGTGATGCGCTTGCCCTCGACCATCCCCAGCGCGCCCTTGCCGGTCGGGGAATCGAACTCGGAAACCGGAGTGATCGCAATGCTTCGTTTCTCGGCGGCGCGCACGATGGCGAGCGCGAGCGGATGCTCGCTGGCGCGCTCGACGCCGGCGGCGAGCCGCAGGATCTCGTCCTCGGCGAAACCTGCCGCCGGCACGATCGCGGTGACGGCCGGCCGGCCTTCGGTCAGCGTGCCGGTCTTGTCGATGACGAGCGTGTCGACTTTCTCCATGCGCTCAAGCGCCTCGGCGTTCTTGATCAGGACGCCCGCCTGGGCCCCGCGTCCCACGCCGACCATGATCGACATCGGCGTCGCAAGCCCGAGCGCGCAGGGGCAGGCGATGATCAGCACCGCGACCGCCGTCGCGAGCCCATAGGCGAAACGCGGCTCCGGTCCGAACGTCGCCCAGATCACGAACGCCGCGACAGCAACGGCGATGACAGCCGGAACGAACCATCCCGAAACCTGGTCGGCCATGCGCTGAATCGGCGCGCGGCTGCGTTGCGCCTCCGCGACGAGCTGCACGATCCGCGACAGCACCGTTTCGTGCCCGACCTTGCGCGCGTCGATCAACAGAGCGCCTGACTGGTTGATGGTGCCGCCGATGACGGCAGCGCCGGCCTGTTTCGTGACCGGCATGGATTCGCCGGTGATCATGGATTCATCGACCGCACTGCGCCCCTCCGCGACCACGCCATCGACCGGCACTTTTTCGCCTGGGCGCACGCGCAGCCGGTCGCCGGCCTGAACCTGATCGAGCGGTACTTCTTCCTCCCCGCCGTCCGGGCGGAGGCGGCGGGCGGTCTTGGGCGCAAGATCGAGCAGCGCGCGGATCGCGCCACTCGTGCTCTCGCGGGCTTTCAGTTCGAGCACCTGGCCGAGCAGGACGAGGACGGTGATAACCGCCGCCGCCTCGAAATAGACCGCGACCGGGCCGTCCGCCGCACGGAAGGCCGGCGGAAAAATGTCCGGCGCGACCGTGGCGATGACGCTGTAGGTCCAGGCGACGCCGGTGCCCATCGCGATCAGCGCGAACATGTTGAGGTTGCGCGTGACGAGCGATTGCCAAGCCCGCGTGAAAAACGGCCGACCTGCCCACAGCACGACCGGCGTCGCGAGCAGAAGCTGGATCCAGTTCAGGTTTGCGGCGCCGAACCTGTGCGCCAGGCCAAGGAAATGGCCCCCCATCTCCAGCAAGACTACCGGCACGGACAGCGCAAGGCCGATCCAGAACCGGCGCCGCATGTCCACGAGCTCGGGATTGGGGCCGCTATCCTCCGTCATAAGCAGCGGCTCGAGCGCCATGCCGCAAATCGGGCACGATCCCGGCCCGGCCTGCCGGATCTGCGGATGCATCGGGCAGGTGTAGATCGTGCCTGCGGGCACCGGCGTCGCCGCGGCGGTTGAGGGGGCGAGATATTTTTGCGGACCGGCGACGAATTTCGTGCGGCACCCCGCGGAGCAAAAATAATAGTTGCGCCCGCCATGCTCGGCGCGATGCGGCGTCTTGTGCGGGTCAACCCGCATGTTGCAGACCGGATCGCGCACGTCCTGGCCGGCAGGCGCGGCGGAATCATCGTGATGATGGGCGTGGTGCGTCATGGCGGGTGGCCGAACCGAATAGTGCAATTAGGACGTATCGGGAAATATTGCTGTTGAGGCAAATCAAGGCGCGGCAGTAATGCGACCCCTTGCTTGGCAAGGGTCGAGAGCGGCGAAAAAGCGGCTCCGAAAATTCTAGAGCTTGAGATCCCAATACTCTGCCACCACCGGCTGGCCCCAGCTTTTCTTTTTCTCGCTCGAGGTCAGGGTGAAGCCAGCCTTCACATAGGTCTTGCGCGCGGCAGCGAGGGCCTCATGGGTCCATAAAGTCATGTTTTTGTAGCCCGCTTTACGCGCGAAGCTGACGCATTCATCGACTAGGCGCTGACCTAATCCCATACCGCGCACCTTGGGATCGACCAGAAGCAGGCGCAGCCGCGCGGTGCCCTTGTCGTTGACCAGCATCACCGTGCCGACACGCTCACCATGCATCTCGGCAATCCAGCAGCGTTCGCGCTTGGGATCGTGGTTGTTGCAGAAATCGGAAACGATGCCCGCGCACAATCCCTCGAACGGCTCGCCCCATTTGTATTCCTGCCAGTAAAGCTCGGCGTGGCGCGATACGATCCAGCCGAAGTCGCCGATGCGGGCCTGCCGCAGCGTGTAGTCGTGCTTCGCCGGTACGCCTTCGAGCAGGCTTTCAATCGTCGTCATGGCGTCGACCACGCGGGCCTGCTCAGCTACGCCGAGCTTGCCGAGCATCTCAGTGGCGCTGGCTTGCGACCTTCTCTCGATCGGCGCGAAGGCCTGCCGGCCTTTGGCGGTCAGCGACAGATGACTTTGCCGCGCGTCTTTTTCCGATGTCTTGCGCGCAATCAGGCCGCGCTTCTCGAAGGCTCGCAGCAGCCGGCTGAGATAGCCTTCGTCGAGATCGAGCCGCGTCGCGATCTCACGGGCGGTGAGGCCGGGATCGCTGAACATCTCATAAAGGACGCGCGCCTCGGGCAACGAAAACGGCGAGGCGAGGTAGTCCTTGCGCAGGACGCCGATCTGCTTCGTGTAAAAGCGATTGAAACGGCGCACCGCCGCGACGTCAGAACCCTGAGCACGCATCAGCGGAGGGTCGGCGAATTACTTGACTGAGTCAAGTATCAGCCCTGATCAGGTATATCGCCGCTGGCCCATCGCCGCTGAAAGGAGCGCGATGTCGCGCCGGCCGATCCGCGCGATCAGGCGGCGTTCGGCATCGTCGCCGCCCTCATGCCCGCCGATCGCCTCGTAATGGTCGCGAGCGATCAGCAGGCCCTGATCGGGGGAGGGACCGCCCGCCACGATCGCAAACAGCAGCGACCAGAACTCGCGCGCGGCACTTCTTGGCTCGACAACAGGCCGGGCGCGAAAGGCCGCCGCACGGCGGTCTCCGGCCTGGCGGGTGACATGGATGAAGGCGGTGACGGCATCGACCCAGGACGGCTCCGGCACTGCGCCGGCTCGCATAAACATCAGCCAGGGCGTCTTGGCCGCTTGCGCGGCCGCCTTAAACCGCGTGCCGAGCGGCGCAGTCGAAGACATGAGCCGGCAGCCGGCAATGTCGGCCACCTCCGCCGTGGCATCGCGGGAGGCGGCGTCAGCGAGAATGACTTCGCTCAAAAGGCCTGATGTCGAGCCAGGCACAAGCGCCGCAAGGGTGGGGACCAGTGCGCGCTCCGATTCGGCGGTCGCGATGATTGCGGTCAGCACGGGAACGATTGGGCTTTCAACAGATTGACCACCATATCATGTAGCCGTGCGTAAACGGCCCACGACTAATGCCGAATATTTGGGCCTCCTTTCAGTGTTCTTGTTTTGTTCACAAACACGAACTAGGGTCCGCCCATGGCTGCAAAGAACTTGGCACCAAAATCCTCAGCCCTGAGAAGCCCGCCGGCGCAGTCCCCCAGTCAGCCCTCCCCGCCGGCGGGCGACTTGGCGCCAAACGACGTGACCGCTCCCGAAACGGCTTCCGCTTCGGGCCGCAAGATCGCGTCCGAACTTCCCAAAGAGGCGCGGTTCGGCCTGGCTGACGAGACGACGGGCCTGCTCGGCGTCGCCGTCGATTTCGAGCGGCGTCGCGGGCGCGGCGCCCAGACCAATGCATCTGGCCGCTATGAGCCGATCGCGCGCATCGCTTTCGACGATGGCTGGCGCTCGCTCGACGAGCTGCCGGCCTTCAAGACCGAAGTGCAGGTCGACACGACGCGCAAGATCATCACCCGCAACCAGTCACCTGACATCGGCTTCGACCGCTCGATCAATCCCTATCGCGGCTGCGAGCATGGCTGCGTTTACTGTTTCGCGCGGCCGACGCATGCCTATCTCGGCCTGTCGCCGGGGCTCGATTTCGAATCCAAATTGTTCGTCAAGCCGGAAGCGGCCGAGCTGCTCGAAAAGGAATTGGCGGCGCCGAACTACACGCCGCGCGTCATCGCGATCGGCACCAATACCGATCCCTATCAGCCGATCGAGCGCCGCTACAAGGTGATGCGCCGCATCCTTGAAGTGCTGGATGCGTGCGGCCATCCGGTTGGCATCGTCACCAAGTCAGCGCTGGTGCTGCGCGACCTCGACATCCTGGCGCGCATGGCGCAACGCAACCTTGTGAAGGTCGCGGTGTCGGTGACGACGCTCGATCCCGAGCTCGCCCGCAAGATGGAGCCGCGCGCTGCGACGCCGATGCGCCGCATGGAGACGTTGCGGCGGCTGTCGCAGGCTGGCGTCCCGACCACGGTGATGGTCGCGCCGGTGATCCCCGCGATCAACGATATGGATATCGAGCGCATTCTCGATGCCGCGAAAGTCGCGGGCGTGCGCGAAGCCGGCTATGTGCTGCTGCGCCTGCCGCTCGAAGTTCGCGACATCTTCAAGGAATGGCTGGTCGCCAATTTCCCGGAGCGCGCGGGCAAGGTTTTCAAGATCGTGCGCGAGAGCCGCGGCGGCAAGGACTACGACTCGACCTGGCACCTGCGCGGGCGGGGGACCGGGCCTTATGCATGGCTGATCGGCCGGCGTTTCGAAATGGCGGCGGAACGGCTTGGCCTGAATGTGCACCGGCATGAACTGACGACCGAGCATTTCCGCAAGCCTGTGCCGGGCTCCGATCAGTTGAGTTTGTTCGCGTGAGTTGAAGTTGGGGCAAGAAATCATGAACGAGCCGGATGCGCATCTGAGCCTTGTCACGCTTGGCGTTTCTAATCTTCCTCGCAGCATCGCCTTCTATGAGGCGCTCGGTTTTCGCCGCAAGGCCAAGGACAGCGTCGGCGTCGGCTTTTTCCAGGCCGGGGCCTGCGCCATTGCGGTTTGGCCGTCGCAGGAACTCGCCAAGGACGCCAATATCGCGCACGAGAACATGGCGGAGAGCTTCCGCGGCGTGGCGCTGGCTTGGAACTGTCATTCCAAGGGCGACGTCGACAAAGTGATCAAGCGCGCCAAAGGCGCGGGCGCCGTGGTCCGCAAGCTGGCGAAGGACGCGTCCTGGGGCGGCTACACCGGCTATTTCGCCGACTTCGACGGTCATCTGTGGGAGGTGGCGTTCAATCCGCATTTCCCGCTCGACGGCGAGGGGCGCCTCGCGCTGCCGGATTAGACTTTTCCCCGCGATTCAAACGCGAGCGATTACGCCTTTGACTTGCCGCTGATCGGGCGCAAGTGTCGCCGCCATGAGTCGAGGCGCTACTGCCAAGAAAATCGAGCAACGTCTGCCGCTGAACGAGCCAGTGCTGCGACCGTCATTCCGGCGCGAGCGGCGCGCTATCAACAATGGCGTGTGGCCGGTCGCGGGCTGCGACGAGGCGGGGCGAGGGCCGCTGGCCGGTCCTGTCGTTGCCGCGGCCGTCGTGCTCGATCCCGATAATATCCCGCGCGGGCTCAACGACTCCAAGAAGCTCGAGCGCGAGGACCGCGAGAAGCTCTACGAGAAGATCTGCGCCAGCGCGCAGGTCGCGGTCGCCTTCGGCACGGTGACGCGCATCGACCGCGACAATATCCTGCGCGCTTCGCTGTGGGCTTTGGCGCGCGCAGTCGCGGCGCTGCCCTGCACGCCGAAGCTCGTTTTCGTCGACGGCCATATCAAGATCGATGTGCCCTGCGAGTGCCAGGCGGTGGTGTCGGGCGATGCGCTCATTCATTCGATCGCCGCCGCTTCGATTGTCGCCAAGGTGACGCGCGACCGCCTGATGATGCGGATCGGCCGCGCGCATCCCGAATACGGCTTCGAGCGGCATATGGGCTATTCGGTGCCCGAGCACTACCGGGCGCTGAACAAGCACGGTCCAACCGTGCACCACCGCAAGAGTTTCGCCCCGGTCGCAGCCAAGCTCGGCACCATCGAGGACGCGGACATGTTGGATCAAGATTTGGCCATCGAAAGCCTGTTGCTGCGCTAGTTGCGCGGCCACGCAGCCTTCTCTATCTCTGCCCGCTGTTATTACCCCGCGCGGGCCCAGTATTTTCGATGCATTACGTCTCCCTGATCGTCGAATTCCTGCGCGGCCGTCCCGCCGTCGTGTTCTGGACGGCGGCGCTGGCGCAAGCCGCGCTCTGGGTGATCGTGCCGTCGCTGTTCTTCAGCGCGCCGCCGGGCGAAGTGCCGCTGCTCCTCGCGATCGGTCACGAATTCCGGCTCGGCAGCCATCTCGGCCCGCCGCTCGCCTTCTGGCTCGGCGAGGCGGCATTTAATCTCCTCGGCATATTCGGCGTCTATCTGCTGGCGCAAATTTGCGTCGTCGTCGCGCTATGGGCGGTCTTCGCGCTTGGCCGCGCGATCATCGGCGTGCGCCACGCCGTGCTCGCCGTTCTGCTGATGGTCGGTATCTTCGCCTTCACGGTGCCGACGCCGGAATTCGGGCCGGCGATTCTGGCGCTGCCATTCTGGGCGCTGGCACTGCTGCATTCCTGGCGCGTCCTCGGCGAGGACCGGCGCGGGTACTGGTTCCTGCTCGCGGTCGACCTCGGACTGCTGCTGCTGACGACCTATGCCGGTGTGCTGCTCCTCGTGCTCCTTGCCTTCTTTGCGCCGCTGACGCGGCGCGGCCGCGAAGCCTTCCTGCATGTCGAACCGTGGATTGCGATCGTTCTGTTGGTGCTGGTCGTGCTGCCGCACGGCCTCTGGCTTTATTTTTCTTTTCCGGAAATTCGGGCGGCGTTTCTCGAAGGCGGGCGTATCGGCGATTATGGTCCGGCGCTATCGTTCGCTGGCGCGCTGCTCGTCAGCCATCTCGGTGCGCTCGTTCTCATTCTGCTTGCGAGCGGCTGGCGCCTGCGCCGCGACGAGCGTGCGCCGGAAATCAGCCGCGCGCCGGCCGACCGGGCAGGGCGGC
>JAFBAG010000162.1 GCA_019247925.1 Pseudolabrys sp.
AGGTCAGGGTTTTGCCCTCGAACAAGATCGCAGGCTTGGCGGGCGCGAAAGCGGCGTTCCGCTCAATCAGGCTGCAGAGATCCACTGTCACTCATCCGTTTCGCCGGGCTCGTACAGCGCCTCACGACCGATTCTGTCAAGGCAAAGCTCCGCTGTCCACGGCAACATCAGCGAGCCGCAGCGGCTGTCGCGATAGATTCGCTCCAGCGGCAGCGATTTCAGCATCGACTGGCCGCCACAGGTGCGGATCGCCAGCGCCGCCAGCTCGTTGGCGCCTTCCATGACGGAGTATTGCGCGGCATAAGCGCGCAGCACCTGCTCCTTGCTTGGATTCGCGCAGGCCTCCGTGACCGCCTGGAACCAGATCGCCTTGATCTGCTCGAGCTTGATCTGCATCTGCGCGACCGCGATCTGCTTGGTCGGATACATCCGCCGCTTGACCGGCGGCGTGCCCGGCATTTCACCCCGCAAATAGCGGACGGTGAAATCATAGGCGGCTTGCGCGAGACCCATATAGGTCGGCGACAGTGTCAGGAACATATGCGGCCAGCGCTGCGCGGCCTGGAAATAGACCCCGCGCGGCATCAGAGCCGCGTCCTCCGGCACGAACACGTCCTTGAACAGTAACGTGCGCGAGACCGTGCCGCGCATGCCCAGGGGATCCCAGTCGCCGACCACAGAGACGCCCTCGGTCTTCGCAGGAATGGCGAGATAGAGCGTGTTGCGACGCGAGGCCTTTTCGCCTTCCATCGTCTCCGTACATAGCACGCCGTAATAGTCGGCATGGCCTGCTAGCGAGGCAAAGATTTTTTTGCCGGTGACGATCCAGCCGCCATTGACAGGCTTGGCCTCGGTGCCAAAGGCGACCCCGCCGGCTGCCGCGGCGCCACCTTCCGAGAATGGCTGCGAGTAGATCGCCCCCTCGTCGACGATGCGCTTGTAGTGGACCGCACGTCGCCGCTCGTGCTCGGCGCGCATCTCGGTATCCATATCGAGATCGTCGGCGAGGGCACCCGTCCACAGGGTGGAACAGACATGCATGTTCCAGGTCAGCGCGGTCGCGCCGCAATAGCGCCCGATCTCGGCCGCCGCGAGCGCGTAGGTCTGATAGCCGGCCCCGAGCCCGCCATGCTTCTTCGGAATCGAAATTCCCAACAGGCCGGCCCGGTGCAGGTCGCGGTAATTCTCGGTCGGAAAAGTTGCGTCACGATCGAAGGCGGCGGCGCGCCCGGCAAAGACGGCCTGGCCGAGTTCACGCGCTCGCGTGATGATGGCGGCCTGTTCATCGTTCAGGCGGAATGCCTGCGCATCGAAGATCGGCGCGTCGACCTTGCCAACCGCGGTTACGTTCTTGCTGACTTGCAGCGTCATGCCGTCACCCCTGCTACTGCCGCGTTGGTCGCGAGAAACTGCTTCACTGCCGAATTGAAGGCATTCGGACACTCGAGATTGACGAGGTGGCCTGCGCCGTCCAGCTCGACATAAGTCGCGCGCGGAATGTAGCTCGCCATCTTGGCCATCATAGGCGCCGGTGCGTTCCTATCCCTCGAACCGGACAAGATCAGCGTCGGTACCTTGATATCCTTGAGTGCGTGGCGCCGGTCAAATCCCACGAGCGCCATCATGCTGGCGCGATAGCTCGCCTCGGGAACGCTGGCCATGCAGTCGCGCGCCAGCGCCATGCCGTCCGCGTCAGGGTTATCTCCGACCAATTCGGCAACCAGTCCCGGCGCGAGCGATGCCATGGTCTCGCCGCGAGAGAGTGGTCCGAGCCGCGCTTCGATGAAGGATTTTTGCCAGTCGCCGTCGGCCTTGCCGAAAGCCGGACTGGTCTGCGCCAGGATCACGGCAGAGGCGGCTGCGGGATGCTTGACAAGCCATTCCTGCACGATCATGCCACCGATCGAGTGGCCGACAACAATGGGCTTGCTTGCGCCGATCGCTATCAGGAAATCTTGCAGTGCGTCGGCGAGCGCCGCGATCGTGCCGGTTGCAAGCGGCGCCGAGCTACCATAGCCCGGCATGTCCCAGGCCACGGCGCGATAGTCATGGCCGAAATCTGAGATCTGGCGCCGCCAGGCCCGCGCGGCGCCGCCAATCCCGTGCAGAAAGACCAGCGGCGGTGCCGCGGGAT
>JAFBAG010000015.1 GCA_019247925.1 Pseudolabrys sp.
GACCTTGTCGCTGCTCTCCGGCGGCGAGCAGGCCCTCACCGCGATGGCGCTCATTTTCGCCGTGTTCCTCACCAATCCGGCGCCGATCTGCGTGCTGGACGAAGTCGACGCGCCGCTCGACGACCACAACGTCGAACGCTTCTGCGATCTGCTCGACGAGATGACGAAATCGACTGAAACGCGCTTCGTCATCATCACCCATAATCCGATCACGATGGCGCGGATGAACCGCCTGTTCGGCGTGACGATGGCCGAACGCGGCGTCTCGCAGCTTGTCTCGGTCGACCTCGATGTCGCGGTGAAATTCCGCGAGGCGAGCTGAAATCCTCAATTCGGCAAGGACTTAGCCGACGGTCGCGACGCTCTTGTGCGCTCGGCGCGGCACACCATCTAGGCTAGGCTTTTGGCATTAGCCTGCGGGGAGGATTTCATGTCTTGGACTGGCTGGATCATTTTGGGCGTCATCGCGGTCGTCATTCTGTGGGCGATCTCGATCTACAACAGCCTTGTCGCGCTGCGTCAGCGCACCAACCAGGCTTTCGCCGACATCGACGTGCAGCTCAAGCAGCGCTCCGACCTGATCCCCAATCTGGTCGAGACCGTGAAGGGCTATGCGGCGCATGAGAAGAGCACGCTCGATGCGGTGATCCGCGCCCGGAACGCGGCGATCGCGGCGCCCGGCGTCGAGCAGAAAGTCGCGGCGGAAAATGCGCTGACCGGCGCCCTGCGCGGCCTGTTCGCGCTGTCGGAATCGTATCCGGACCTCAAGGCCAACCAGAATTTCCAGCAATTGCAGGGCGAGATCTCGGACATCGAGAACAAGCTCGCGGCCTCGCGGCGCTTCTACAATAACGCAGTGCAGGAATATAACACCGGCATCGAGCAGTTCCCGGCGTCGATCTTCGCCGGCATGTTCGGCTTCGGTCACCGCACCTTCTTCGATCTTGGCGAGAGCCGCGCACAGCTCGAGCAGGCACCGAGCGTGAAGTTCTAGCGCACGCGCACCGGAGGCCGGGAATGGCCGCCTACGGTCTTTACACGCACATCCAGGCGAACAGGTTTCGCTCGATCCTGCTGCTGATCGGGCTGTTCGTCCTCGTCTATGTGCTGGTCTTCGCCGGCGCGCTGATCGCCGAAGTCGTCTTGCGCGGCGATGCTCCTCTGGAATTTCTGGTCCGCGGCGCGGTCTACGATTTCTGGATCGCATTTCCCTTCGCCACCGGCGGCGCGATTCTATGGATTCTGATCGCCTATAAATTCCATCAGTCGATGATCGATTCGATCACGGGCGCCGATGACGTGACGAGGACGGAGAACCCCCGGCTCTACAATCTGATCGAGAATCTCTGCATCTCGCGCGGCATCCCCGTGCCGAAGCTCAAGATATCGGAGGAGACGGCGCTCAACGCCTTCGCCACCGGGCTTAATCAAAAGCAATACTCGATCACGGTCACGCGGGGACTGCTTGACGCGCTCAACGACGAGGAGCTGGAAGCCGTGCTCGGCCACGAGCTCACCCATATCCGCAATGGCGACGTGAAGATGATGGTCATCGCCATGGTGATCGCCGGGGTGATCTCGTTCTTCGGCGAGATGATTTTCCGCATCTTTTTCCAGGGCAATTGGCGGGTTTCAAGCGGGTCGTCCAGTTCATCGCGCTCCTCGAGCGAAAAGAAAGGCGGCGGCGCCGGCATTGCCATCCTTATCGCGGTCGTCCTGATCGTCGTGGCGTGGCTGCTGTCGATCGTCATTCGCTTCGCGCTGTCGCGCCGGCGCGAATTCCTCGCCGATGCAGGCTCGGTCGAGCTGACCAAGAATCCGGACGCCATGATCTCGGCACTGCGCAAGATCGAAGGCCGCGGCGAACTGGTGCGCGCCAATTCGGCGATCATGGAAATGTGCTTCGACAATCCGCGCGAAGGCTTCGCCGATCTGTTCGCCACACATCCGTCGGTCGATCGCCGGGTTGCCGCGATCGTGCAGTTCGCCGGCGGTCATGATCCGGGCCCGTTGGCCCTGCCCGGTCCAGGGCAACCTGCACAGATCGAAAAACCAACCGAAGGGCCGTGGAGCGGCCAGGCCGACGCCCAGCCGCGCTCAGGGCCGTGGAGCTAGTGGCCTTCGAATGAGACGAGCGTGCGCACTGGTACGTTCATCGCACGCAGTTTGGCGGCACCGCCCAGCTCCGGAAGATCGACCACGAAGCACGCCGCTACCACTTCGGCACCGAGTTGACGCAGCAGTTTCACCGCACCCTCCGCGGTGCCGCCGGTCGCGATCAGGTCGTCGACGAGGATCACACGCTCGCCACGGGCTACCGCATCCTCGTGCATTTCCATCTCGTCGATGCCGTATTCGAGCGAATAGCCGATGGTCACGCGCTTGAACGGGAGCTTGCCTTTCTTGCGGATCGGGACAAAGCCGCACGAAAGCTGATGCGCGACCGCGCCGCCGAGAATGAACCCGCGCGCTTCGATGCCCGCGACCTTATCGATCTTTTCGGAAGCGCAGGGCGACACCAGCGCATCGACTGCGCGGCGGAACGCCTGGGCATTGCCGAGCAGCGTGGTGATGTCGCGGAACAGGATGCCGGGCTTGGGATAGTCGGGGATGGTCCGGATCGTCGCGCGCAATTCGGCCTGGAGCGCGGACGACGTCATGCCCCTGGCACCCAGCGCCGCGGCGTCTCCCGCTTGTCGTCATAGGCCGCTTCGAAGATCGGCGCGGCAAGCGTCGAACGGATGTGGAGCACGCCCGTCCCGGCATTGGAAAAGCCGTGCTTGTGGCCGGCGGGCACGACGACGAGCTGGCCGCCGGTCAATATCTCGCGGCGTTCACCGACCCAAATTTCCGCCCTGCCTTCGACGACATGGAGGATTTCCTCGACCGCATGCAGGTGCGTCGGCGCGCCGTGGCCGGGATCGCACCATTGCTCGAACATGCAGAGCTGCGCCGCCCCGTTATCTGCCGACGCGGCCATGCGCGTGCGAACGCCCGGCCGCCACTCCTCGGCCTGTTGGCGCGCAATATCGATGACGCGCACCGCGCTATTTCTTGGCGAGGCGCTCTTCGAAGGTCTGGCCGCCCTTCATCTTGTTGATGAGCTGCGCCTCATTGATCTGCACCACGACGGCATCGGCGGGCACGTTGCAGTTCTTCATCACCGCCTGGGTAATATCGAGCATCAGCTGCTTCTTGGCTTCGTTGCTGCGGCCGGCGGCGAGATTGATTGTGACCTCTGGCATGGCGATCTCCTTGGAATAAGCCGCTAGCAAAGCGCGAGTGCGCCTTCTCTTCAAGCCGGTCGGCGGCCCACCGGCTCGCGCAAACTGAGGATGCCTGCGATCACGAAGTTCAACGCGTCGGTGGGCGGCTTGTGGCGCAGCCGCACCAGGGCGATCCTGCGCGTGAGGCGTGGGCTGAGCGCCGCGACCTTGGCATTGGTAAGTCCCACGTGACCTTGGCCAAGGCAAAGCCGCGGCACGATTGAACAGCCCAAGCCCACCGCCACCAGGCTCTTGATGGCTTCGACATTGTCGAAAGTCATGACCGGCTTGGGCTGGGCGCCATCGCGCGCCAGCCATTCGCTGATGCTCCGGCGCAGCGCGGATTCTTCATTGCCGAGGATCAAGGGGCATTCACTCAAATATTTCGGAGAGACGCGTTTCGGCACGTTGCGGACGGTCTTCGGCAAAATGGCAACCAAGTCGTCATCGAAAAGCGGGGTAACTTCGAATTCGCGATCAGCGACCGGCAACGCGCACAGGCCGAGATCGAGCGCGTTACTCTTGAGAAGCTTCAAAGTCGTCGCCGTAAGGCCGGCCTTGAGGACGAGTTCGAGCTGCGGGTGCTCGGTTTTCAACCGCCGCAAGATCGGCGGCAGCGCGTACATCAACACCGTGGCGCTGGTGCCGATGCGCACCCGGCCCGCGAAACGGTCGTCGAAGCTGCGCATCGCGCTGCGTGTCCGGGCATCCTCCTCGAGCAGTTGCCGCGCATGCTCGATCAGCTTCTCGCCGGCGGGTGTCGGATAAGCGCGCTTGCCGAGACGCTCGATCAGCGTGACCTTGAAGCGCTTCTCCAACTCATGGACCTGGTGGGTGATCGCCGGTTGCGAGAGGTTGAGCTGTTTGGCCGCCGCGGTGAAGCTGCCGCGCTCGACCACTTCGATGAATGCGCGGAGCTGGTCGAGATTGAGGCTGCGCATGGCTATAGAGACCTTTTATCGTTTCAATGAAAACAATGAGTTTGCGCTATGAGTTTGCGCGTCGCAACGTCAGCGTCGGGGGATGTCTTCGGGGGGTGTACCAACCTTGGAGAATGGCGATGCAAAGCACGCTCAATACCACCCGCCTGCAAGCCGCAAGTCAGGCCGTCCGGGCTCCTGACAAGGAAACCGGCGCTGCTCCGGCGACCGCCGCCGCGCAGGTTACGTCGCGCGCGCAGGACGATAAGCCACGCGCCGCCCAAACTCACTGGTACGATATGATGGGCGGTATCGGCGGGCTCTAGGCGGGCTTTCCGCCGAGGACGCGCCCGGCGACGGCATCAAGCTTGGCGAGCAGCAACGGATCGCGCGCCTCAGGCTGCGTGATCAGCGCGGTATCGAGCGCGCGATCCGAGCCGATCGGACAGGCCTTGTGCTCGCGGGGAAAATCGCGGGCGAGTCGCGCGACGAGACGTTGCACGGCATCGGAATTGCTGCGCAATACGCCGACGATGTCCTGCACCGTGACGGCATCGTGATCGGGATGCCAGCAGTCATAGTCGGTGACCATCGCGACCGTCGCGTAACAAATCTCGGCCTCCCGCGCGAGCTTGGCCTCGGGCATGTTGGTCATGCCGATCACCGAATAGCCGAGCTCTTTGTACGTCATGCTTTCCGCATAGGTCGAAAATTGCGGGCCTTCGATGCACACATACGTGCCGCCCCAATGCGCGGGGATTTTTTCGATGAGAGCGGCTTCACCGAGACGCTTGCGCAGGAGCGGCGCAACCGGGTGCGCCATCGACACATGCGCGACCAGGCCCCGGCCAAAAAACGAGTTTTCTCGCTTGTAAGTGCGATCCACGAATTGATCGACCAGCACGAAAGTGCCGGGCGCCAAATCATCCTTAAGCGAGCCGCAGGCTGACAGCGAAACAAGGTCGGTAACGCCGGCTCGCTTCAGCACGTCTATATTGGCGCGATAATTGATGTCGGACGGCGATAGGCGGTGGCCTTTGTCGTGGCGCGGCAGGAATACGACAGGCAGACCGCCGATATCGCCGATGCGCAGCGCGCCGGAGGGCTCGCCCCATGGGCTCGCTATACGCTGCTCGCGCACATTGTGCAGGCCCGGCAGGTCGTAAATCCCGCTCCCGCCGATGATGCCAAGCACCGCTTTCATCGCCACCTCCGAAAAACAAAAAGGGGCCCAAAAGGGCCCCTTCCGTCAAGCCGCGCACTGCCTTCAGGCGCGATCTTTGAGCTTTTCCGGGTGCGCATGCACGTCGTGCCAGACCTTTTTCTTCGTGAAGTAGAGAAGCCCGGCGAGGACCAACAGGAAGATCATGACTTGCAGGCCGAGGCGCTTGCGCGCGACCAGATTTGGCTCGGCGGTCCACATCAGGAAAGCCGCGACGTCCTGGGCATATTGATCGAGCGTCGCCGGCGCGCCGTCGTCAAACGTGACCTGCCCGTTCTGGAGCGGCGGCGGCATGCCGATCATATGGCCGGGGAACATCGTGTTGTAGTTCATGCCCGCCGGCATCTGCATGTCTTTGGGCTTCTCGGCGTAGCCCTTGAGCAGCGCCGCGATGTAGTCGACACCGTGCTCCTGGTACTGCGTAACCATATCGAGCACGAACCAGGGGAAGCCGCGCTCATAAGTGCGGGCTTTCGCCATCACCGTGAGGTCGGGCGGATAAGCGCCGCCATTTGCCGCGCGGCCGGCCTGCTCGTTGGCAAAAGGCTTGGGGAAATAATCCGCGACCCGGCCTTCGCGTTCGAACATCTCGCCGGCGTCGTTTGGACCGTCTTTTATCTTGTACTCGCTCGCGATTGCCGCGGCCTGCGCCGGCGAATAGCCCGGCCCGCCGGCGTCCGCGAGGTTGCGGAAGGCGAGCATTTCCATCGAATGGCAGGCCGAGCAGACCTCCTTGTAGATCTTGAAGCCGCGCTGCAACTGGGCCTGATCGAACTTGCCGAAAGGACCGGCGAACGACCATTTGAGCCGCGGCGGCTGCGGGGCCTCGTGGGAATGCTCGTCGGCGGCGTAGGCCAGCGAGGGCGAAAGCAGAAGCGCTGCCAAAGCAAGCGTGCGGACGGTTTTCATGCTCACGCTCCCGTCCGGGTCGGCGGCGGCGCCGACGCGCCGATCGGCACATCGCCGTGCAATACCGAGTCGAGGATCGAATTCGGCACCGGTTTCGTCTTTTCGAAGATGCCGAGCAGCGGCAGCACGACGATGAAGTAGCCGAAGTAATAGACCGTCAGAATGCGCGCCAGAATAACGTAAATGCCTTCCGCAGGCTTGGCGCCGAGCCAGCCAAGCCCGATGCAGGTCGCCACGAACAGCCAGAAGAACTGCTTGAACAGCGGCCGGTAACGGCCGGAGCGCACCGGCGACGTGTCGAGCCAAGGCAGGAAGGCAAGGATCAGGATGGAGCCGCCGAGCGCGACGACGCCCATCAGCTTGTCCGGAATGGCGCGCAAGATCGCGTAGAACGGCAGGTAATACCACTCCGGCACGATGTGCGTCGGGGTCACGGCCGGATTGGCCGGAATGTAATTGTCAGCATGGCCGAGGAAGTTCGGCAGGTAGAACACGAACCACGCGAACACCAGACAGAAGCACACCATCAGGAAAGCGTCCTTGATGGTCGCATATGGAGTGAAGGCGACGGTGTCCTTCTCGGTCTTGGGCTCGACACCGGTCGGGTTGTTCTGGCCGACCACATGAAGCGCCCAGATGTGCAGCACGACCACGCCTGCGATCACGAAGGGCAGCAGGTAATGCAGCGAATAGAAGCGGTTCAAAGTCGGATTGCCGACGGCGTAGCCGCCCCACAGCCAGGTCACGATCGGCTCGCCCACGCCCGGGATCGCCGAGAACAGGTTGGTGATGACGGTCGCCGCCCAGAAGCTCATCTGGCCCCACGGCAGCACGTAGCCCATGAAGCCGGTCGCCATCATGAGCAGATAGATAATGACACCGAGGATCCAGAGCACTTCGCGCGGCTCCTTGTAGGAGCCGTAATACATGCCGCGGAAGATGTGGACGTACACCGCAAGGAAGAACATCGCCGCGCCATTGGCGTGCACATAGCGCAACAGCCAGCCGTAGTTGACGTCGCGCATGATCTGCTCGACGGATTTGAAGGCGAAATCGACATGGGGGGTGTAGTGCATCGCCAGAATAATTCCGGTGATGATCTGGACGCCGAGCATGAAGGAGAGAATGCCGCCGAACGTCCACCAGTAGTTCAGATTACGCGGCGTCGGGTAAGCGACGAAGGAAGAATGGATCAGTCCGCCGATCGGGAGGCGGCGCTCCAACCAGCGCATGAAGCCATTGGTCGGCTGATAAGTGGACGGTCCGCTCATGTTCAACCTTTAGAGTACGATCAGCCGATCTTGATTCTGGTGTCAGAGACGAATTCGTAAGGCGGCAGCGGAAGATTTTTCGGCGCCGGTCCACGGCGGATTCGGCCCGACGTGTCGTACTGCGAGCCGTGGCAGGGGCAGAAGAAACCCTGGTAATCGCCCGAATGCGCGAGCGGGATACAGCCGAGGTGGGTGCAGATGCCGACCAGCACCAACCACTGATCTTTGCCCTGCTTCACGCGCTTGGCGTCGGATTCCGGATCGGGCAGCTCGTTGTCCTTGACCGCGCGGGCCTCGTCGATTTCCTTCTTCGTGCGATGCGTGATGAAGATCGGCTTGCCGCGCCAGAATACCTTGATGACCTGGCCTTCCGCGATCGGACCGAGATCGACTTCGATGGGCGCCCCGGCCGCAATCGTCGAGGCGTCCGGATTCATTTGGGAGATCAGCGGGACGAGAGCAGCAGCTGCGCCGACCGCACCGACCGCGCCCGTGGCGATATAGAGAAAATCGCGGCGCGTCTGATGCGCCGAAGACATCGTCGTCACGTCCTATGTCCTCTCGCCGGCTGGCGTTGAGACCGCTCGCGGATTGGAGCCGGCCGGGGTCAAAAACCCAGTGGCGGCAAGCGGGCCGGCACGGCAATTTTTGCAGAAAATCGCGCGCCAGCGGGCGTTTAGTGCCATTCTTAAGAAGGAAGGGCAAGCCCGGTCTGGCGGCAAAGTCCACAGGCCGCACAGGCAATTTCACATGGTCTGACACGCACTTCGATGATCCGTATCGCGCTCTTCCAACCCGACATTCCGCAAAACACCGGCACGATATTGCGTCTTGCCGCCTGCCTCGGCGTCGAGGCCCACATCATCGAGCCGGCCGGGTTCGATGTGAGCGACCGGAATTTTCGGCGCGCCGGGATGGATTACCTCGATCAGCTCGCCATCACGCGGCACGCGGACTGGGCCGCCTTCGAGGGCTGGCGCAGGGGCACGCGCGCCCGTCTGATCCTCTTTACGACCAAGGCAGCGCAAAGCTTTGTCGCGTTCGAGTTTCGCGACGGCGACATCTTGCTGTTTGGCCGGGAAAGCGCAGGCGTGCCGGACCATGTTCACGAGGCGGCCGAGGCGCGCCTCACCATTCCGATGCGCGAAGGTCTGCGCTCGCTCAACGTGGCAATGGCGACCGCGATCGGAACGGCCGAAGCGCTGCGGCAAATCGGCCAATTCGGGTAAAAATGATCCAGATCAAAGCCCTTCGAAACGACGCCCGATTACCTATTCGCGCACTAAGCTAATATGAGGGCATGATGGACGCTGGCATGCTGGAAGCGCACAAAGTGCGCGCGACGACCTGGTTCGAAAGTCTGCGCGACGATATCTGCCGCGCGCTCGAGCTTATCGAAGACGATGCTCCGGCCATGCCGCAGACCGCGAGCCTTAAGCCGGCCCGCTTTGTCCGCAAAGCCTGGCAACGAACCGATCACAGCGGCAAACCGGGCGGCGGGGGCACGATGGCGCTGCTCCATGGCCGGGTTTTCGAAAAAGCGGGCGTGCATTGCTCGACGGTGCACGGCGAGTTCGCGCCGGAATTTCGCAAGGAGATCCCAGGCGCGGCGGAAGATCCGCGATTCTGGGCCTCGGGCATCTCGCTGATCATCCACCCGCAGAACCCCAACGTGCCGGCTGTGCACATGAATACGCGGTTCGTCGTCACCACGAAGGCATGGTTTGGCGGTGGCGCCGATCTCACCCCGGTCCTGGAAAAGCGACGCACGCAAAACGACCCGGACACGATCGCCTTCCACGCGGCCATGAAACAGGCTTGCGATGCCCATCCTGACGTCGCGGCCTATGACGAACTCAAGAAATGGTGCGACGAGTATTTCTATCTCAAGCACCGCAAAGAGCCGCGCGGCATCGGCGGCATATTTTTCGACTGGCAGGACAGCGGCGATTGGGAAAAGGATTTTCACTTCACCCAGGATGTCGGACGGGCGTTCCTGCGGATTTACCCCGAGCTGGTACGCCGGAATTTCTCGACGCCCTGGAGCGAGGCCGACCGCGATGAGCAGTTGGTCCGGCGCGGGCGCTATGTCGAATTCAACCTGCTGTACGACCGGGGCACGATTTTCGGCCTGCGCACAGGCGGCAATGTGGAGTCGATCCTGTCCTCGCTGCCGCCCGTGGTGAAATGGCCTTAACGCAAAGCGCCGGCGATCAAGCTTAGGCCACCCACCAACACGACCGCGTCGAGAATTGCGGTGTGAACATGCACCGGCATGCGCTCGACGAGTATGCGCGCGACGAACGCACCGGGCATTGCGGACAGCCCGATCAGCAAAGCGAAAGCGATGACCTGCGGCGTCAGCACGCCGGCATATCCGAACACGGAAATCTTGATGACGCTGATGACGATTGAAATCACGGCGTCGGTTGCAACAACGGCGGCGCCTTCCAGCCCTGCCGACAGGAGCAGAGTCAGCATGATGACGCCCGAGCCCGCCGTGCCGCCGACCAGCAGACCATAAAGCGTCGAACCGGCTGCAAATCCTGCGTCGCCGAACCGGAAGCCGCGTTTGCGCGCCATCCAGCGCAGCGGCACGCTGAGAACGAGCATCGCACCGATCGCTATCGCGGCGCCCTTCCCGGTGAGAAACGTGTAGCCCCAGGCTCCGAGCACGCAGGTCGGAATTGCGGCGATCAGGGCGAGCCTGACGCGGGGCCAATCGAGATAACGGTGAAACGCCGCGGCGCGGCTGAAATTGGTGAACAAGGCCGAGATGGCAATGATCGGCACGACCGGCGCGGCGCCGATGATCGGCACCAGCACCAGGGGCATCAGCGCACCGGTGCCATAACCCGCTACGCCGCCAAGCACGTTGGCGCAAAACGCCACGACGGCGACCACAACGAGCTGCCAAAGCGATATGTCGGCAAAGCCTGCGGCGAAGTCCACGCTGCTTTATTGCGCCTGAGCCGCTACCTCGCAACCGGCTGCAAGTCGGCCGGCGTGATCAACACGCCGAACGCCTCGCACCAGATCACCACGCTCGGGTAGTTCTTCAGATCGACTCCGGCCGGGATCGGGTAGCGCTGGCTGCCCTTGAAGGCGCGCAAGCGTCCGAGGTCGATGAACATCGTGCCCTTCACGCCATTTTCATTGCGGATGTTCGCCTTCGGCACGAGGTAGACGTGATATTTCGGACCGGGTCCCACCTCGAAATCCGGCTCCAGAAAAACAACCTTTTCATAAACGCTGACCCTGCCGCGCCCCCAATGAACGGGATCGGATGGATTGGCGTGGATGAAAGTGCCGGTTGCGACTGCGACTGGGGCCGGCTGCGAGGGCGGGATCGGCGACGGTGGCGCGACTGTCGTAGCGGGTAGCGCATCCGGAGTCGGCGTCGGTGCAGGCGCCGCAGCTTGAGGCGGCGGTGGCGCAGGCGACGCGACATCGGCGGCGGTCAATTGCTCGGCGGCCGGCGGCGGGGGAAAGACGTACGGGAACAAGAAAAAGCCGAGGGCAACACCGAACGCCGTGCCGACAATTCCGCCTATGAGGAAGATCACGACGCCGCGAAAGAAACGTCGCATCGCTCAATCCGCACTCGGCAGCCGGCGCATCGTGAATTCGATGCGTCCGCCGGGCAATTCGCGCCAGTGCTCAACCGCCGTCAGATAAGCGGCTTTGGGAAAGCGCCCGAAATATTGCCGCGCTTTTTGACGCGCTTCCTCGAGCGGCAGCGAAAAGGTCTCGCGACGGAATCCGTCGCTGCGCGACTGCTTTCGCCGCGCCGCGCCCTGCGACAGGCGCCGCGCCAGATCCCGCGGTGTGTTCGTCCCGGCCATCGTGGCAGTTTAGGACCGGCGCGCGACCGGACACAACAAACCAGATCAGCGCGGCGTGGCCGCCTTTTCTATGATGCCGTGGAGAGCGGCCCTGTCGGAGGGAAATCCGGCCGCGATCCATGCGGCTTCCGCCGCTTTCAAAGCCTCGCCGAGCGCGGGACCCTGCGTCATTCCGCGCGCCATCAGGTCCGCGGCTTTGATCGGAAACGCCGGGGCGGTCCAGCGCTGCGGCAGCGTGGCAAGCTTGCGCCATTCCTCGTCCTGGACCGCCGCGCCCGACCGCGCCCAGCCAAGCAGCGCTTGATCGAGGAACAGGGCGGGACCCAACCGATACAACAGAGTGCGCCGGGCATTCTCAGATAGCGCCGGACCGATCCGCCACCAGCCTTCCGCTATGCCGGCAAGCCGCGCGTGCTCGACATTGGTGAGACGCAGTTTCTGCCATAGCCGCTCGACATCCTCGGCAACGACCACGGCAAGCGCGCCAAGCCGGCGCAGCGGATCGGGCGCAAGCGTCAGCGTCTCCTCGAGCCGCGCCATGGCGGTGACGTGAACGATATTCGGCACGCCCGCAATGACGCGGCCGAGCAGCCCGTTATCGGCCATGACTTCGAGCGCCGCGACCGCGCCCGGCGCCGCGAGCAGCTTGAGCATTTCCATGCGCACGCGCTCGCGCGAAAGCTGGTCGAGCCCTTCGCGCAATTGAATGCAAGCGGCGAGGCCCGGCGCATCCAAACCACCCTTCCCGTACCAGGCGTGGAAGCGGAAGAAGCGCAGGATGCGAAGATAGTCCTCGGCGATGCGCTTCGCCGGGTCGCCGATGAACCGCACCTTGCGCGCGGTGAGGTCAGCGAGACCGCCGACGTAATCCTCGATTGCGCCATCGCGTGACGCCGACAGTGCATTCAACGTGAAGTCGCGCCGCTCGGCATCCGCCTTCCAGTCCCGGCCGAAAACGACCTTGGCGTGACGGCCATAAGTCTCGACGTCGCGGCGTAGCGTGGTGACCTCGAACGGCATGCCGTCGCCGACCACTGTCACGGTGCCGTGCTCGATGCCAGTCGGCACCGCTTTGAATCCCGCGGCCGTGACTCGCTTGATCACCTCTTCGGGGACCGCCGTGGTGGCGATGTCGATCTCGTGCACCGGCTCCCCGAGCAACGCGTTGCGCACCGCGCCGCCGACCACGCGGGCTTCTTCGCCACTGCCATCAAGAGCGGCAAGCAGCTTCGCAAGCGCGCCCTGCGCCAACCAGGCGGCTCCGGAGAGGTTCGCAGTCATCAGCGCAGCCGTCCCGGAACAAATTTTCCGTCTTCGACATGCGCCGGCACATATTCGCGGCCAACCGGCGCGCCACCATAATTGGCGAAATACAGAAAGCTGCCGAGCACCAGCAGCAGAGCCAGAATGCAGAGCGTCAAGAGACGCTTGAGCGGCCACTGCGTCCGATCAAAAACGCCCGCGCGCGTCGCCCAAAGAAACGCCGCGTACAGCGCAAAGGGCGTCACGAAAAGCAGGATCTCGGTGGCGACGGGCCGGATCATCGATAGATCCTGTCGTAGAGGTTACGCAGGATACCAGCCGTGACCCCCCAAATGTAGCGTTCGCCGAATGTGATCGCGTAATAATGACGCGTCATGCCCTGCCATTCGCGCGAATGGCGCTGGTGATTGGCGATATCCATCACAAAAGAGAGCGGCACTTCGAACGCGCTGTCGACTTCCGCCTTGTTGAGCGCCAGTTCAAATTTGGTCCTGAGCCGGGCAACGACCGGCACGATCCGGTAGCCAAGCGTCGTCATATAGAGGTCGAGATAGCCGAGCGGCTCGACCATTTCGCGGGCGAGCCCGATTTCTTCTTCGGCCTCGCGCAAAGCCGCGACGGCCGCGCTGTCATCCCCGGCATCGATTTTGCCGCCGGGAAACGAAATCTGCCCGGGATGGTCTGGCAGATGTTGCGAGCGCTGCGTGAGCAGCACCATGGGCTCGTCTCGCTCGATGACGGCGACGAGAACGGCCGCGGGCCGGATCGGACGCACGGCAGCAATCTTGGCCATCACCGGATCGGCGTCGTGGTCGCCGCGCTTCGGCACGATCTCGGGATCGGCAAGGCCAGCCGGCGTCTCCAGTGTCAGCCGTTCGCGGACGCGGCCGAAAAATTCCGCCGCGGTCAGCGTCAGCGAAGCTTCCGCCTCCATCAGGCGAACTCCCGCAGCGCGCTGGCTTCAGCCATCGGGAAAAAGGCGGCCGCGGACGCAACGCCGAACATCGCGCGGCCGCCGATCATGCGCTCCTCACCCAGCGCGACCAAATCATAAAACAGGGCGCGTGTGACTTTGGCCCACAGCCCCCTGCGCACATGCACGTAAGGCTTGAGGCCACCGGTCGCGCTCTCCGGATCGAAGCGCAGCGCGTTGTCGGCGCCGCATGTCACCCAGTCATCGACATTGGTTCGAAAGCGCAGCACGCGGCTTTCCGGCGTCGTGTCGGGCTTGAGCTCGACGGCGAGAAACGGCGCGTCGTCGACCGTGATGCCGACTTTTTCCACGGGAGTAACAAGAAAGTGTTTGTCGCCCTCGCGCTTGAGTACGGAAGCAAACAATTTGACCAGCGCCGCGCGGCCGATCGGTGTTTTCTGATAAAACCAGGTGCCGTCGCTGGCGATCCGCATGTCGATGTCGCCGCAGAATGGCGGATCCCACAAATGGACGGGCGGAGCAGCTTTGCCCGCGCTTTCACCGAGCGCGGCGCTGATCTTGTCCAAGCCGCTCTGCCCTGTCTTCGCCATTGTTTTCCTAATGAATTGAAGACCTTGAAGCCTGTTCGCATCTCTGCGAAGGGACCCACCGGATCGGCAAGATAGCGTAAGCTTGCACGGCGGATCGTGCCAGATTCGACGTGAAGAAATCGGCTGGTGCGAAGCTTGCATCGTATCGGGCCGTCGGCGCCAAAGCGCCGGAAGCGGTTTTGAAAGCGCTCGAAAGGAGCCCCTATGGCGAGCGGCGAAAATCTCGAAAAGCTTGAGGATATGATCGTGCGCGCGGCGGAATCCACGGCCACTCATGTCCGCGCCGCCAAAGCGGCGATCAGCAACGTCATTTTCGGCCAGGATCAGGTCGTCGAGCGCGCGCTCATAACTTTGCTGTCCGGTGGTCATGCGCTGCTGGTCGGCGTGCCCGGCCTCGCCAAGACCAAACTGGTCGAAACCATGGGCACGGTGCTCGGGCTTGACGCGCGACGCGTTCAATTCACGCCAGACCTGATGCCCTCCGACATTCTGGGCTCGGAGGTTCTTGAGGAGAGCACCGGCGGCAAGCGCAACTTCCGTTTCATTTCGGGCCCGGTATTCGCGCAGCTGCTGATGGCGGACGAGATCAACCGCGCCTCGCCGCGCACCCAGTCGGCGCTGCTGCAGGCGATGCAGGAGCAGCATGTGACGGTGGCGGGCCTCCGTTACGACCTGCCCAAGCCATTCCATGTGCTCGCGACCCAGAACCCACTCGAACAGGAAGGCACCTACCCGCTTCCTGAAGCGCAACTCGACCGGTTCTTGATGCAGGTCGACGTCGATTATCCCGACCACGAGGCGGAACGGAAAATCCTGTTCGACACGACCGGCGCCGACGAAAGCCGGGCCAAGCCGGCGATGACTGCCGAAGATTTGCTGGCGGCGCAGCGTCTGGTGCGCCGGCTCCCGGTCGGAGAGAGCGTGGTCGAAGCGATCCTTGCTCTGGTCCGCTCGGCCCGCCCCGGATCGGATGGCGGCGAGCTTGGCCGGCTGATCTCATGGGGCCCCGGCCCCCGCGCCAGCCAGGCCTTGATGCTGGTCGTGCGTGCACGCGCGCTGCTTGACGGTCGTTTCGCGCCGTCGATCGACGACGTCATCGAGCTCGCCGAGCCCGTTCTCAAACACCGCATGGCGCTGACCTTCGCCGCGCGGGCCGATGGCGAAACGATCGGCAACGTCATATCGCGTCTCAAGGCCCGCATCGGGTAACGGGGCATGGCCGATCCCCGGCAGAACGCGAACGAGAGCGAGGCGGTACGCGCGGCGGTCGGGAAAAGCCGCAAGCTCGCCGCGCGCGTCCCGAGGCTGATCCTCGAGGCGCGGCGCGTCGCCGCGACCGTCATTCACGGACTGCATGGCCGCCGCCGTGCCGGGCCCGGGGAAAACTTCTGGCAGTACCGGCGCTTCCTCAACGGCGAGCCCGCCGTCAATGTCGACTGGCGCCGCTCGGCGCGAGACGACCATCTTTATGTCCGCGAACGCGAATGGGAGGCCTCGCATACGATCTGGCTGTGGCCCGACCGTTCGGCCTCGATGGATTTCAACTCGCACCTCACCGAGTGGACCAAGCTCGAGCGGGCGCTGGTCGTCTCATTCGCAATGGCGGAAGTGCTGGTCCAGGGCGGCGAGCGCGTCGGCATTCCCGAGCTGATGCGGCCGACGGCGAACCGCAACATTATCGAGAAAATGGCGCAGACAATCGTCCACGATCCGAACGAACGGGCGAGCCTCCCCCCCAATTTCGCTCCGGCGCCGTTTTCGGAAGTGCTGCTGCTGTCGGACTTCTGGAGTCCGATTGCCGATTTCCGCAAGATGATCGGCCTGCTCGCCGCAAACGGCGCGCGCGGCCACGTCGTGCAGGTCGTGGATCCGGCGGAGGAAAGTTTCCCCTATGCGGGCCGCGTCGAATTCATCGAATCCGAAGGGCTCGGCAGCATCACCGCAGGGCGCGCCGAGACCTGGCGCAAGGACTATCAATCACTCCTCGCTAATCATCGTGCAGCCCTACGCGCCGAATGTGAGCATTTTGGCTGGACGTTCACCGTGCATCGCACCGATCGTGGTCCCACCGAATTGTTGTTCGCGATCCACGCCCGGATGGGTCAGGGGGCCCATGTCACCGTCAAGGCGGCACAGCCGGCGCGCACCGGAATGGCGGCACCGATATGATCGCCGGTCTTCCGCTCGCTTTTGCCCAGCCGCTCGTTTTGCTCGGCCTCCTGGCGTTGCCCGTCTTGTGGTGGCTGCTGCGTTTGGTGCCGCCGCGTCCGCGGCAGATCACCTTTCCCCCGACACGGCTGCTCTTTGAGATCACGCCGAAGGAAGAAACGCCGGCGCGCACGCCATGGTGGCTCACTTTGCTTCGTCTCACGCTCGCGACTTTGGTCATTCTGGCCGCCGCGGGACCGATGTGGAATCCCCCGGTCGCCGCGACCAACCGCGCCGCACCCCTCCTCGTCCTTCTCGACGACGGCTGGGCCGCCGCCGCATCCTGGGACGCGCGGCTGCGCACCGCCGACGAGCTTCTTGGCCGTGCGGAGGCCGATAACCGCGGTGTCGCTGTTCTTCCACTTTCGGAAACGAGCCGCGATATTTCACTGCAGCCCGCCGCGGCTGCGCGCGTTCAGGTCAAGCAATTGAAGCCCAAGCCGCACAGTGTCGAGCGCAGCGAAGCGCTGCCGGTGCTCACGCGTTTTCTCGGCGCAGCCCAGGACATCGAAGCGGTCTGGCTTTCGGACGGTGTCGATCTCGGCAATGCCGGTGCGTTCGTTCAGGCGCTCGGCCGCATGCTTGGCACCCGGCCCCTCACTATCGTCGAAGGCGGTGTCAATCCGGCGCTTGCGCTCGCCGCTGCCGACAACGCCGCCGGTGCGTTGACCGTGAAAGTGTTGCGCGCGGAAACGGGCGGAATTCCGGGTGGCACGGTTCAGGCGCTCGACCTCAAAGGATTGCCGCTCGGCGAGGCGCCTTTCCGCTTCACCGGCAACGAACGCGAGGCCGAGGCTGCGATCGACCTGCCGGTCGAAATACGCAACGACGTGGCGCGGCTGGAGATCGCGGGCGAGCGTTCCGCGGGCGCGGTCCAACTCCTCGACAAGCGTTGGCGCCGCCGCACGATCGGAGTCGTCTCCGGGTCGGCGGCTGACCGTTCGCAGCCGCTGATTGGCGCGAGCTATTATCTACAGCGAGCCCTCAATCCGTTCGCCGATGTGCGGCTAGCCGAAGGCGCCGCGCCGGCCGAGGCGGTCGGGCGCTTTCTCGATCAGCGCCTGCCGATGCTGATCCTCTCCGATGTCGGAAATGTTTCCGGCGAACCGCGCGAGCGGCTCAATCGCTGGATCGACGCGGGCGGCGTCCTGGTGCGCTTTGCCGGTCCGCACCTCGCCGGCGGCGATGATGATCTCGTTCCGGTGAAGCTGCGGCGCGGCGGCCGCATCCTCGGCGGCAGTCTCTCCTGGGACAAGCCGCAGCAGCTCTCGGCTTTCGCCCGCGAAAGCCCGTTTGCCACGATGCCGGTACCGACCGACGTCACCGTCACGCGGCAAGTTCTTGCCGAGCCGGATTCGGAACTGACCCAACGTACCTGGGCGACTTTGGGTGACGGCACGCCGCTCGTCACGGCGCAGCGGCGCGGCAAGGGACTGCTGGTCCTCTTCCACGTCACCGCGGACACACGCTGGTCCGACCTGCCGCTGTCGGGCGCTTTCGTCGACATGCTCAAGCGCCTGGTGGCGATGTCGGGTTCAGCGACAACCGACACTGCGGCGACCGCGCAAACCGGCGTTCGCGACGTGCCGGTGGTGCCGGCAACCCGCGTGCTCGATGGATTTGGCGCGTTTCAGGCGCCGTCAGCTGCGGCGCGGCCGGTGCCCGCGGGCTTCTCTGCGCGCGCCACAGCCGACCATCCTCCCGGTTTTTACGGGCCGCCCGAGGGCCTTGTCGCCGTGAACACATTGGCGCCAGCCGACCGCCCTACGGCGATCGACTTCAGCCCGCTCAACGCGCGCCGTGATGTGTTCCGGCACGGCGAACCGCTGGATTTGCGTGGACCGCTTTTCCTCGGGGCTCTCGGCCTGCTCGCCATCGACGCCCTTGTCGTATTCTGGCTCTCCGGCGGCATTGCCAGCCTGGTGCGGCGTCGCAGACCTGCGGCGGCAGTGCTTGCGATAGGATTGCTGCTTGCAGCGCTCGCTGCGCCCTCTCCCCTGCGCGCGCAGGCCGCGGACGACTTCGCCATGAAGTCCACGCTGCAGACGCGGCTCGCTTACGTCGTCACCGGCAACAGCGAAACGGATTCATTGAGCCAGGCCGGCTTGCAGGGGCTCACTTTGTTTCTTGCGCAGCGGACCGCGCTTGAAGCGGGCGATCCGGTTGGCATCGACCCGGCGCGCGATGAGCTCGCATTTTTCCCCATCATCTACTGGCCAGTCCTGCCGGACGCGGGGAAGCCGTCACAGCAGGCGCTCGAGCGCATCGGCGCCTACATGAAACAGGGC
Source organism: Pseudolabrys sp. (assembly GCA_019247925.1). Lineage (GTDB taxonomy): Bacteria > Pseudomonadota > Alphaproteobacteria > Rhizobiales > Xanthobacteraceae > Pseudolabrys. The sequence continues at coordinate 18,717 of JAFBAG010000015.1, forward strand.
GGCACGATTTTATTCGATACCCGTGACGCCGTATCGGCGACACCGGGCGCCGAAGGCTCCTCCGCAGGGATGGTTGCGCTGCGCGCTATCCTTTCCTCGCTCGACATTCCCGAGCTTGAGCCCATTCCGCATGACCACGTCCTGACCAAGACGTTTTTCCTGCTTCAAGAGTTTCCGGGACGCTTCACCGGCGGGCAGCTATGGGTCGAGGCTTTGCCGGCCGAGCAGGAGGAAGAGTTGGTCAATCGTCCCGCCCGCGCCGGCGACGGGGTATCCTCCATCATCATCACCTCGAACGATTTCGCCGGAGCCTGGGCGATGCGCCCGGATGGCCAGCCGATGCTGCCGATGGCGCCGGGCGAACCGCGCCAACGCGAGCTCGCATTTCGCGCCGGCGTGAACATCGTCATGTACGCACTGACCGGAAATTATAAGGCGGACCAGGTCCACATCCCGGCGCTTCTCGAGCGGTTGGGGCAATGAACGCCGTGGGTGACAGGAGCGCAGGGTGAACATCGGCGTCTCATTCGCCCCGCTGGTGCCGGCCTATGTCGTATGGGCGGCATTTGCCGTCGCCGCCATACTCGCGTTGCTGTTGCTCGCGATCCGCAGCCGCGGCGCCATGGTTCGCGCGGTCGCCTTGGCGCTCATGGTGCTCGCACTCGCAAACCCATCGTTCACGCGCGAGGATCGCGACCCGATCCCGTCGGTTGCCGCGGTTATCGTCGACAAGAGTCCGAGCCAGGATCTGGGAGAGCGCGCCGCGCAAACCGAGACGGTGCGCACCGCTTTGGTCGAACGCCTCAAGCGGGTCAGCGGGCTTGAAGTGCGCGTCGCCGAGGCAAGCCGCGCCGACGGCGAAACCGACGGCACGCGGCTGTTCTCGGCGCTGTCAGCGACGCTTGCCGATGTTCCGCCCGATCGGATCGCGGGCGCCGTGATGATCACGGACGGGCGCGTCCATGACGTGCCTGAGAATGCCGCGGCGCTGGGCTTTGCCGCCCCGCTCCACGCCCTGATCACCGGCAGCGCCAATGAACGCGACCGGCGCGTCGTGCTTACCGCCGCGCCGCGGTTCGGGATCGTCGGTCAGGCCCAGACGATCGGTTTTCGCATCGAGGACCAAGGCGCGTCCGCAGGTGCGGCCGACATTACGGTCAGGCGCGATGGGGAAGTGATCGAACGCCGCTCGATGGCCGTCGGTGTCGAGCTGCGCGTGAACGTTCCCATTCCTCACGCCGGTCCCAACATCGTTGAGATCGAAGCCTCGCCGCTCGAAGGCGAGCTGACGCCCATCAACAACCGCGCTGTCGTCTCTGTCGATGGCGTGCGCGACAAATTGCGTGTCTTGCTTGTGTCGGGCGAGCCTCACGCCGGCGAGCGGACGTGGCGCAACCTTCTCAAGTCCGACGCCAATGTCGACCTCGTTCATTTCACCATCCTGCGCCCGCCGGAAAAGCAGGACGGCACGCCGATCAACGAGCTGTCCTTGATCGCCTTTCCAACGCGCGAACTGTTTCAGCAGAAAATCTCGGAATTCCAGCTAATCATCTTCGATCGCTATGCGCGGCAAGGCGTGCTGCCGCTGATCTATTTCGACAACATCACGAACTTCGTACGTGACGGCGGCGCCGTCCTGGTGGCGGCCGGCCCGGATTATGCGAGCCCAACCTCGATCTGGCGCACGCCGCTCGATGCCATTCTCCCAGCCGAACCAAGTGGCGCCGTGACCGAAGCGGCGTATCGCGCGGCGCTCACCGAACCCGGCAAGCGCCATCCGGTGACGCGCGGCCTTGAAGGTGCCGAGCAAAACCCGCCGCACTGGAGCCGCTGGTTCCGTCTGGTCGACACGCGCCGCTCGACCGGCACCAGCGTCATGGCGGGGCCCGGCGACAAGCCGCTGCTGGTGCTTGGCCGCGAAGGCAAGGGACGGGTCGCCTTGCTCTTGTCCGACCACATCTGGCTGTGGGCGCGCGGCTATGAAGGCGGCGGGCCGCATCTCGACCTGCTTAGGCGATTGTCGCATTGGCTGATGAAGCAGCCGGATCTCGAGGAAGAAGCGCTGCGTCTCACCGTGCGCGGCCGCGATCTTACCGCCGAGCGCCAGACCATGGCGGATACGGTCGCGCCCGTGACTGTCACTTCGCCGAGCGGCGCAACGCGCACCCTCGACCTTCAGGCCGGCGAGCCCGGACGCTGGGCCACGACTTTCGAAGCAGGCGAACTCGGCTTGTGGCGCGCCACCGACGGAAAGCTCACGGCCCTGGTGAATGTCGGACCGGCTAATCCCCGCGAGTTCACCGAAGTGACTTCAACGACGCAAATTCTCGCGCCGCTGAGCAACGCCACGGGCGGCGATGTACGCCGCGTCGAACAACGAAACGGCGTCGCCGTACCTCGCGTCGTCGCCGTGCGAAGTGCGTCGTCTTACAAGGGCGACGATTGGATCGGCCTGAAGATGCGCGATGCCAATGTGGTACGCGGACTTGGCGTCCTGCCGGTCTTTGCCGGTCTGATCGGGCTGCTGCTGCTGATCGGCTCGCTGGCTCTCACCTGGGCGAGAGAAGGCCGTTAAGACTCTTCCCAATCGGGCAGGATCATTCCCGTTACTTGCGGCGTGAAAGCGCCGTTCGCGAGTTCGGCGACGAGCAATCGGGCGGGATCCACCGGGCCCGGCATCTTCACCTGCCCCTTCGGCACGACCCGAAAACCGCTTTTGGCGTAATACGGCTCGTCGCCCACCAGAAAAACCAGCCGGTGACCTGCCTCGCGGGCCTCGCCCAGCGCGCGTTCGATCAGCGCTCCACCAATCCCCCGGCCGCGAAACGGCGGCTCTACCGTCAGTGGGCCGAGCAGCAAGGCTCCAGTCTTGCCAACAGCGACCGGGGTAAGCCGCACCGAGCCAACCAGCAAAGTGCCGATGCGCGCGGTGAAGGACAGCGCGTGGACGTGATCGCGTCCTTCACGGATGCGAAAGGCGCTGCGTGCGTAACGGCCCGGCCCGAACGTGCGCTCGTGGAGCCGCTCGATCGCCTCCGCATCGGCTTGTGTCTCTGCGGCGATGGTGAATGTCAGTTCGCTCATAAGCCCGGCCAGCCTTGATGCGACCGGCGATTATCATTTTAGCCCCGAGCGGTCCATTGCCGCTCGCGCTTCAGTCACTAGATTGAAGTCGGAGGTGCATCATGGGTCAGCTTGTCAACGGCGAGTGGCAGAGCGACGAGCCGCGCACCAAAGACGGCCATTTCATCCGGCCGAACACGAAATTCCGCAATTGGGTGACGGCGGACGGCAGCGCCGGACCGTCCGGCGATGGCGGCTTCAAAGCGGAAGCCGGCCGGTATCATCTCTATGTTTCACTCGCCTGCCCCTGGGCTCATCGTACCGTTATTTTCCGCAAGCTGAAGCGTCTCGAACACATCGTGTCGATGTCGGTCGTGTCGTGGCACATGGGCCGGGATGGCTGGACCTTCGACACCAACGAAGGTTCGAGCGGCGATCAGATCAATGGCAAGCAAAAACTGTCGGAAATTTACGTGGCGGCCGAGCCGCACTTCACCGGCCGTGTCACCGTACCGGTGCTGTGGGACAAACAGAAGAAGACGATCGTCAATAACGAATCCGCTGAAATTATCCGGATGTTCAATTCCGCCTTCGGCGCCCTGACGGACGATCGCACGGATTATTATCCGGTAGCCTTGCGCAGCGAGATCGATCGGATCAACGACCTCGTTTATCCAAACATCAACAATGGTGTTTACCGCGCCGGCTTCGCGACGTCGCAGGCCGCTTATGAGGAAGCGTTCCGCAAGCTGTTCGACATGCTCGACGAGATCGAGCAACGGCTCTCAACCCAGCGCTATCTGGCGGGCAAGCAAATCACGGAAGCGGACTGGCGCCTGTTCACGACGTTGCTGCGCTTCGATGCCGTTTACTACGGCCACTTCAAATGCAACTGGCGGCACATCTACGAATATCCAAACCTGTCGCACTATGCGCGCGACCTGTACCAGCAGAACGGCGTCGCCGAGACGGTCAGCTTCGAGCACATCAAGAAGCACTATTACGGCAGCCAGCGTCAGGTAAATCCGACAGGGATCGTACCGGTCGGGCCACAGCTCGATTTCGGCGCAGCGCACGACCGCGCGCGGTTTACGTGAGCCAGCGCTCGGCCGCGGGCTTGCCCGAAAGAACTTCCTCGATCCGCGCGCGCGTTCCCATCCAGCAATCTTCCGGCAAGCCGTCGAGCTGGAAAAAGCCGCTATCGATGATTTCGAATCCGTCCCGCGGCGGCGGCCCTACGATGCGAAAATCGCGCACGACATAAACCGCAACATGGTCGCGCTTGGAGACATGCTCGTTGTGCACGATGCCATGCAGGGCCGGCCGTGCGCTGAGTTCGATGTTCGCCTCTTCCCGCAATTCGCGCTTGAGCGCCTCGAGAAAGGACTCCCCTGTCTCGACGCCGCCGCCAGGCAAGTGCCAGCCGCGTACATAGCCATGTTTGACCAGAAACACGCGATTTTCGCCGTCAATGATCACCGCGCGGACCCCGAGAGTGGCCCCGCGCGAGAAGCGCCAGTAGAAATGCATGATCCGCCGGATAACGGGCTCCAGCCGGATGCGAAACGAAGTGATGCGGTCCATAGCCATGCGAGTCAGGCCCGTGGATAGCCTATAACAGCAAGATGTTCACCCTCGCCCATGTTTCCGATCCGCATCTGGCGCCTCTCCCGCAGCCACGCCTGCGCGAACTCATGAGCAAGCGGCTTACCGGTTACATCAACTGGAAACGGCGCGAGCATGTCCATCGTCCCGAGGTGCTGGCTGCCTTGGTGGCCGATCTCGCGAGCGCCAAGCCCGATCACATCGCCGTCACCGGCGATTTCGCCAACATCGCACTATCCGGTGAGTTCGACCGGGTGGCACCTTGGCTGGCGGAGCTTGGGCCGCCTGAACAAGTCACCGCCATTCCCGGAAATCACGACGCTTACGTCGCGGGCGCGCTGCACTCTTTGGAGCGCGTTGCCGGCACATGGATGCGCGGCGACGACGGCGGTGGCTTTCCATTCGTGCGCAGGCGCGGCCCGGTTGCGCTGATCGGCTTGAACACGGGTCTGCCGACGCCGTGGTTCGACGCAAGCGGAACACTCGGCGAAGCTCAGCTCGGGCGCTTCGCCGCTCAGCTTGGACAACTCGCGCAGGCTGGATTGTTTCGCGTGGTGTTGATCCATCATCCGCCGGTCAGTCCGCGGCCGGAGAATAAACGCCTGCGCGACAGCGCCGCATTCCTCCGCGTCATTGCCGCGCAAGGCGCCGAGCTCGTTATCCACGGCCACGATCACGTACAGGCTTTGGTCTGGCTCGAGGGCCCGCACGGGACGCGGGTGCCCTCGATCGGCGTGCCCTCGGCTTCGGCTGCGCCGAATACCGAGAAAGACGCAGCGGCCTACAATTTGTACCGGATCGCTGGCACAGCGGGGGCGTGGCGCTGCGACATGGAAATGCGCGGCATGCGCGGCGACCGCACCATCGCGGCGCTCAAGCGCGTAACGTTGCTCGGTTAAAACCGGGGATTCAGCAAGGCGAGCGCGACAAGCCCCGCCGCGCCAACGATAATGCCGAGGAAGAAGCCGCGCCAGGCACTGCGGCTGCGCCGCCGCCTTTCCTGCCGCTCGTTGTCGCGCGTTACCGCCGGATTGGTCAAAACATCATCCGCCAGAGCGCGCTCGCGCTCGACCAGGCGCCGCGCCACATAGCGTGTGATGGCATCGACCATCGGGCCGACTTCGTAATTCTCGGCGATGGTGGTGCGGCCGTAGCGCGTGTCCTGCACGAAACGATACAGCCGCTTGTCCCGGCCCATGGCGACATGGGCGATCACATCGATCCACAGCCGCGGGGTCTCGCCGCGCGAAAGCCCCCGATCGAACAGGTCGACACCGTTCGGAACATCCTTGAACAGCGGATCGAGCGCGTCGTTGAGAAGTTCGAGCCGGGCGACTTCGGCGTCGCGCAAATCGACGACGACCGCAGAACGTTCGGCGGCTTCGATGCGCGCCTGGCGCACGGCGTCCTTGAGCGGCGTTGTTTGATCGTCAGTCTTTGCAGCGTCGGCCATTCCCAGAATCTAACAATGGCTGGCGCGGCTGGAAAGCGAAAACTTGTGCGTTTTCAATGTTTTCGGTGGTTAATAGTGTATCAAAACGGGGCTAGGCCAGCCTAAACGCACCGCCCGCCGTCGACTTCCATGATGTTGCCGGTGAGGAACTTGGCTTCCTCCGAGGCAAGGAACAGCGCTGCGTCAGCAATGTCCTGCGCCGTCGCCAGCCGGCCAAGCGGGACCGTGGCGATGAACTTTTCTCGCTGACCGGGCGCCGGCCCGAGAAAGGTTGGCAATAGCGGCGTGTCGGTCGCGACCGGCGCGATGGCGCAGACTCGAATCTTCTCCGGAGCGAGCTCGACAGCGAGCGTCTTGGTGAGGTTGTGAACCGCACCCTTCGTCGCGTTGTAGGCGGAAAGCCCCGGCCGCGGCCGCAGCGCGGCGGTCGACCCGATGTTGATGATAACACCGCCGCCCTTCTTTCGCATCGGCGGGATAGCGGCCTGCGTGCAAAGAAACAGGCCCTTCACGTTGACGGCAAAAACCCGGTCGAATTCTTTTTCGTCGACTTCCATCACCGGCTTGTTGACGTGGGCGGTGCCGGCATTGTTGACGAGAATGTCTGCGTCACCAAGTTGCTTGCCGGCCGCCGCGAATGCGCGCGCAATGTCGTCAGCTTGCGTTACGTCACATGCCAGCGCCACGGCGTTCTTGCCGATCGCACCGGCCACCTTGTTGGCGGCTTGGGCGTTGACATCGAGGACGGCGACGCGCGCGCCCTCGCGCGCGTAGGTCTTGGCGATCGCCTCGCCCATGCCAGAGCCTGCCCCGGTGACAATCGCGATCTTTCCGTTGAGGCGCATGATCTGTGTCCTATTTCTTCGGCACGACGCCGTAGGGCGTCGCCCAGCCTAATCCATCTTCAGTGCGGCCACGCGGGTGATATTCGGCGCCGATCCAGCCTTTGTATCCGAGCTTGTCCACCTCCGCGAACACGAACGGGTAGTTGATCTCACAGTCTGTATCGGGCTCGTGCCGGACCGGGACGGCAGCGCATTGCAGATGGCCGACAAGCGGGAAATATTTGATCAGGTTCTTGATCAGATCGCCGCTGACGATCTGCACGTGATAGAAATCGAACTGGATTTTCACGTTCGGCTTGCCGACCTTGGCGATGATGTCGGCCGCGTGGTCGACGCGGTTGAGGAAATAGCCGGGAGCATCGCGCGGATTGATCGGTTCGATCAGCAGAGTCACATTTTTCGCCGCGGCGATATCAGCCGAGCGTTTGAGGTTGGCGATGAAAGTCATCTCGGCCTCGGCACGCTGGCCGTCCGGGACAATGCCGCCCATGCAATGAATGCCGCTATTGCCGATCGTTGTCGCGTATTCCAGCGCGAGGTCAAAGGCTTGGTCCCAGTCCTTCTCGCGCCCCGGCAGGGCCGCAAGACTATGCGGCGCGTCCTTGAAATGGCGCGGCGTGTTGAGGCCGAGCGGCGTCAGACCGTTGCGCGTGACCGCGTCCTTGATCGCCGCAGCAGGAACTTCATAAGGCGCGGGCATATCCACCGCCTTGAAGCCGGCCTTCGCCACGGCATCGAACCGCTCCAGCAAAGGGCGATCCGGGAACAGATATCCGACGTGAGCGGAAAACCGGGGCATTGCGATGTCCTTGCGCCTTGTCGGGTGCTTGCGCCCCGCTCCGCCAGCGTATTCATTACCGCCGGATTTCGCCACACAGGAACACCCATGAGCGCCAACGATGCCTTTCACATCGCCGTCCTGGCCGGCGATGGCATTGGCCACGAAGTCACCCCACCGGCGCTCGAAGTCTTGCGCAAGGTCGAGGCCACCACGCCGGGATTGAAATTCCGCTTCACCGAAGCCCCCGCCGGCGCCGAGGAATACAAGGCGACCGGCAAATCCATGTCGGAGAAGACGGTAAAGCTCTGCGAACAGGCGGACGCCATTTTCCTCGGTGCCTGCGGCCTGCCGAGCGTTCGCTATCCGGACAACACCGAGATCATGCCGCAGGTCGAATTGCGCTTCATCTTCGACCTCTACGCGGGTGTCCGGCCCGCACGGCTCGTCAAGGGCGCGCCGAGCCCGATTGTCGGCGCGCAGGAAAAAGGGATCGACTTCATCCTCATCCGCGAGTCGACCGAAGGCCTGTTCGCTTCGATGGGCAAAGGCGTCGTCACCAAAGACGAAGCGCGCGAAACCCTGGTGGTCACCAGAGACAAGACCGAGCGTCTGTTCGATTTCTCGCTGCGCCTTGCGCAGCGGCGCAAGAAGCGCGGCAAGGAAGGCCGCCTCACACTGGTCGACAAGGCCAATGTGTTCAAAGCATTCAATTGGCAGCGCGACATCTTCAACGAGCGCAAGCCGAAATTCCCCGACGTGAAGACCGACATGCTCTATGTCGACGCCTGCGCCGCCATGATGGTGAAGAAGCCTTGGGATTTCGACGTCATGGTGATGGAGAACATGTTCGGCGATATTCTCTCCGATCTTGCCGCGGGGCTCGTCGGCGGTCTCGGTCTCGCCCCATCCGCCGACATTGGCGACAAGCACGCCGTATTCCAGCCCTGTCACGGCACCGCGCCGGACATCATGGGCCAAGGCAAGGCCAATCCGACCGCAATGATCCTGTCCGCGGCGATGATGCTGGATTGGCTCGCCGACAAGCACGATCTGCCGGCCGCCGGCGAAGCCGCGCAGCGCATCGAGCGCGCCGTCGACAAGGCCTATGAGACGATCAAGCCGATGGAATTCGGCGGCAAGGACGGCACAGCCGCGATCAGCAAGGCCGTGCTGGCGGCGCTCTGAAGGATCAGTTCATGACGACCGAAGCCGACAGGAACGACATCCGGCGCGTTATCCAGACCTATCTCGACGGACTTTACGAAGGCGACCCCGAAAAGATCGCCAGCGCATTTCATCCGACAAGCGCGCTCACTACGATCGGCGACGACGAACTAACCATAACGCCGCGCGCGCAATGGCTCGAACGGGTTCGCAGCCGGCCTTCGCCGAAGTCGCAGAACCTGACACGACACGACGAGATTCTCACCGTCGACGTCGTCAGCCCGACGATGGCCTTCGTGAAACTCAAATGCGCGATACCGCCTCGGTTCTTCACCGACCAATTATCGCTACTGAAAATCGACGGCCGGTGGCAGGTCGTTCAAAAGGTCTTTTCGACCGAAGTGAAGGGCTAGAGCCCGACGAACTGCTTGATGGCGGCCAGGAATTGCTGCGGCTGTTCGAGCGGCGGGCAATGGCCACAACCTGGCAACTCGATATAGCGGGCGCCCGGCACCTTCTGCGAAACAACTTTCGTAAGCGCCGGCGGCGTTGCCTGATCGTGCTCGCCGCAGATCACCAAAGTCGGCACGTCAAGGCGATGCAGAAGCGGCACGAGATCCGTTTCCTGCAAGATCTTGCACGCATGCGCAAAGGCCTTGGCGTCGATCTTCATCAAAACGTCCTTGCGCTCGGCGATGAGTTCGGGATGCGCGCCAAGAAAGCCTGGAGAATAGACGCGCTTGGCCGCTATCTCGGCCACCGCACCAAGCCCAGCTTGCGCGACTTTTTCGCCCATCGCGGCGAAAGCTTTTTTGCCTTCGTCGGGAAAGCCGGCCGCGGCGTCGCTGATGATCAGCTTGCCGAGGCGTTCAGGATGGTCCAATGCGAACGCCAAAGCCAGCGTACCGCCGAAACCGTTGCCGAGAAGGATCGCGTCGTTCTCGATTCCGAATTCCTGGAAGCCGTCTTCGATGCGCGCCACATAAGCGTCGAGCACCGGCGCGATCACCGGCTCGGACCCGTCAAAACCCGGTAGATTGAAAAGAGTGACGCGAAATTTCTCCGTCAATGCCGGCAGAATGGGATCGAACGCGTTCCGGTCGGCCAGGAGCGAATGCAATATGACCAGATCGCGGCCATTGCCCGCCCGGACGGCGGTGAGCACGCCGTGGCCCGCTTCCAAACGCTCCATCTCCATCGGAAATCCTCCCTTGCCGATATCAACGCTAGCGGCGGCAAAACGTTTCGGCCAGCCGTGGGGCCGCGGCCCCTCTGTGAAGAAAACCAGCCTCGCCTTGCTATTGTCCCTGTGTAAGGATTGCGCCAACAAAGAAGCAAGCGGGAGGATGCTCAAATGACATTCGGAAAAATCGCCGCGGCGCTATGCGCAGGCTTTGTGATGCTCGGGACGGCGGGCGCGCAGGCGCAGACGCTTGGCTTTGCCACGATGCAGCCGGGCACGCTCAATCACACGTCGGGTTCGGCGGTCGCCAAGGTTCTCAAGGAAAAGGCCAATCTCAACGTCGTCGTGCAGCCGACCGCCGGCGAATCCGTCCTGATCCCACTGGTGAGCCGCGGCGAGGCCGAGCTCGGCATCGCCAATATTTTTGAGGTGGTGACGGCGAAGCAAAGCGCGCCGGATATCCGGCTGATCGGCTCTCTGCACCCGCTGCGCGGCGCCTTCTGGGTCCGCAAAGACACGCCGATGAAAACCGTCGCGGACCTCAAAGGCAAAAAGGTCGGCCTCGGCTACTCCGCGATGCGCACCATCGATCCGATGGTCAAGGCGATGCTCGCCGCAGGCGGGCTCAGCGAAAAAGATGTCACCCCGGTTCTCATCCCGAACGTGATCCGCGGCGCGGACGACTTCGCCGCCGGCCAGGCCGACATGTTCTTCTTCGCCTTCGGCGCGCCGAAGGTGCGCGAAGTGGACGCGACGGTCGGCGGGATCCGTGCGCTGGAGATTCCCGAGACCGGCATGGCGGCGGCGCAGAAAATCCAGCCTGAGGGCTATCTCACGCAAGCACAGCCCAATCCGTTCTTCATCGGGGTCGAGAAGCCGATGGGCGTCTATACGTGGGACAACATGATCTTCACCAACGCCAAAATGAGCGACGACACCGTCTATAAGATCATCGAGACGCTGGAAGCCAACAAGGCGGACCTCGTCACCATCCAGCCGGCCTTGCGGGAGTTCTCGGCGGCCGCGCTCTACAAGAAGTACGACCTGCCCTATCACCCCGGCGCCTTGAAATACTTCAAGGACAAGAACATCGCCGCGAAGTGATCCCTAACGCCGACCGCGCGGGTGCGGCGTGAGCGAAGAACGCATCGTTCCTGATGCCGCTGAATTTGCTTCGGCGGCATCGCGAACGACTGTGTTGTGGACTAACATTTTCCAGTCGCTTCTGGTCGCGGCGGTGGTGCTGTGGGTGCTCGACATCCCACGCATGGCCGGCATTTCGCTCTACACCGAACAATTGCTGACGATCTGCCTCGGCCTGACCTTGGCTCTCGCCTACATCGCCGAGACCGGGCGAAAGCGGCACTGGAGCGACTGGATTGCGGTGATCCTGTCGCTTGGGATCTGTGGCTATGTCACGGCGCGATACGAACATCTGACGCTCGAGATCGCGACGCTGCCGCTCGACGGGCTCGTCATCAGCATAGTGCTCGTCGCGCTGATCCTCGAAGCGAGCCGTCGCGTGAGCGGCTGGGGCTTCGTCGGCATGATCCTGGCGATCGCGATCTACGTCTACATCAGCCCGCATCTGCCCGGCGATTTCCAGACCCGCTACGTCTCGCCCGGCCGCATGGTCACCTATGTCGCGCTCGATCTTAACGGCGCAATCGGCTCCATCCTCCAGGTGGCAGTGCTGATCGTCATCCCCTTCACGATCCTCGGCCAGGTGCTGGCGCGCACCGGCGGCGCGGATTTCTTCTCCGATATCGCAATGTCCGCGATGGGCCGCTTCCGCGGCGGCGCAGCCAAGATCGCCGTGGTCGGCTCCGGCCTGTTCGGCATGATCTCCGGAAGCGCGGTCTCGAACGTGCTGGCGGTCGGCATCGTCACTATCCCGACAATGATCAAATCGGGCTTCACGCCGCACCGCGCGGCCGCGATCGAATCCGTCGGATCGACCGGCGGGCAACTCATGCCCCCGGTGATGGGCGCTTCCGCCTTCATCATGGCCGAATTTCTGCAGGTGCCGTACGGCTCGGTCTGCGTCGCCGCGGCGATTCCCGCGTTTCTCTATTACGCCTGCCTATTCTTCCACGTCGATCTGGAAGCGGCGAAACACAAGATCGGCGCGGCGAAGATTGCCGATGCGCCGCCGGTTCTCGAAATCCTGAAGTCGGGCTGGCATTTCCTGGTGCCCATCGCCTTCCTCGTCTTCGCGCTGATGTATCCGGAAAAGCTGCTGCTGACGCCGGAAAAAGCAGCGATCGTTTCGACCGCGCTGCTGATCTGCCTCGCGCTGGTCTTCGGCTATCGCGGCAACCGCATGAGCTTCCTCGACATCCTCAGGGCGATCATGGAAACGGGGCGCGTCTCGCTCGACATCATCCTGATCGGTGCCGCTGCCGGCATCATGGTCGGCATCATGAGCGTGTCGGGCCTCGCCTTCTCGATGACGATCCAGTTGCTCGCGATCGCCGGCAACAATGTCTTCGTGCTGCTGCTTCTCATTGCCGTGCTCGCCTTCGTGCTCGGTATCGGCCTGCCGACGGTGAGCGTTTACATTCTCACCGCGACATTGCTGGCCCCCGCCCTCGTCAAGCTCGGCGTCACGCCAATGGCCGCCCACATGTTCGTCATGTACAACGGCATCCTTTCGATGATCACGCCGCCGGTCGCCTTTGCCGCCTACGCGGCGGCAAACATCGCGCGCACTGACGGCTGGACGACGGGTTGGATCGCCTGCGTGGTCGGCTGGTCTACCTTTATCCTTCCGTTCCTGTTTGTGTTGACGCCCAGCCTGCTGATGGACGGCTCGTGGACCGAGATCGTGCTCAATCTCGCGCGCGTATCGTTCGGTATTTGGCTTGGCACAATCGCCGCGGTCGGGTTCGGGCTTTCGCGGCTCACACTCGCTGGGCGGACGATCTACGCCGTCATCGCGCTGGCAGTGGTTCTGCCGCCGGAGGCTTTCAAGAGCGCTATCGTCATCAACGCCGCCGGCATTGTCGGCGCCGTCGGCATGCTCACAGTCGACTGGCTGACCCGCAAAAAAGATCTGCGGCCGGCGACGCCCTATTGAGCGCGGCCGGCGACGCCCTATTGAGCGCGGCCGGCCGCAGTTTCAAACGAAATCAGTTGCCTTCGCGCCAGATGCCGAGCGCTTCCTGCGCCGGACGGTCGGAGATCGAGAACAGTACCGCCTCTTCGGCTGCACTATGCTGGTAGCGCTTCCATGGCGGGATCACGAACACGTCGTTGATGCCCCATTTGATCTCCTTGCCCTCGACGATCGTCGTGCCCGAGCCTTCGGCGCAGCAGAACACTGTGCCATCGGTCGAGCGGTAGGGTTCGCCTTTAAATCCCTTGGGCAGCAGCGCGAGGTTGGCGCCCATCGTCGGCAGCACCGGCCCGCCGTTGACCGGGTTGGCGTAGCGCACGCGCGCGCCATGGCGCTTGTCGATGTCGCCGGTCTTTTTCAGGCGCTCCAGGATCGGTTTCATCTTCTTGTAAGGGTAGTTGATCACCGGCGAGCGCTTGTCGAACACCTCCGAGGTGCCGTCCGGAAGGACGCCCGTGGCGTAGCGCTCGAACGAGTCGCCGTCCTCGTGGTTCACGTTCTGCATCTTCTCGTCGAAGTGGTTGGCGAACGATGCCTGGAAGTGGTTGACGGTCGGCATGTCGAGCACGTCGAGCCACATCACCGGCTCCTTGCCCGGATTGCCATGGTCGTGCGGCGCCCAGTTCGCGGTGATGATGAAGTCGCCATGCTCCATCGATGACTTCTCGCCCTCGACGGCGGTATAGGCGCCCTTGCCCTTGAGCACGAAGCGGATCGCGGAGGCGACGTGCTGATGCGCGTCGGCGATCTCGCCCGGCATGATGAGCTGAATGCCGGCGAACAGCGAATTGGTGATGCGGGACTTGCCCGGCTCGCCTGGATTCTCGAGGACGAGAACGCGGCGCTCGGCCTCCTCGGCGGTGATGACGTCGCCGGCTTCGAGCATCAGCTTCTCGACTTCCGGAAATTTCCAGATCGTCGCCTGCATCTGCGTCTTCGGCTCGGGCGTGACCAGGCCCTTGAGCACCTCCCACAGCGGCGCGAGGTGATACTTGCCGATCTTCTCGTAATAAGCCTGCCGCGCGCCGGCGATGTTATGCTTGTTGCCGGCTGCCTGCGGGGTGTCGATCACCGCGGTCATGGAAGTTCCTCCGTTATTGCTCTTTGCGTGGAATATAGCGCAGAGCGTGCGCAGGCGTAACCCGCGAAAAGCGCCGCATAGCCGCTATGTATTGATCGAACCGCCATCCACCGCGATGGTCTGCCCGGTGATGAAGTCGCTGTCGCTCGAAGCGAGAAACACCAGCGCGCCGAGCAGATCCTCGGGGAACATATCGCGCTTGAAGGCGCGGCTGTTGCGCACTGGCGCGCGCATTTCGTCGTGATGCGCGGTGTTCTCGATGCCGGTATCGGACAAGACCAGCCCCGGCGCCAAAGTGTTCACCGAAATATTGTGCTCGCCGAGCTCACGCGACAGCGCGCGCGTGAAAGCCACCACCGCGCCTTTCGACGTCACATAATGCAGCATATGCGGGATGCCCTTGTAGGCCGTGCCCGAGGCGATGTTGATGATCTTGCCCTTTTTGCGCGTGATCATGTGCGGCGCGACGTGCTTCACCATCAGGAACGGGCCGCGGATATTGACGCCCATGACCTTGTCCCACAGCGCGGTGTCGATCTCGGTCGCCTTGACGGGGTGGAGGGTGGCGTAGAGCGCGGCATTGTTCACCAGAACGTCGATATGCCCGAACCGCGCCAGCGTCTCGGTGACGAGGCCTTTGACCTGCATCTCATCACTGACGTCGAACTGATAGGCCGTCGCGGAATTCGCGCCATGCTGCCGGGCGATTTCCTCGGCCAGGAGCTTGCCGTCGACGATGTCGGCGATCATCACCCGCGCGCCCTCGGCGGCGAGCGCTTGCGAATAATGCCGCCCAATTCCCTTGGCGCCGCCGGTGACCATGGCGGTGCGCCCACTTAATCTTCCCATGCACCGATATTGGCACAGCGGCGCAGCGGCGGATATGATCGCGGCCGCAAAATTCCAGCAAGGATCACCCGATGGCGAGCGCCCTGTTCACGCCTTTCACCATGCGCGGCCTTACGTTGCCGAACCGCACCGCGGTCTCGCCGATGTGCCAGTACAACTCGACCGATGGCAGCGCCAATGACTGGCACCTCATGCAGATCGGCAACTTCGCCATGGGTGGCTGGGGCGTCGTCATCGCGGAAATGACCAATGTGAACATGGTCGGCCGCATCACCTACAAATGCGCGACGCTCGCGACCGACGAGAATGAAAAATCGCTCAAGCGCGTGGTCGACTTTGCGCGTCAGTACGGCATTTCCAAGCTTGGTCTTCAGGTCGGCCATGCCGGCCGCAAGGGTTCGACCACGCCGCCGGCGGCAGGCGCGCGCCCGCTCAAGGCCGACGAGAATCCTTGGGAGACCGTGGCGCCATCCGCCATTCCCTATGGGCCGGACTGGCATGTGCCGCGTGAGATGACCAAGGACGAGATGAAGGCGACGCTCGCCGATTACATCAACATGGTGAAGCGGGCCGAGCGCATCGGCTACGATCTGCTCGAGCTCCACGCCGCGCACGGCTATTTGCTGCACCAGTTTTTGTCGCCGCTCTCCAACCAGCGCACCGATGACTATGGCGGCTCGCTCGAAAAGCGCATGCGTTATCCGCTCGAAGTGTTCAAGGCGGTTCGCAACGCCTGGCCAAAGGACAAGCCGCTCGGCATTCGAGTTTCCGCGGTCGATTGGGTCGATGGCGGCACCACGATCGAAGACACGGTCGCCTTCGCCAAGGAATTGAAGACACTCGGCTGCGACTACATGGACGTGTCGAGCGGTCAGCTCGACGCGCGCCAGAAAATCCCCTTCGCGCCGTCGTTCAACGTGCCGTTCGCGGCGCGAATCAAGAAGGACGCCGGCATGCCGACCATGTCGGTCGGCCTCATCACCGGCGCTAAGGAGGCCGAGGAGATCGTCGCGTCCGGCAAGGCCGACATGATCGCGATGGCGCGCGGTGCGATGTATGACCCGCGCTGGCCGATCCACGCCGCGATGGAATTAGGCGCCGAGCCGCCCTTCCCGCCGCGACTGATGCCGGCGCACCCCAAGATGCGGCCGATGATCTTCCCGGACTACAAGCCGGCAGCCTGATCAGCGCGGCTTCACGCGCTCGATAAATTTGGCGAAGGCTGCAAGCTGCGTCTTGATGATGTCTTTGGTGGGCTGATCGCTCAGCTCGCCATTCGTCATCTTCTTGTCGGCGAAGGTGACGATGATCTCCGGCTTGGTGAACATCGTGGCGTCGATCGAGACCAGCACCTGCCGCAGATGATACTGCATGCGCGAGGCGCCCATCGGCCCGGTCGAGGCGGATTGCAGCGCCACCGGCTTGTCCTTGAAGGGCTGATCCTTCATGCGCGACACCCAGTCGATCGCATTCTTCAGCCCGCCCGGCACCGACCAGTTGTATTCCGGCGAAACGATCAGGACGCCGTCCGCGTTGCGGATCGCGCTCGCCCAGTCGATGACATCAGGCGGCTCACCCGACGCGTCCTTGAGATCCTGGTTGAAGACCGGGAAGCCCTCGAATGGCGGCGCGTCTTTCAGCTTGAGCTCAGGCGGCGCCAACCCCGGCAGCGCGTTAGCCACCATGCGGTTGTAGGAGCCTTTGCGCAGCGATCCGCAGATGACGACGACGTTCAATGCCATTTAAAAATTGATCCTTCAGTTCTGCGCAATGTTGGCTTTCTCACGCACCGACTTCCACGTCGCAACTTCCTTGTCGAGATGCGCGCCGAATTCCGCGGGCGTGGTGTAGTGAGCGATAACGCCCACCTTTGCGAGCTGTTCCTGAATCGCCGGACGCGCCAGGACCTCCTTCATCGCCGCATTGGTCTTGTTGACGATCGCGGCCGGCGTGCCCGCCGGATAAGCGAGCCCGTACCAGCTCACCACCGCATATTCCTTGACGCCCTGCTCCGCGACGGTGGGCGCGTTCGGCAGCGTCGGCCAGCGCTGCGGTGAGCCGACCGCGAGCAATTTCATTTCGCCGGCCTCGATCTGACCGGCGACGGTCTGCGCCAGTTCGACGGCATAATCCGCTTCGCCGGAGCGCAGTGCGGTGACGACGGCGGGCGTGCCGCGATAAGGCACATGCTGCACCTGAATGCCGGTCAACTGATTGAGCAGTTCGCCGGAGAAGTGCTGGGTCGAGCCGACGCCGACGCTGGCGAAATTGAGCTTGCCTGGATCTTTCTTGGCGAGCGCAACAAGCCCTTTGATGTCGTTCGCCGGCAGATCCTTGCGCGCGACAATGACAAGGCACGAATCGCCGACCAATGCGACCGGCGCGAAATCCTTCACCGAGTCATACGGCAACGACTTGAACATCGCGGCCGAGACGGTGTGGCCGGCGCTCAGCATCACAGCGGTGTAGCCGTCCTTCGGCGCCTTGGCGACTTCATTGGAGGCGAGCGTCGAGCCAGCGCCCGCCTTGTTCTCGACCACAATCGTTTGCCCGAGCAGCTCGCCAAGTGGCTGCGCGACGATGCGCGTGACGATGTCGGTGCCGCCACCGGCACCGAAGCCGACGAGGATGCGGATCGGTTTCTGTGACGGCCATTCCTGCGCCCCGGCCGGCGCCAACGCTGCGAGCACGAAGCCCGCCAGCGCAAAAATCATACGCATGGCATCCTCCCCCAGCGGCTTTTTATCCGCCAAGCAGACGCGGCCCGGCTCATGACGTCAAGCGGCGCTTATTTTTCGGTTTCGATCGTATTGCGCAGGACGCCGACGCCCGCGATCTCGACCTCGACTGTGTCGCCCGCCTTCATCCAGACCGGATCCGGCTTGCGCGCATGACCCACGCCCGAGGGGGTGCCGGTGAAAAGGATATCGCCGGGCTCCAGCGTGATGCCCTCGGTGAGATAAACGAGCGACTCCGCGACCGGAAACATGAACAGGTCGGTATTCGACGACTGCATCGTCTTGCCGTTGAGCCGCGTTTCGATCTTGAGGCCCTTGCCGCCCTTTGCGAGTTCGTCAGCCGTTGTCATCCACGGCCCGACACTACCGGTCTGGTCGAAGTTCTTGCCCATGCCCCATTGCGTGGTGTGGCGCTGATATTCGCGGATGGAGCCTTCCATGCCGCAGGCATAGCCGGCGATGCAGTCCGTGGCGTTCGCCAAAGTCAGATGCTTGGCGCGCTTGCCGATGATGACGACGAGTTCGCCTTCATAGTCGAACTGGATGGATTTTTTCGGGGCGAGCAGCGGCTGTCCGTGTGGCACCAGCGACGAACCCATGCGGAAGAAGATCGACTGAAACTTCGGAATGTTGTCCTTCTGCGGGCCTTCCTTGACGTGGTCGAGATAGTTCAGCCCGAGGCAAATGATCTTCGCGCCCTTGCCGACCAGCGAACTAAACTTCAAACCCTTGAGCGGGACCCGCGCCGAGGCCGGGGCTTTCTTCGCTGCCTCGCCCATCGCCTTGACGTCGCCGCGCCGCAGCCAGTCGCCGAGATCGGTCGGAGCCCCAGGATCGGCCGCGTTCAAGTCGATGACATTGTCGCCTTCGACAACGCCGAAATGCGTGCCGTTGCCGGTTTCAAACGCTACGATTTTCATGGAAGGACCCGCCGGTTAGAAATGCGGCGTCTTTCTAGGCCGCGCTTCCGGCCGAGGCAATGGCGTCCGCACTTCGCCGGGTATTTATTCGCCCAGATCCATGCGTGCGGCCTGCACGCCGACGAAGCGAAAAGCCTGGACCGAAAAATAGTTTTTCTTGTCGGTCCAGACGCCGGCCCGCATCCAGCCGACGCCGCGCGCCAGCGCCGCGAGCGACTCCACCGAGTATTTGTACGAGTTTTCGGTGTGAATGGTCTCGCCGGCGCGAAACTCGACGGTCTCGCCGAGCACGCGCACTTTCTGGCGCTTGTGGCTCGCGAGATGCATCTCGATCCGGCTGCGTTCCCGGTTGAAGAACGCGTGGTGCTCGAAACAGTCCGGCTTGAAATTGGCGCCGAGCTCGCGGTTGATGCGAAACAGCACGTTGCGATTGAATTTCGCGGTCACGCCCTGCTTGTCATTATACGCCGCATTAAGGACGGCGGTGTCCTTGATGAGATCGACGCCGATGATCAGGAACGCATTCGCGCCCAGAATATTCGAGGTGTGACGCAGGAAGTCCGCGGCCTCGTGCGGTTCGAAATTACCGATGGTCGAGCCAGGAAAAAACCCGACCCGCACCGGCGCGGCTTGCGTCTCTTTCGGCAGCGGAAAGCTCCGGCAGAAATCAGCCACGACGGGCAGGACGGGGAGCTGCGGCTTGTCACGGCGCAACGCCGCGGCTTCCGCTTCCAGCATCTCCGCCGAAATATCGACCGGTACATAACAGGCGAGTTTCGGCGCGTGCTTGAGGAGAAGGCGCACTTTCTTCGTCGAGCCGGTTCCGAACTCAACCAGCGCGGCGCCTTCGGGAATGACACCTGCAATGTCCTTGCCGTGCGCGCGCAGGATCGCGAGCTCGCAGCGGGTCGGATAGTATTCCGGCAAGGCGGTGATTTGCTCGAACAGCACCGAGCCTTCGGCATCGTAGAAATATTTCGCCGGAATGCGCTTTGGCGTCATGCTCAAGCCGCGCAGCACATCGGCGGCGAACGCGTTGTCGTCCAGGATCGGCTGGGGTTTGCGTAGCGCTACCATTACGGAAACTCCGCGAGCCGCAGGCCGGAGAACTGCCAACGCGCGCTGGGATAAAAGAAGTTGCGGTAGCTCGTGCGCTCATGACCGAGCGGCGTCGCGACCGAGGAGCCGCGCAGCACCATCTGGCTCACCATGAACTTGCCGTTGTATTCGCCGAGCGCCCCCTCAGCGGCGCGATAGCCGGGATAAGGCAGATAGGCGCTGCGCGTCCACTGCCAGACATTGCCATAGGCATCGGCGAGGAGACCGGCCCGCGCCGCGGTTTCCCATTCGAATTCGCTTGGCAGATGCTTGCCGGCCCAGCGCGCGAAGGCGTCGGCCTCGTAGTAGCTGATGTGGCAAACCGGCGCGGCAGGATCGACCGGCTTCAAACCGCCGAGTGTCATCACGAACCACTCGCCGTCGCGCTCGACCCAGTGGCCCGGCGCCTGCCAGTTTTCGTTTTGAGCGGCGGTCCAGCCGTCGGAGAGCCAGTGCGCCGGAGTGGAATATCCGCCGTCACGCATGAAGGCGAGCCATTCGCCATTGTTCACCAGCGCGCGGGCGATCTTCACCTTCTGCAGCAGCACGTCATGGCGCGGCAGCTCATTGTCGTAGCAATAGCCATCGCCATCATGACCGATGGTGCGGATGCCCGACGGCACATCGGCGAAACCCTCGGCCGCCGCACGTGCCGGCCATCGCCAGCCGTCGTCGTAGACGGGATGGGTCGGATTTTGCGCGAAGGCGTGGAGAATATCGGTGAGCAGGAGTTCCTGGTGCTGCTGCTCGTGATGCAATCCGATCTCCAGCACTTCGAAAAACTTGGCGGCCTTATCCTCCGCGATTTCGTCGATCATCCTCAGAACGACGCCGTCGACATGCGCGCGATAGGCGGCGACGTCGGCGCTATTCGGGCGCGTGATCAGGCCGCGTTGCGGACGCGCATGGCGCGGACCGGCCGCGACGTAATACGAATTGAAGAGAAACGGAAAACGCGCGTCGAAAAACTCGTAACCGGAATCGTTCGGCACGATCAGGAATTGTTCGAAGAACCAGGTCACATGCGCGCGGTGCCATTTGGTCGGGCTCGCGTCGGGCATCGACTGGACGATCTGGTCTTCCGCCGAGAGCGGCGCCGCGCGGCGTTCGGTTTCCGCCCGGACGCTATGGAAATTCTCGCGCCAATGGCTTCTTTGCTCGGCAAGCGAAGCACCCTGCGGCCGAATGGCCGAACGCGGCTTGGAGCCGCGCGGGGCGGGCGAAATGGCGGCAATCGCCATGCAAAAGATCTCCGGTGGTGACGCCGTCAGACGATGGGGGCAGTAGTCTTCAAGCGGCTGGCGAAGGCAATAGTTCCACCGCCATCCACACCCGGCAATTGGCCCTGCGACTTAGGCGGCTGACAATATCGTGACGATTACGGGGCTTTCCCCCGCTAATTCGCCCGCCATTGGCTTCCCGAGGGGCTCCGCTACACTGAGAGCATCAAAGAACCGGCGGACGGCGCGGCCGAACCGCCTCCTGGGAGGATCATCGATGTCTCGCCCCATCCGCGCGACCCTTTTTGCCGCCTTCATGCTCGGCGTATCGGCTACCTATGCCATGGCGCAGCAGGATTGTCCGCGCGGCGATCTCGACAAGTCTTATTGCGACCGAAACGGCGATCTCGTCGCCGACACACCGACCGACCCTACGCAACTCGTCAATCCCTCCACGCTGATCTTTTCTTACACGCCCGTCGAAGACCCCGCCGTTTACGGCAAGGTCTGGGATGGCTTCATCAAGCACATGGAAAAAGTGACCGGAAAGAAGGTCGTGTTCTTCCCGGTTCAGTCGAACGCCGCCGAGATCGAAGCGATGCGATCCGGCCGTCTTCACATCGCCGGCTTTAACAGCGGCGCCAACCCGATCGCGGTGAATTGCGCAG
>JAFBAG010000050.1 GCA_019247925.1 Pseudolabrys sp.
TGAAGATCGGCTTCGACGACAACGCGCTCTACCGGCACGCCGACGTCGCCGCGCTGCGCGACCTCAACGAAGAAGACGAAAAAGAGATCGAGGCGTCGAAATACGACCTCAACTACATCACGCTCGACGGCACGATCGGGTGCATGGTCAACGGCGCCGGCCTCGCGATGGCGACGATGGACATCATCAAGCTCTACGGCGCGGAGCCGGCGAACTTCCTCGACGTCGGCGGCAGCGCCAGCAAGGAGAAGGTCGCCGCCGCCTTCAAGATCATCACCTCCGACCCGAACGTGAAAGGCATCTTGGTCAACATCTTCGGCGGCATCATGAAGTGCGACGTGATCGCCGAGGGCGTCGTCGCGGCGGTGAAGGAAGTCGGTCTGAAGGTGCCGCTGGTGGTGCGGCTCGAAGGCACCAATGTCGATCTCGGCAAGAAGATCATCGCCGAGTCGAAGCTCAACGTCGTATCAGCCGACGATCTCGACGACGCGGCGCAGAAGATCGTCAACGCGGTGAAGAAAGCCGCCTGATGTCCATCCTCATCGACAAGAACACCAAGGTCATTTGCCAGGGCTTCACCGGCAAGAATGGCACCTTCCATTCCGAGCAGGCGATCGCTTACGGCACCAAGATGGTCGGCGGCGTCGCGCCGGGAAAAGGCGGGCAGACCCATCTCAATCTGCCGGTGTTCGACACAGTGCGCGAAGCCAAGGAAAAGACCGGCGCCGACGCGAGCGTGATCTACGTGCCGCCGGCCGGTGCCGCAGACGCGATCGCCGAAGCGATCGATGCGGAAATCCCGCTGATTGTGTGCATCACCGAAGGCATTCCGGTTTCGCACATGGTCAAGGTGAAGCGTTCGCTGTGCGGCTCGAAGTCCCGCCTGATCGGGCCGAATTGCCCTGGCGTGATGACCGCCGGCGAATGCAAGATTGGCATCATGCCTGGCAACATCTTCAAGCCCGGCAATGTCGGCATCGTCTCGCGGTCCGGCACGCTGACCTATGAGGCGGTGTTCCAGACGACGCGGGCGGGGCTGGGCCAGACCACCGCGCTCGGTATCGGCGGCGACCCCGTCAAAGGCATGGATTTCATCGAGGGACTGGAGCTTTTCCTCGCCGATCCGAAGACCGAGTCCATCATCATGATTGGTGAAATCGGCGGTTCGTCCGAGGAAAACGCGGCGCAATTCCTCAAAGACGAAGCCAAGCGCGGCCGCAAGAAGCCCATGGTCGGCTTTATCGCTGGGCGCACCGCGCCTCCCGGCCGCCGCATGGGTCACGCGGGTGCCATCATCTCCGGCGGCAAAGGCGACGCCGAGAGCAAGATTGCGGCGATGGAAGCGGCCGGCATCAAAGTTTCGCCCTCGCCGGCGCGGCTCGGCACGACCCTTCTGGAAGTCCTGAAAAGATAGCGCTTTCTTCCCCGCGGTCGTTCTGGCTTGCGGAGGTGCCGGCCAAAGAATGAATCGTCGTTCGCGGCTACACCTGATTTTGACTTACAACCGTCTTATATCCCGCTAAGTATCGATACTTCTCGGTTGCGGCTGTTCGCGTCGGTGACGGCGTTTCGCATTTCATTGCAGCCAACAATTCAGGACTTCCGATGTCGCGCCAGGACGCCAATGCAAGCTTCTTGAAAACCTCGTTCCTCTACGGCGGAAATGCCGCGTACATCGAAGACCTTTACGCCCGATACCAGCAAGACCCGTCCTCTCTCGATCCGCAGTGGCAGGATTTCTTCAAGGCGCTGAGCGACGACAAGACGGCGGTCGTCAAGAGCGCGCAAGGCGCGTCCTGGAAGAAGCCGAACTGGCCGGTCCGTCCCAACGACGACCTGGTCGCCGCGCTCGACGGCCAGTGGGCCGAGACCGGGCGGCGGATCACCGACAAGATCAAGGCGCAGGCGGCGACCACCGGCGTCGATATTTCCGCGAGCGACGTCCAGCAGGCGACCCGCGATTCGATCCACGCGCTGATGCTGATCCGCGCCTACCGCATCCGCGGCCACTTCCACGCCAAGCTCGATCCGCTCGGCATGCAGGAAGAACCGAACGAGAGCGAGCTCGATCCGAAATCCTACGGCTTCGAGGAAGCCGACATGGATCGCCGCATCTTCCTCGACAAGGTGCTCGGTCTTGAATTCGCGTCCATGCGCGAGATCATTTCAATCCTGCGCCGCACCTACTGCCACACGCTTGGCATCGAATTCATGCACATCTCCAACCCGGCGCAGAAGAGCTGGATTCAGGAGCGCATCGAAGGCAAGGACAAGGAAATCGCCTTCACGCGCGAAGGCAAGCGCGCGATCCTCAACAAGCTGGTCGAGGCGGAAGGCTTCGAGAAATTTCTCGACGTCAAGTTCACCGGCACCAAGCGCTTCGGTCTCGACGGCGGCGAGTCGCTCATTCCCGCGCTCGAGCAGATCATCAAGCGCGGCGGCAATCTTGGCGTGAAGGAAATCTGCTTCGGCATGGCGCACCGCGGCCGCCTCAACGTGCTGACGCAGGTGATGAGCAAGCCGCACCGCGTTCTCTTTCACGAATTCAAGGGCGGCTCGGCAACTCCCGACGAGGTCGAAGGCTCCGGCGACGTCAAATACCATCTCGGCGCTTCGTCGGATCGCGAGTTCGACGGCAACAAGGTGCATCTCTCGCTGACACCAAACCCGTCGCATCTTGAAATCGTCGACCCGGTGACGCTCGGCAAAGTGCGCGCCAAGCAGGATCAGCATGGCGCGACGCCGGAAGACCGCACCATGGTGATGCCGCTTTTGATCCATGGTGACGCGGCTTTCGCAGGGCAGGGCGTGGTGGCCGAATGCTTCGGCCTCACCGGCCTGAAAGGCTATCGCACCGGCGGCTCGCTGCACTTTATCGTCAACAATCAGATCGGCTTCACGACCTATCCGCGCTTCTCGCGCTCGTCGCCTTATCCGTCCGACGTCGCGAAGATGATCGACGCATTGATCTTCCACGTGAACGGCGACGATCCGGAAGCGGTCGTGTACGCAGCGAAAGTCGCGACCGAATACCGCCAGAAATTCCAGGCGCCGGTCGTCATCGACATGTGGTGCTATCGCCGCTTCGGCCACAACGAAGGCGACGAGCCGTCCTTCACGCAGCCGTTGATGTACAAGAACATCCGCGGCCATGCGACGACGCTCGAGATCTACGCCAAAAAGCTGATCGGTGAGGGCGTAATCACCGACGGCGAAGTCGAAAAGATGAAGGCCGACTGGCGCTCGCGGCTCGAGGCCGAATTCGAAGCCGGTCAGGGCTACAAGGCCAACAAGGCCGACTGGCTCGACGGCCGCTGGTCGGGGCTGAAGGCCGCCCACGACGCGGACGATCCGCGCCGCGGCAACACCGGCCTCGATCTCGCGAAGCTGCGCGACATCGGCAAGGCCATCACGCAAGTCCCCGAGGGCTTCAAGGTTCACCGCACCATTCAACGCTTTCTCGATGCCCGCGCGAAGTCGATCGAGACGGGAGAGGGCATCGACTGGGCGACGGGCGAGGCGCTGGCGTTCTGCTCGTTGCTCAAGGAAGGCCACCGCGTGCGGCTTTCCGGCCAGGACGTCGAGCGTGGCACGTTCTCACAGCGCCATTCGGTGCTGTTCGATCAGGAAAACGAGTCTCGCTACAACACGTTCAACCACCTTGGCGGCGAACAGGGCCGTTACGAGGTCATCAATTCGCTGTTGTCGGAAGAGGCCGTTCTTGGCTTCGAATACGGCTATTCGACCGCCGAGCCGAGCGCCCTGACGCTCTGGGAAGCGCAATTCGGCGACTTCGCCAATGGTGCGCAGGTCGTGTTCGACCAGTTCATCTCGTCCGGCGAGCGCAAATGGCTGCGCATGTCGGGTCTCGTTTGCCTGCTCCCGCATGGCTACGAGGGGCAGGGCCCGGAGCATTCTTCGGCCCGGCTCGAGCGCTTCCTGCAGATGTGCGCCGAAGACAACATGCAGGTCGCCAATTGCACCACGCCGGCCAACTACTTCCACATCCTGCGGCGGCAGTTGAAGCGCGAGATTCGCAAACCTCTCATCCTCATGACGCCGAAATCATTGCTGCGCCACAAGCGCGCGGTGTCGCGGCTCGAGGAGTTCGGGCCGGAGACTTCGTTCCATCGTCTGCTCTGGGATGACGCGCAATTCCTCAAGGGCGAGAAGATCAAGCTCGTACCCGACAACAAGATGCGCCGTGTCGTGATGTGCTCCGGCAAGGTCTATTACGACCTCTACGAGGAGCGCGAGAAGCGCGGTATCGACGACATCTATCTGCTGCGCATCGAGCAACTTTATCCGTTCCCGACCAAAGCGCTGATCGCCGAACTGTCGCGCTTCAAGCAGGCGGAAATGGTTTGGTGTCAGGAAGAGCCGCGCAACATGGGCAGCTGGTTCTTCGTCGATACCTTCCTGCAATGGGTCCTCAACCAGATCGGCGCCGCCCACAAGCGCGTGCGTTATGCCGGCCGCCCGGCGGCGGCTTCGCCCGCGGTCGGCCAGATGTCGAAGCACGTCGCGCAGTTGAAGCAATTTATGGAAGAGGCGCTCGGCTAGCCATGGCAGAAATCAAGGTCCCGACGCTCGGCGAAAGCGTCACCGAAGCCACCGTCGGCAAATGGTTCAAGCAGCCCGGCGATGCCGTGGCGGTCGACGAGCCGCTGGTCGAGCTCGAAACCGACAAAGTCACGCTCGAAGTTCCGGCGCCCGCCGCCGGCGTCCTCGGCGAAATCACGGCCAAGACCGGCGCGACCGTCGGCGTCGCGGCCGTCCTGGGCCAGATCAAGGAAGGCGCGGCCCCCGCCAAGGGCACGGCGACCGGCGCGCCGACCGGCCGGCCCGACACCAAATCCACGACCTCGACGCCGATCAACGCGGCGGAAGAAGAGCCCAAGCTCAAGAAGCCAGCCGCGGGCGGCACGACGAACACAACCCAGCCGCCATCGGTGAAAAAGCTGGCGGCGGAATCCGGCGTCGATCCGGCAAACGTCCAGGGCTCCGGCAAGCACGGCCAGGTGCTCAAGGGCGACATGTTGGCGGCCATCGAGCGCGCCACGCCGGTTGGCGGCCAGCC
>JAFBAG010000155.1 GCA_019247925.1 Pseudolabrys sp.
GCTGGCGCTGGCGATCCCGGCCTTCAACGAGACCTCCGACGACGACTGGCTGAAGAAGTCCGACCTCGCGGTCACCTTCCTCGACCGCTACGGCAACGAGGTCGGCTCGCGCGGCATCCGGCACAACGACTCGATCCCGCTCGAGGATTTCCCGGACCATCTCATCAAGGCGGTGCTGGCGACCGAAGACCGGCGCTTCTACGAGCATTTCGGCATCGACGTCGCCGGCACGTTGCGCGCCGTCGTATCGAACGCGCGCGCCGGCGGCGTGGTCCAGGGCGGCTCCTCAATTTCGCAGCAGCTCGCGAAAAACCTGTTCCTGTCGAACGAGCGCACCATCGAGCGCAAGGTCAAGGAAGCCTTCCTCGCGCTCTGGCTCGAAGCGCGCCTCACCAAGAACGAGATCCTCAAGCTTTATCTAGACCGCGCCTATATGGGCGGCGGTGCGTTCGGCGTTGACGCCGCCTCGCAGTATTATTTCAACAAGTCGGCGCGCGACGTGAACCTGTCCGAAGGCGCGATGCTCGCCGGCCTGTTCAAGGCGCCGACCAAGTTCGCGCCGCACGTCAACCTGCCCGCCGCGCGCGGCCGCGCCAACGTCGTGCTCGATAACCTGATCGAAGCCGGCTTCATGACCGAAGGGCAAGTGTTCGGCGCGCGGCGCAATCCGGCAACGCCGGTCGACCGCCGCGACGAGCGCCAGCCGAATTATTATCTCGACTGGGCTTTCGACGAAATGCGCAAGCTCGTCGGCACCTTCCCGAAGTCGATGACCGAACGGGTATTCGTCGTCCGCACTGCCCTCGACAGCAACGTACAGCGCGTCGCCGAAGAGGCCGTGGAGAATTCGCTGCGGCAATACGGCCAGGAATATCATGCGCGGCAGGCCGCCGCGGTCCTCATGGAAAATGACGGCGCGGTGCGCGCCATGGTGGGCGGCCGCGACTACGGCGCGAGCCAGTTCAACCGCGCGACTGACGCGTTGCGCCAGCCCGGCTCCTCCTTCAAGCCCTACGTCTATGCTGCGGCGTTGCAGCACGGCATGAAGCCGAATTCGACCGTGGTCGACGGCCCTATCTGTATCGGCAATTGGTGCCCGCACAACTACTCGGGGGGCTATCGCGGCTCGATGAGCCTGACGCAGGCTCTGGTCGCCTCGATCAACACCGTGGCGGTCCGTCTTTCGCTCACGATCGGCAACGGCAATGCGAAGCTCGGCCGCAACAAGATCGTCGATCTCGCGCGCAAGATGGGGCTGCGCACACCGCTCACCGATACGCCCTCGCTGCCGATCGGCGCCGGCGAAGTCACCGTGCTCGACCATACCGGCGCCTATGCGACGTTCCCAAATCTCGGCAAGGCGGTCACCCCGCATGCGCTGCTCGAAGTCCGCAGCGGCGCCGGCGACCTGATCTGGCGCTTCGACCGCGACGGTCCCAAGCCGCGCCAGGTGATGTCGCCGCAGATCGCAAGCGACATGATCTTCATGATGAACAAGGTCGTCGAAGACGGCACCGCCAAGCGCGCACGGCTCGAAGGCGTCGCCGCCGCCGGCAAGACCGGCACCACCAATGCCTACCGAGACGCGTGGTTCGTTGGCTACACCGGCAACTTTGTCTGCGGCGTGTGGTTCGGCAACGACGACTATGCCTCGACCAACCGCATGACCGGCGGCTCGCTGCCGGCGATGACCTGGCAGGCCATCATGGCTTATGCGCATCAGGGCGTCGAAGTGAAGCAGCTTCCCGGCATCAACGTGCCGGCGCGCCAGCAACCGCTTGTTGCCGATGCCAAGCGCAAGGCGGTCGAGCCCTCAAGCGCGCAATTGCGGCCGACCCTGCTGACGCGGCGGGGCGCGGACGTTCTCTCCCGCGTCGAGCGGCTGATGGATGACGCCAATCGCGCGCTGCCTGACCCCGCCCAGCGCGCGGGCGAGCCCCGTCCCGGTGCGGCCCTTGATGGCGGCAAGATGAGCAGCGCCGAGACCACCGGCATCCAGCGGCCGAATTAGCAACTCCCCTTCCTCGCGCTGCCGGACTATGGTGCGCCGCTAGTCTTTTGGGGCATTTCCTTGCGGCTCCTTTTCGGATCGCTCTTCGCTTTCGTCGTCGCCACCCTGGTCGGGCTCGGCGGCACTTATCTGGCGCTGACGCGCGGCGCCGCTTTCGGCGCGCTGACGATCGGCGCATGGACTGCCTGGCCCAAGACCGGCACGGCGGAAGCCGACCCTTATGCCCGCGCGACCATCGCGCGCAGCGGCCAGCTCCCGGTCGGCTTGGGCGATGGCGTGTCGTTTTCCGCGCAGGCCGACGACAAGGGCAAGTTCTTCGACGGTCGCTGCGACGTGATCGTGTCAGGCATC
>JAFBAG010000209.1 GCA_019247925.1 Pseudolabrys sp.
GTTTGGCTACAATATCGAAAACACCGAACTGCTCGTCGGCCTTAATGAGCGAGCCCAGGCCCTACCGACATTGCGGCGGGTCGACGCGCGCCTTCGCAGTGTCGAACACGCCGAGGACGCGGTCATTCTTCATCTCGACAGCGGCGCTACTGTCAAAGCGCAGCTCCTGATCGGCGCTGACGGACGCCATTCGATGTGCCGCGCGGCGGCGGACATCTCCTGGTCCGTTCACCTCTACCCGCAATCGGCGCTGGCACTGACCTTCCGGCATTCGCGGCCCCATCATGATTGCTCGACCGAATTCCAAACCGCCGAGGGCCCTTTCACACAAGTGCCGCTGCCGGGACATCGCTCAAGTCTGGTGTGGGTCCTCACGCCGCGCCGCGCCGCGCAAGTCGCGCAGATGGATGACGCAACGTTATCGATCGAGATCGAACGCGGCTGTCATTCGATCTTCGGCAAGGTCGAGCTCGAACCGGGGCGCAGCATGTTTCCCTTGTCGGTCGCAAGCGCGGCAACCTTTGCCAAAAATCGCATCGCATTGGTCGGCGAAGCCGCGCACGTCATTCCGCCAATCGGCGCACAGGGCCTCAATTTGGGTCTGCGTGACGCGGAAAAAATCGCCGCACTCAGTAGCGCCGCCTATCGTGACGGCCGAGACCTTGGCGCGGAACATATCCTGACGCAGTACGACAAAGCGCGGCGCGGCGACGTTGCGGGCCGCAGTCTTGCGATCGATCTCGTCAATCGCTCGTTGCTCAGCGACTTCCTGCCGGTCCAGGCGGCGCGCGGCGCCGGCCTCTATCTTTTGGACCGCATCGGACCGCTGCGCCGCGCAGTCATGCGCGAGGGCGTTGCGCCTGTCGCCGCGCGCTAGGTCTCGCGAAGCCCCGGCGCCCGCTTTGGCGTGGCTGGATCATCGCGAAATTGCGGGTCGATCGGCACCGGCAGCGCCGGCATGGTGTTGCCCTTCGCGCTCTCGAGCCGGTGGTCGAACAGCCCGCGGCCCGTAAAATGCGCGTCCCGTACGGCCTCCTCGAGCGGCACGACGATGGTGACGCAGCAATCGGCTTTGGCGAAGAGCGGACGCCATTCATCCGACGATCTTGCAACGATCAGCCGCGCGACGGCCGCTTTGGTAGCCGCCGGATCGCGGCTGTCGTCGACCAGTTCTGGGGCGAGCCCGATTAGGCTGGCGAAAGCAGTCCAGAACTTCTGTTCCAAAGCGCCGCAGGCGACGATTTTGCCGTCCTTGGTGGGATAAAGCTGGTAGCGCGGCGAGGCACCGGCGAGCATGAGCTCCCCCGGGCGAGGAAATCGGCCGCTCGCCTGACCGAGGGCGAGGGCGTACCAGGCGAAGGTAAACATCGCGTCGGTCATGGCGATGTCGATATGGCAACCTTTTCCGCTCTGATCGCGGGCCCGCAAGGCCAACAGGATATTGATCACCGCCGGAAAGCTGCCTCCCGCAATGTCGGCAACCAACATGGGTGGAACCACGGGCGCCGCAGCCGGCCCCGGCTGCAAAGCCAGCAAGCCCGTATTGCCGATGTAGTTGAGGTCGTGGCCGGCTTCCTGCGCGCGAGGCCCGGCCTGCCCGTAGCCGGAAATCGAGCAATAGATCAGTCGCGGATTGACGGCGCGACACAGGTCATAGCCAATTCCCAAGCGTTGCAGCACGGTTGGCCGATATTGCTCAACTAAAATATCAGCTTGTTCAAGTAATGGTTGAAGTCGATTTCGATCCTCGGGCCGCTTCAGATCGAGCGCGATCTGCTTTTTTCCACGGTTCAGAAGCGCGAAAGCGGCGCTCTCACCGCCCCACGGCGGCGGAAATGCCCGCATGTCCTCCCCGCCGGGCCGCTCGATCTTGATGACCTCGGCCCCCGCCTCCGCCAGCATCAACGTCGCCAGCGGCCCCGGCAAAAGGGTGGAAAAATCGAGCACCAAAAGTCCGGCGAGCGGCTGCATCAGTGGAACAGAAGCTGCGGCAGCTTCCCGGTCTTCGCAAGCCACATCACGGTGGTGAGCGTCACCACCGACGCCAAAGTGCCAAACAGCACCGAACTGGAGGCCTGTTCGATCCAGGAATCGTATTGGCGGGCGAACACGTAAACATTGAGCGCCGGAGGCAAGGCCGCCATCAGGATCGCGGTCGATACCCAGGTTTGGTCGAACGTCCCCATCACGGAAAGCAGTAAAAACGCGAAAATGGGGTGCAGGACCAATTTTATGACGATAAGCGGCGGCACCTCCCAGGGCACCCGCTCCAATGGCCGAAGCGCCACGGTGACGCCGAGAGTAAAGAGTGCGCAAGGCGCCGCCGCATTCTGCAAAAATTGAAATAGGCGTTCGAGCGCCGTGGGGGGCTGAAAATCGAACGCCGCGGCTGCAATGCCAAGCAGCGTGGCGATGACCAGGGGATTGAGCGCGATCCGGACGACGGCATCGCGCGCAATTTCGCCCGTGCTCTTCGGCGCCGGATCGGCGAACGCCATCAGGAACGGCACCAATGAAAAGAGCAGCAAAGTGTCGAAACAGAAGATCAGCGCCACGGGCACGGCCGCAGTCTGACCAAGCGTCGCCAGCGCGAGGCCGGGACCCATATAGCCGATATTGCCGTAACTGCCGGCCAGCGCGGCAATGGTCGACTGGGTCACCAGTTTGCGCCGCATCGCCATGGCGACCCCGAACGCCGCTACGAACGCGCAAAAAGTCCCAAGCGTCGTCGCGACGATAAAATGCGGCCGCGCGAGCTCCTCGAATGGCGTCTGCGAAAGGATACGAAAAAAGAGCGCCGGCAATGCCACATAGACGATGAAGAAATTCATCCAGTCGAGCGCACTGTCCGGAATCGGCTTGTATTTTCCGGCTGCAAAACCGATCAGGATCAGTCCGAAAAACGGCAGCGCGAGATTAATGACTTCCAGCATTGCTTCGATTGTCCGCTAACGTCTTGGCGCGGCCTTTGCATTGTTCTAGACGGCAGCATCGGGCTTTGAAAGGTTTGTGCAATGAAGCCGCCGCGTCAATTCTATCAGGCACTCGCGCTCGGCGCGCCCGCGCCGCTGCGCGAATTACCGCTGCGGCTCGAGCGCATGATCCACTTCGTTCCGCCGCATGTCGACAAGCTGCGCGCCAAAGTTCCAGAGCTGGCGCGACAGGTCGATGTCATTCTCGGCAATCTCGAGGACGCCATCCCAATCGAAGAAAAAGTGTCCGCGCGCGCCGGCTTCATTGCGATGGCAAAAGCCACCAATTTTGGTGACACCGGACTGTGGGTGAGGATCAACGCTCTCAACTCGCCTTGGGCGCTCGACGATATTACCGAGATTGTTGCCAAGGCCGGCGACAGGCTCGACGTGATCATGCTGCCCAAGGTCGACGGCCCGTGGGACATCTATTATCTCGACCAGCTCCTGGCTCAGCTCGAAGCGCGGCACAAAGTTCAGAAGCCGATTTTAATCCACGCCATCCTCGAAACAGCTCAAGGCGTGAATAATGTCGAGGCGATCGCGACGTCGTCCCCGCGCATGCACGGCATGAGCTTGGGTCCGGCCGACCTCGCCGCGTCCCGCGCGATGAAAACCACGCGGGTCGGTGGCGGCCATCCGGACTACAAAGTGCTTGCCGATGCGGCTGCGGCGGGCGGCGAACGTGCTGCCGCACAACAAGACCTTTGGCACTACACGATCGCCAAGATGGTGGATGCCTGCGCCGCCGCCGGCATCAAGCCGTTCTACGGTCCGTTCGGCGATTTTTCCGACGCCGCTGCCTGCGAGGCGCAATTTCGCAATGCGTTCCTCATGGGCTGCCTCGGCGCCTGGACGTTGCACCCCAGTCAGATCGAAATTGCCAAGCGTGTATTTTCACCGGACCCTGGTGAGGTCGCCTTTGCCAAAAAAATTGTCGCGGCCATGCCCGATGGTGCCGGCGCGGTGATGATCGACGGCAAGATGCAGGATGACGCAACCTGGAAACAGGCCAAAGTGCTGATCGACCTTGCGCGCCTGGTCGCCACCAAGGATCCCGCGATGGGGCAGCGCTACGGACTTGGATAGTCTGGTCTTCGCCGCAATCGGCCCTTATCTGCGACTCATGACAGATCGCTTTCAGCGCACCGCGAAATTCCAGATCGGCCAGGTGGTCAAGCACCGTGTGTTTGCTTTCCGCGGCGTCGTTTTCGACATCGATCCGGAATTCAACAACACCGAAGAGTGGTGGCTCGCCATTCCCGCCGAAGTGCGGCCGAGCAAAGACCAGCCATTTTATCACTTGCTCGCCGAGAACGCCGAAACCGAATACATCGCTTATGTTTCGGAACAGAACCTTTTGCCGGACGATTCCGGAACACCGCTGCGCCATCCCCAGCTGTCCGAAATGTTCGAGCGCGATTCCGGCGGCGGCTACCGGCCGCGCAACACCCTCATCAACTAAGCGCGCATCGCTATAAAAAGCGAAAGGCGCGGATCGCTCCGCGCCTTTTTTCTTTTCGGCTTCCGCCATTACCGCTTCGGCGCGGTGGCCGGAGCCGCTGGCGGCGTTGCCGCCGCGGATGGCGCATTTTCGATCTGCTTGCGCGCCTCTTCCGCCTTCTTCTGCAATTCTTCCTGAAGCTTGCGCTGTTGCTCTTCGAGCACCTTGGGATCGGTCGGCGGGCCGTCATAGGCCTTGGCGAAATCGTTAAGCGGCAGCGGCAGACTGATCGGCACCGCGGCGAGGTTGACCGCCTGGATGAGCAGAGTCTTGCCCTTCTTAAGCTTGCCGATGAGTTCAGCGCTTGCGGGATAGTCTGCCATGCAGCCGTTCGGCACACAGAGGAAATACGGACCGCTGAGCGGCTGTTCCTGATCAAGGGTCATGCGCGTGCCGTAGGGCAATTGCATGCCCAGCGGCACGGTGATGCGGATGAATTTCTGATCGCCTTCCGGTTCAATCAGCGCCGCGGCGACGACCGGACGGCCGTCCTCGACCCGTCCATCTTTCGCGGTGACGCAGACCGGCTTGTTGTTGGTCTCCGCCGAAGCCTTCTGGCAAATTTTGACCCACGGCGAATACATCAGCTGCGGCATCTGCGCCTGCTGCTGCGCATTCTGGTCGGCCGCCGGCGCTGGCGCCGGTTGAGCGGGCTGCGCCTGCGCCGGGGCAGCGGGCTTTTGCGCCGCGGGCGCGGCCGGGCGCGACTGCGCGGGTGTCGCCGGCTTCGCGGCCGGTGCCTGCGCAGGTGCTGTCGTCTGCGCGAGCGCCGCGGGAGCGGCGAGCATCAGCGCGAGAGCGAACGCGCAGCCCACTGAGCGGCTGTTGAGATTCCGCGTATCCATGAAATCAATCCCTTGTATGAGCGCGCACGACCAGCGGCGCCGAAATAAATACTGTCGTCGAAGGGCCGCTCTCTCGGTGGAAAATACGGCGAGAGCGTGACCTGATGAGTGAGCCTGATAGCGGATATTTCCTTACGGATAAAGCGTCAAAGATCGGTGCTTTTCCGGGGGTTGGCTGTCCGGAAATGGGCGATGCTAGTGTTAATTGATTGAGCAAGGTCGAATCGAACACCGTGGCCGTTCGCCTTCCCACTCCGTTCAAGATGTGCCGGATCGCATTGCTGGCGCTGCCGCTCTTCGCGACGGCGGTCCCGCCGCTTGCTGCCGAACCCCGCCACGCCATTGCAATGCACGGCGAGCCGGCCTGGCCCGCAGATTTTTCGCAGCCGACCTACGTCAATCCAGACGCGCCGAAAGGCGGGCGGCTCGTCCAGGGCGTGCTCGGCACGTTCGACAGTCTCAATCCATTTATCGTGCGTGGCCTGCCTGCCGTGAATATGCGGGGTTACGTTTACGAAAGTCTGCTCGCTCGCGGCTATGCGGAGCCATTCACGCTCTACAGCCTGCTCGCACAAACCGTCGAGACAGACAGCGAGCGCAGCTTTGTTGCTTTCACGCTCGATCCTCGCGCCCGGTTTTCTGATGGAAGGCCGGTGACCCCGGACGACGTTATTTTCTCGTGGCAATTGCTTCGCGACCACGGCCGGCCGAATTACCGCACCTATTACGTCAAAGTCAGCAAGGCGGAGAAATTCGGCGAGCGCGGGGTGCGCTTCACTTTTGCCGGCGCTGATGATCGCGAACTGCCTTTAATACTTGGCTTGATGCCGATCCTGCCCAAGCACGCGATCGATCCGGAAAAATTTGAAGAAACAAGCTTCGAGCCCCCGCTTGGCAGTGGTCCTTACGTCGTTACGGACGTGAAGCCGGGGGAAAGCGTCAGCTTCAAGCGCAATCCCGACTATTGGGGCCGCGAGCTGCCGATCAATCGCGGCCTGTGGAATTTTGGCGAGATCCGTTTCGACTATTACCGCGACGGCAACACGCACTTCGAGGCGTTTAAGAAAGGGCTGTATGACGCGCGGGTCGAGCTCGATCCAAATCGCTGGGAGAGCGCCTATGATTTTCCCGCCCTGCGGGATGGCCGGGTGGTCAAAGAGAGTTTTCCCTACGGCCTGCCGAAGGGGATGTCCGCGCTCGTTTTCAACACCCGCCGCTCGATTTTCGGCGACGCGCGCGTGCGGGAAGCGATCTCGTATCTCTTCGATTTCGAATGGGTCAATCACAATTTCTTCTTCGGACAATACCGGCGCACTGCAAGCTATTTCGATGGGTCGGAATTGTCTTCGCACGACCGTCCTGCTGACATGGCGGAACGAACCATCCTGATGCCTTTCCCGGACGCAGTGCGGCCAGACATCCTCGCAGGGAAATGGTCGCCGCCGAAAAGTGACGGCACCGGACGTGACCGCGACGCCTTGCGCCGCGCCCTCGATCTGTTCGCGCAAGCCGGCTACGTTCTGAGAGGAACTACGCTGGCCGATGCGAAATCGGGAAAGCCTTTTGCCTTTGAAATCCTGACGACGACGCGCGATCAGGAGCGACTCGCCCTCGCCTTCTCTCGCACACTTAAACGTGCCGGCATCGACGCCCATGTGCGCAACGTCGACGCCACCCAGTTCGAGCGGCGGCGCATCGCGTTCGATTTCGACATGATGGAATATCGCTGGGAGCAGTCGCTTTCGCCGGGCAACGAGCAATTGTTCTACTGGAGCTCGGCCGCTGCCGGCGAAGAGGGCAGCCGGAATTATATGGGCGTGAAATCCCCCGCAGTCGACGCGATGATCGCCAAGCTCCTCGCGGCCCGGCAGCGCGCGAATTTCGTTGCCGCGGTGCGCGCGCTCGACCGTATATTGTTGTCCGGGTTTTACGTCGTGCCGCTGTTTCACCTTCCTCAGCAATGGGTAGCGCGCTGGACCCGCATCGAGCATCCGGCGCAGACGTCGCTGTATGGCTATCTGCCGGAAACCTGGTGGCAAGCGCCTGCGCGCGGCCGGTGAAGCCCTTATCATTGCGGAATGATTCTCCCGGGCGTCCATTCCGCCGCGGAAGGCGGTTCAACACTCGACCAGCTTTTTCGCCGCGCGGCCATTCGTGCCCCGGATCGGTTAGCATTGATCGATCCCCCGAACCGCCTGAAATTTGCTGACGGCGCGCCGCGGCAACTCACTTTCGCCCAAGCCGATCTCGCCATCTGGCGAATGGCCGCTCACCTGCGCGCGCTCGGCTTGCAGACCGACACCGTGATCGCGCTCCAGCTGCCTAACATCGTCGAAAATGTGGTCGCGCTCCTTGGCGTTCTGCGCTCGGGAATGATCCCGGCTCTGATCCCGCAGCTTTGGCGGCGGATGGATGCGACCCCGGCGCTTGCGGCAATCGGCGCCAAAGCCATCGTGACAACGACGCGCCTCGGCGCCCATCGCCTCGATGAAGAGGCGCTGCGGAGCGCTGCCGATCTTTTCCAGATCCGCCATGTCATGGCTTTTGGCGAAAGTCCTGCCGACGGCGTCTCCCCGCTCGACGATATCTTCAGCGGCGCGGGCGCGCCGTCCTTTCTCGCGAGCGACCGCAGCGGTGATCCCGCCGCGCATGCCGCCCTGATCACCTTTGACACGACGGCCGACGGGATCATTCCCGTAGCCCGTGACCATCATCAGGTGGTGGCCGGCGGCGATGCCGTGCTGCATGCAGCCGGGCTGCAATCAGGCGCTACGCTGCTCTCAACGCTCGCTTTGTCCTCTTTCTCGGTCTTGAGCGCGACGCTAACGCCGTGGCTGCTGTGCGGCGGCGCGCTCGTTCTGCATCAGCCCTTCGACGCCAACACCTTCGTGCAGCAGCAAAAGGATCACCCCCATGCGTTGATTGTGACCGCCGGCGCGCTCGCTGAAAGGATTCCCGACGAAACCGCGGTCGTGGCGCTGTGGCACGCGGAAGAGCAGGCGCGCAGCGCCGCTTCGCCCTCCATTCTTGACGTCATTTCCTTCGGCGAAACCGGTTTCATGACGTTGCCGCGTGAGCGTACGGCCCGGCCGCGCAAGCTGCCGCGCGGTCCACAAAGCGCGGCGGCGAGCGAAGCGTCACGCGCCTCGAATGGATTTCTCACGCTGCGTGGCGCGATGGTGCCGACCGCGACATTCCCTATAACCGCCACCCCGGGGGTCGCGGCCCTGCAAATCGCCGACGATGGCGCGATCGACACGCGATATCCCTGCCGGATCGACGCCGATCATCTTGTTGTCACCGGTGCCCAGGCCGGATTGGTTCGCATCGGGGGCTGCCGTTTTCCGCGTCATGTGCTCGACCGCTTACCGATCGCTTCAGGAACGGGCGGCGTGGTCGTGGCCGTCCCTCACGCTTTGTTGAGCCAGCGTCTGGCGGGCAGCTCGCGGCATCTGGCGCCGACGCAGAACAAGCTGGCCGCCGACGGTTATCACGCGTTGATCGTGCAGGCCTTCCGCCCCCGCGTGCACAACGCGGCGGTTGCCGCGCCATAGCGCGCGGCCTAGGCTGACCTCAACGAGGTGTCCGTCATGCCTGCGAAGCCCGTTCGTATCGACGTCGTTTCCGATATCGTCTGTCCCTGGTGTTTCATCGGGAAGCGCCGGCTGGAAAAAGCCATTGCGATGAAGCCCGACATTCCGGTCGAGGTGCATTTCCGGCCCTACTTCCTCAATGATTGGATTCCGCGCGAAGGCATTTCGCGCGAGCAATACCTCACGACGAAGTTCGGCTCCGTCGAACGCTACAAAGGTATAGCGCAGCGGGTCGGCGCCGCGGCCAAAGCCGAAGGTCTCGACTACGCGATGGATCGCATCAGCAGTCAGCCGAACACGGCGGACGCACACCGTCTCATCCGCTGGGCCGACGCGATCGGCAAAGGCGCGCAGATGAAGCAGCGCCTGATGGATCTTTACTTCACCGAAGGGGCCGATCTGACGCAGCGCGACGTGCTGGTGCGCGCGGCCACCGAGGTGGGTCTCGACGCCAACGAAGTGCGCAACGGGCTCGCCGGCGACAAGGATCTCGCCGAGGTGGAGAGCGAAGCTCAGGCCGCGAAGGAAGCCGGCATTGAAGGCGTGCCGATGTTCATCTTCGGCGGCAAATTCGCGGTGTCGGGCGCTCAGGCCCCCGAATATCTCGCCGAGGCGATCGAACGCGCTGCGGCGGGGAACGCGCAGGCCGCGGAATAAGCCCAATGCAGATCACCGCGGCGGTGGCGCGCGCTGCTTTCGCGCCGTTCACCATCGAGACTGTCGATCTCGATAACCCGCGCGATGATGAGCTCCTGGTCGAGGTCGTCGCGTCCGGCATGTGCCAGACCGACCAGCACGGCCGGGACGGCTATTTCCCCACGATGAAGTTTCCGGCGGTGTTCGGCCACGAGGGCGCCGGCATCGTTCGCGCCGTGGGCCGCGCAGTGAAGGAATTTCGCGCGGGCGACCATGTCATGATGGCCTATCCCTGGTGCGGCCATTGCGCCAATTGCCGCGATCACAAGCCGAGCTATTGCCTCGACGTGCGTGAGCTGAAGATGGGCGGCACGCGGCCCGACGGCAGCACCATCCACAGTCAAAACGGCAAGCCGGTCTATGGCTCGTTCTTTCAGCAATCGTCGTTCGGCACTTTCACGCTGGCTCATGAACGCTTTGCGGTGAAGCTGCGGCAGGACATGCCGCTCGACATTGCTTGCGCCTTTGCCTGTGGCGCGCAGACCGGCGCGGGCGCCGTGCTGAACTCACTTGCCGCAAAAACCGGCGAGAGCTTTGTCGTCTTCGGCGCGGGCGCCGTCGGTCTTTCCTCGCTGATGGCGGCAAAGCTCGCGGGCTGCGATCCGATCATCGCCGTCGACGTGCACGAACACAGGCTTAAGCTCGCGCGCGACCTCGGCGCGACGCATACGATCAACCATGGTGGCCGCGCCGACGTCGTTGCCGAGATCAAAAAGCTCACCGGCCAGGGCGCGCGTTACGCAATCGAGACTTCCGCCCTCCCCGCGGTACTGCGCGAAGCGATCGACGTGCTGATGCCGGCCGGCACCTGTATTTTGCTGGGAAGCGCGCGTCCCGGTACGGAGTCTTCGTTCGAGATGCCGTTCCTGCAGAATGGGCGCAGCGTCCGCGGCGTTGTTCAAGGCGACAGCGTACCGAAGGAATTCATCCCGAAGCTGATCGACCATTTCATGGCCGGTCGCTTCCCGCTCGACCGCACGATTACCTATTACGCGCTCGCGGATATCAATCGCGCCGCCAAGGAGTCCAACGAGGGCAAGACGATCAAGCCGGTGCTGAGGATGCCGCATTGAGCGCATCCGCCGGTTGGCCCGCGATGGCTGCGAGCTTGCGAAGAATTGCGATCACGCCCTTGAGCCGCTCCGCGGCGTCAGGCCATTCCTCTAGGAAGACGAGCTTTTGGTCGGGGCGAATGCGCGCGTCCCTGCCGCGCTCCCGGATGTAACTGAACAAACCTTCTGTGTTCGAAAAAACGTTGTCGCGGAAGGACAGCACGATGCCCTTCGGGCCGGCGTCGATCTTCTCGACATTGGCGCGGCGGCACAGCGCCTTGATCGCCACAACCTGGAGGAGGTGCTCGACCTCTTGCGGCAACGGACCGAACCGATCCGCCATTTCGGCGGCATAAGCGTCGATCTCGCGCTCGTCTTCGACGTCAGCGAGGCGGCGATAGAGCGACAGCCGCACCGACAGATCGGCTACGTAACCATCTGGAATAAGAACCGGCATGCCGAGCGTGATCTGCGGCGACCACCGGTCGGCAACCGGGGCACTGATCCCGGCCTTGAGGCTGGCGACGGCCTCCTCCAACATCTGCTGGTAGAGCTCGAAGCCGACCTCCTTGATGTGGCCGGACTGCTCGTCGCCCAACAAATTACCGGCGCCGCGAATGTCGAGATCGTGCGATGCGAGCTGGAAGCCGGCGCCCAGCGTGTCGAGGGATTGCAGAACCTTAAGCCTGCGCTCGGCCTGCGGCGTGATCGGCCGTTGCGCCGGCAAGGTCAGCAAGGCATAGGCGCGCAGCTTCGAACGCCCGACGCGGCCGCGAAGCTGGTAAAGCTGCGCCAAGCCAAAACGATCGGCGCGATGCACGATCAGCGTATTGGCGGTCGGAATATCCAGCCCGGACTCGATGATCGTCGTTGAAAGCAATACGTCGTATTTGCCGTCATAGAAGGCCGACATCACGTCATCGAGCGTGGTCGGTGGCATTTGCCCGTGTGCGACGGCGACCCGCACCTCCGGCACGTTCTTGTCGAGGAAATCCTTACAGCCGGCGAGATCCTCGATGCGCGGGGCCACGTAAAACGCCTGACCGCCGCGATAACGTTCGCGCAGCAAGGCTTCGCGCACCGTCAGCGGATCAAACGGCGAGACGAAGGTGCGCACCGCGAGCCGGTCCACCGGCGGCGAAGCGATGATCGACAAGTCGCGCACCCCGGTGAGCGCGAGCTGCAAGGTGCGCGGGATCGGCGTTGCCGTCAGCGTCAATACGTGAATCTCGGCGCGCAGCTGCTTGATCTTCTCCTTGTGCGCGACGCCGAAGTGCTGCTCCTCGTCGACGATGAGCAGCGCAAGATCCTTGAATGATACGCCGCGGCCGAGGAGCGCGTGCGTGCCGATCACAATGTCGGCGCCGCCATCGGCAAGGGCCAGCTTGGTCTTCGCCAGTTCGGCGGCGGAGACGAGCCGGGAAGCCTGCACGACCTGGATCGGGAAACCGCGGAATCGCTCGCTGAATGTCTTGAAATGCTGCCGTGCCAGGAGCGTCGTTGGTACGATCACCGCGACTTGCTTGCCGGAAATCGCAGCGACAAACGCAGCCCGCAGTGCCACTTCCGTCTTGCCGAAGCCGACGTCACCGCAAATAAGGCGGTCCATCGGCCGGCCCGAAGCAAGGTCAGCGAGCGTGGCATCAATCGCCGCCTGCTGGTCTTCCGTCTCCTCATAGGGAAATCCGGCGCAGAATTCGTCATAGGCGCCGGCGGGGACGGCAAACTTGGGTGCCTCTTTTACGTAGCGCTCCGCGGCAATCTTGATCAGTTCGCCCGCGATCTCGCGGATGCGGCTCTTCATTCGCGCTTTGCGCGCCTGCCAGTTGCCGCCGCCCAACTTGTCGAGCTCGACGCCGGCCTGCTCTGAGCCATAGCGCGACAGCAGATCGACGTTTTCAACGGGCAGATAAAGCTTGGTATCGTCTGCGTAATGGAGTTCGAGGCAATCGTGGGGCGCGCCGGCGGCTTCGATGGCGCGCAGCCCCTCGAACCGGCCGATGCCGTGGTCGACGTGGACGACGAGGTCGCCAGGTGCAAGGCTTGAGGCCTCCGCGATGAAGTTCTCGGCGCGTTTCGCCGCGCGCCGCGGCCGCACCAGGCGGTCCCCGAGGATATCCTGCTCGGCGATGATCGCGGTATCGCCGAGGACAAAGCCGGTCTCGATACCGAGGACCGCCAGCGCCACCGATGATTGCGGGAGCGCGGCCGTCTCAGTCCAATCCCGCACGGGTTGCAGATTGCCGACCGCGTGGTCGGCGAGCACGTGGCTCATGCGCTCGCGCGCGCCTTCACTCCACAATGCAATTGTAACGCGCTTACCTTCCTTCTGCAGCGCCGCAACATGCCGGCCGACAGCCTCGAAGACATTTGAGCCAGCCTCATTGCGTTCCGCTGCGAAGTTGTGGCCCTGCCTCGCGCCAAGATCGATGACTGCGTCGCCTTCGGGCACCGCGAACGGCGAAAGCTGCGCAAGCGCCACCGTGCCGAGCCGTTTTTCCCATTCCTTTTCGGAAAAATAGAGCCGCTCGGGCGGCAAAGCCTTGTAAGGAGGCGTAACACCGTCCTTCAGCGCCTGGCAGCGCGCCTCGTAATAGTCGGCAATGAGCGCGAAGCGTTCTCGTGCTGCATCCTGCGCCAGATGCTCGAGGACAATCGGTGTGCCCGGCACATAATCCAGCAGCGTATCGAGGCG
This sequence comes from Pseudolabrys sp., assembly GCA_019247925.1. GTDB lineage: Bacteria > Pseudomonadota > Alphaproteobacteria > Rhizobiales > Xanthobacteraceae > Pseudolabrys. The sequence continues at coordinate 13,358 of JAFBAG010000209.1, forward strand.
GTCATGGAAGAGCGGTAGCCAATGCTCCATGCCAGTATAGCGGCGCCCCTCACTCACAGATTCATAAAGCAGGTCGCCTGGCGCGACGGCGCCGAATTGCGCGACGTAGCCGGTACGAAACCGCTTGATGGCTTCGGTAACGAACTGGAATTCTGAGACCGGCACCAGATCGAGCGCGCGCAGTTGACCCTCGCTGATCTGAGTCTGCGGATCGAACGTCCGAATCGTTTCCAGCGCATCGCCAAAAAAATCGAGCCGCACCGGCACATCCATGCCAGGAGGAAAAAGGTCAAGAATGCCGCCGCGCACTGAGTAGTCGCCAGGCTCTCGCACCGTCGAGGCGCGGACAAAGCCGTTGCGCTCGAGCCATTCGATCACGCCCGCCATGCCGATGACGTTGCCGGGCGCGACCGACAGGGCGTGGCGTTCCATGTAGTCGCGCGCGGGCACTCTTTGGGTCGCCGCGTTCACCGTGGTTAGCACTACTGCAGGCCGTTCGCGGCCCTTCGTACGGGCAAGCCGCGACAAGGCTGTCATACGCTGGGCCACGACCGTCGCGTGAGGCGACACACGGTCATAGGGCAGCGCATCCCAGGCCGGAAACTCGATCACCTCCACATCCGGCGCGAAGAAGCCGAAGGCGCGGCTCAAGGCTTGCATGCGCTGACCATCGCGGCAGATGACCGCGAGGCTGACAGCGGGCGCGTTCTGCGCTGCAGCGACAGCCCGCGCGAGATCGCCGAGCACGAGCCCTTCGCTGCTGTCCGCGACTTGCGCCAGCGTCAGGGTGCGACCGGGGCTTAGAAGCTCTGCGGGAGATTGCGGTTTGGCCATCAGTTTCGGCCGTCCGCTCGGAGATGAAAGTCGCGCAATGCGCGAAAGAGCGCCGTGTCGTGCTCCGGCGGCGGGGCAGTTTCGCCCATCGTCCATGCCAGCAAATCGGGCGTCGGCACGGTGAGAAGCCGTTCAAATGCGGCAAGATCGTCGTCCCCCAGCGCGGCCAGGCGCACGTCCGCGAACCGCCCAAGGATCAGATCGACCTCGCGCAGCCCCGTATGCCAGGAGCGGAACAGCAGCTTGCGCCGTCTTTCGTCCAACCCTTCGCTCGAGCGCGTCGTCACGTTTGGGACCTGCCTTGCAAATGCCGATAGCCCGGACGGGGCCGGGCGCAGGTTTATATAGGGTTCATCGCGAATTTGTCATTCGCTCTTCGCCGCCCCGCTATGATGGCAAACAATGCGTCCGGCCCTGCTCAATCCTTTATTCGCCGCGCTCACCACGCTGAGCGGCATCGGTCCAAAGCTCGCCAAGCTTTACGCCCGGCTCCTTGGCCACGAGCCGCCGCGCATCATTGATTTGCTGTTCCATCTGCCGTCAGGCGCCGTCGACCGCCGCTCGCGCCCGCTGTTGCGTGACGTGCAGCCAGGCCAGGTCGTCACCGTCGCCGTGACGGTCGATCATCACAAGGCCTCGCCGCCGCACCGCTCGCGCGCGCCTTATCGGATTTATGGCCACGACGAGAGCGGCGACATCTCGCTCACTTATTTCAACGCCCGCGCGGATCACCTCGAAAAGATTTTGCCGGTCGGCGAGACGCGTTACGTCTCGGGCACGGCCGAGTTCTATGACGGCATGTTGCAGATGGTGCATCCCGAGCGCGTCGTCGATGAGGCCGGGCTCGCGAGCCTGCCGCCGATCGATCCGGTCTATCCGCTCACGGAGGGCCTCGCGCTGGGCAATGTGCGGCGCGCCGTCGAGGGCGCGCTCGCGCATTTGCCGGACGTGCCCGAGTGGCAGGATGCACCGTGGCTCGCGCAGGAGAAGCTACCGCCGTTCAGCGCTGCCTTGCGCATTCTGCACAGGCCCGCCGATCCCACGGACATTTTGCCGGAAAGCGCGCCATGGCGGCGGCTCGCATTCGACGAACTGCTCGCCGGCCAGCTGGCGCTGATGCTCACCCGCGCGCATATGCGCCGCCAACCCGGACGCGGCAGCGCCGGCGAAGGCCGCCTGCGCGATAAAATCCTCAAGGCCCTGCCCTATTCGCTTACCCCCTCGCAGCAGGGTGCCGTCGATCAGATCGTCAACGACCTCGCGCAGCCGCAGCGCATGGTGCGATTGCTGCAAGGAGACGTCGGTTCAGGGAAAACCGTCGTCGCCATGCTCGCGGCGGCGACCGTCATCGAAGCAGGCCGGCAGGCCGCGATCATGGCGCCAACGGAAATCCTGGCACGCCAGCATTTCGCGACCATCATGCCTCTTGCCGCCGCCGCGCAAATTCGCGCCGCCATCCTGACCGGCCGCGAGCGCGGCGCTGAGCGCGACGAGATTCTCAAAAGGCTGGCGCTGGGCGACCTCGATCTTCTTGTCGGCACCCACGCACTGTTTCAGGACGAAGTCAGCTTCAAGGACCTCGCGCTTGCCGTCGTCGACGAGCAGCATCGTTTCGGGGTGCATCAGCGCCTTGCGCTGGCGCAGAAGGGCGACGCGGTCGATCTACTCGTCCTCACGGCAACGCCGATCCCCCGCACTTTGGTTCTCACTTTTTATGGCGATATGGATCTTTCCGAATTGCGCGAGAAGCCGGCTGGCCGCCTGCCGATCGATACGCGCACCGTCGATCTCACACGCATCGCCGAAGTCGAGGAGGCCGTCGGCCGCGCTTTGCAGACCGGGCAACGCGCCTATTGGGTATGCCCTTTGGTCGAGGAATCCGAGAAGAGCGACCTTGCGGCGGCCGAAGCGCGTTTCGCCGAACTGCGCGCGAAATTCGGCGACGTGGTCGCAATGGTTCATGGCCGCATGAAGGGCGCGGAAAAAGATGCGGCGATGGCCCGCTTCGCTTCTGGACACGCGAAACTGCTTGTCGCGACGACCGTCATCGAAGTCGGCGTCGACGTGCCGGAAGCCACTGTCATGGTCATCGAGCACGCCGAACGTTTCGGCCTCGCGCAGTTGCATCAGCTACGCGGCCGCATCGGACGCGGCAGCGAGCGCTCGACGTGCCTTCTTCTCTATAAGGCGCCGCTCGGTGAAACTGCCAAGGCGCGGCTCGCGATCCTGCGCGAAACCGAGGACGGCTTCCGCATTGCCGAGGAGGACTTGCGACTACGCGGCGAAGGCGACCTGCTCGGAACCAGGCAAAGCGGCATGCCAGGTTTTCGCCTCGCGCTACCCGAAGTGCATCGCGGTTATCTCGACGCCGCGCGTGACGACGCCGCATTGATCCTGCAACGCGATCCTGCGCTTCAATCGGCGCGCGGTGAAGCGCTGCGTCATCTGCTCTATCTGTTCGAGAAAGACGAGGCGATCCGCCTCCTTCAGGCCGGCTGACGGGCGTTTATTTCGCCGGCGCGATCGTGCGGTCTCGCGCCGCCTGCGCGGCACGCGCATTGGCGGCAAGCGTCGCAAGCTTCTCCTGCGCCGCCTGCTGCGGCTGCACCATGCCGGCGGAAATCAGCAGCGTCATCGCCTGTTCGACCGTGACGTCGAGTTCGATCAAATCCTCGACCGGCACATAAAAGAAAAATCCGGTCGTCGGGTTCGGCGTGCAAGGCATGAAGGCCGAAACATGCGCCTTGCCGGGCAGCCGCGTCGCGATCTCGTCGCTCGGCGATTGGGAGAGAAACACCAGCGACCACATGCCCGGCGCCGGAAATTCCACGAGCGCAACCTTGCGGAAGCTCGACCCCGTCTTCGAGAACAGGGTTTCGAAAATCTGCTTCATTGCTTTGTAGATCGGACGCACGACCGGCATCCGGCTCAGCAAGCTCTCGCCCCAACCGAGCAGCGTGCGGCCGACAAGGTTGGCGGTGAGAAAACCCAGAAGCGTCAGGCCGACGAAAGCGATCACCAGTCCAGTGCCGGGAATTGGCACCGGCGAATAGGCGTCGGGCCTTAGCGCCGGCGGGATAAGCGGGGCGACAAGCCCGTCGACCCACTTGATGAACGACCAAGTGATCCAGGCGGTGACGGCAACCGGGCCGGCCACGATGAGACCAGTCAGGAAATAATTGCGCAGCCGCGCTGCGACGCCAGGTTGCGGCAGGGGCTTCGGCGGATCGACAATCAACGGATCGCTCATCGCCCTACTCTACCGTAACGGACTTGGCGAGGTTACGCGGCTGATCGACATCCGTATTGAGCGCGACAGCCGTATGATAGGCCAATAGCTGCACGGGGATGGCGTAAACCAGCGGCGTGATCGTCGTCGCCATATCCGGCAAGGTCAGGATCAGCGCCGACTCCACGCTCGCTTCGGCCGCGCCTTTCGGATCGGTGATGAGAATGATCTTGCCGCCGCGCGCCGCGACTTCCTGCATGTTCGATACGGTTTTTTCAAACACGCCTTCGCGCCGTGGGCTTTTGTCATACGGCGCGATAACGACCACCGGCATCGTCTCATCGATCAGAGCGATGGGGCCATGCTTGAGTTCGCCCGCCGCATAGCCTTCGGCATGGATGTAGGAAATTTCCTTGAGCTTGAGCGCGCCTTCGAGCGCCAGCGGGTAGCTGGTGCCACGGCCGAGATAGAGCACGTCACGACTATCCTTGAGGGTCTGCGCGAGCTTTTCGATTTGCGGTTCGAGCAGTAGCGCAGAGGCCATGTGACGCGGCACTTCGATCAACGCGCGCACCAAATTGCGCTCATCCTGCTCCGACAACACTTCGCGGGCGCGGCCGGCAGCGACCGCCAGGCAGCATAGAGCGGCAAGCTGGCAGGTGAAGGCTTTGGTGGACGCCACCCCAATTTCGGGACCGGCCAAAGTCGGCATCACGACATCGCTTTCGCGGGCGATGGTCGACGTCGTGACGTTAATCACCGAGAGAATTTTCTGCTTGACCTCTTTGGCGTAGCGCAAGGTTGCCAAAGTGTCGGCGGTCTCGCCCGATTGGGAGATGAAGAGCGCAAGGTCGCCCGGCACCAAGGGCGCCTCTCGATAACGAAACTCGGAGGCGATATCGATTTCGACCGGCAAATGCGCGAAGCGCTCGAACCAGTATTTAGCGACCAGTCCCGCGTAATAGGCCGTGCCGCACGCCGAGATCGACAGGCGCGTGATACTCTTGAAATCGAACGGCAGCGCGAAGGGCAGCGCGACCCGCTCGTTCGTCATGTCGATGTAATGCGCAAGCGTATGCCCGACCACTTCCGGCTGCTCGTGGATTTCCTTCGCCATGAAGTGCTTGTGATTGCCCTTGTCGACCATCGCAGCGGAGGCGGTGGACTTGATGACCGGCCGCTCGACCTTCGCATTGGTTTTGTCGAAGATCTGAACGCCTTTGCGGGTCACCACCGCCCAGTCGCCATCCTCGAGATAGCTGATCTGATCGGTGAAGCGCGCGAGCGCGATGGCATCGGAGCCGAGATACATCTCGCCCTTGCCGTAACCAACCGCGAGCGGCGAACCACGGCGTGCGCCGATCATGAGATCGTCTTGGCCCTCGAAGATGAAAGCGAGCGCAAAAGCGCCACGCAGTTGGCCGAGCGCCGCGGCCACCGCTTGTTGGGGCGTCTTGCCCTGCCTCATCTCGTCGGTGACGAGATGCGCGACGACTTCGGTGTCAGTTTGGCTTCGAAAAGTGTGACCTTTCGCGGTGAGGCTTTCCCGCAGCTCGCGAAAGTTCTCGATGATCCCGTTGTGGA
>JAFBAG010000306.1 GCA_019247925.1 Pseudolabrys sp.
TGGGGCGTGCCGGAATATGACGACCGCGCGCTGTTCGAAAAGCTGATCCTCGACGGCTTCCAGGCCGGCCTGTCGTGGATCACGATCCTGCGCAAACGTGACAATTTCCGCAAAGCCTTCGGCGGTTTCGAGCCGGAGAAGATCGCGCGTTACGACCGCCGCAAGATCGAGTCGCTGATGAAAGACGCCGGCATCGTGCGCAACCGCGCCAAGATCGAAGGGGCAATCGCCTCGGCGCGCGGCTGGATCGAGATCATGGAGAAAGGCCCCGGTTTCTCCGCGCTGTTATGGGAACCGCTCGGCGGCAAGCCGCTCGTCAATCATTGGCGCACGACGAAGGAAGTGCCGGCCGAGACGCAGTTGTCGCGGGCCATCTCCAAGGATCTGGCGTCACGTGGCTTCAAATTCGTCGGCCCGACCATCGTCTATGCATTCATGCAGGCGGTCGGCATGGTCAACGATCATCTCGTCACCTGCCACCGTCATGCGGACTGCCTGAAGCTCGCGAAGCGCCGGCGATGAAAAAACCCGCCAAACTTTCTGCCGGAACGGCCCGTGCCTGGCAGCGCATGCTCTCCGGCCGCCGGCTCGATCTGCTCGACCCCTCGCCGCTCGACATCGAGCTTGAGGACATCGCCCATGGGCTTGCCCGCGTGCCGCGCTGGAACGGCCAGACCAAGGGCGCGCATATCTTCTCGGTCGCGCAGCACACCCTTCTGGTCGAGGCGATCGCCCGCCAGAAAACGCCGCGGCTCGACCGCACCGGCCGTCTCGCTGTGCTGCTGCACGACGCGCCAGAATATGTGGTCGGCGATATGATCTCGCCGTTCAAGGCGGTGATCGGTAACAGCTACAAGGCGGTCGAGGTTAGGCTTCTGGCCGCGATCCATGTGCATTTCGGAGTGCCGGCCGCGTTGCCCGAGAAGTTGCGTGACCTCATCAAAAGCGCGGACCGCAGCGCAGCCTTCATCGAGGCGACGCGGCTCGCAGGCTTCCAGGCGGCCGAGGCGAAAAAGTTTTTCGGCAAGGCGCCCTTCCTGCCGGCCTCGATCGAACGCGACTACTTGACGCCGTGGCCGGCGGAAATCGCGCAGAAGCGCTACAGCGCCCGTGTCACGACATTGCTGAAGTCATAGAATTGCCTCTCCCGCCTGCATAAATCCCATCCATGATTCACGTCTGTTCCCTTTCGCGCCTGCACGCCACCGTTGAAGAAACCGGCGCCCGTCACGTCGTCACCCTGCTCAAGAATACCGACCAGGTGCAACGGCCTGCCGTGATCGTGCAGGACAATCATCTGATCTTGAGCATGGATGACATCATCGAGGAACTGGAGGGCTACTCCGCCCCGGCGCATACCCATGTCGAGCAGCTCGTCGATTTCGTCGGCCGTTGGCAACGTGAAGCGCCTATGGTGGTGCACTGTTACGCCGGCATCAGCCGCTCGACGGCCGGCGCTTTCGTCGCCGCCTGCGCGCTTAATCCGGGGCGCGACGAAATGCAGATCGCCTGGGCGCTGCGCCGCGCCTCGCGCACCGCGACGCCCAATGCGCGCATTGTCGCGCTCGCCGACAAGCTCCTCGATCGCAAGGGCCGCATGAGCAAGGCCATCGAGACGATCGGACCCGGCGAAATGGCCTACGAGGCCGTACCCTTCCGGCTCGATCTCGACTGAGAAATCGGGCTACGCTGTTGCCGGCAAAACGGGGGCGTCATGCAGGACAGCGTCAAGCGGCGGGACTACGGCGTGGTCACGCCCGACATCCTGCAATCTCACGACGGCCTGACGTTTCTGCGCGGCATCATCGCCGGCACGATACCCAATCCACCGATCAGCCGGATGGTGAACTTCCATCTGGCGGAAGCCGAGCCCAATCGCGCGGTGTTCGAAGGCCTGCCGCAGTTCGAGCACTACAATCCGATCGGCAGCGTCCATGGCGGCTTTGCCATGACCCTTCTCGATTCCGCGCTCGGCTGCGCGATCTTCACCACCCTCAAAAAGGGTGAAGGCTGGACGACGCTCGAAGTGAAGGTCAATTTCGTGCGCGCGATGAGCAAGGACACCGGCCTCGTGCGCGCCGAGGGCCGCGTCATTCATCGCGGCCGCACCATCGCCACGTCGGAAGGCGAAATCAAAGATCGCGACGGCAAAATCTACGCGCACGCCACGACGACGTGCATGATCTTCCCGGCGAAAGGCTAGCGGTTAGTTGCGGGCTTCGGCGAGCGACGGCCGCAAAGCCAGCGGGCGGTTGTTCTCGCGGGCACGCTCGGCAATCCGCAGGCGGCCACCCTGGCGCGTGAAGTCGCAATAGGCGAAGCCGAGACCCGAGATCGCGCCGCGGAAGGCGTTATCCGCCGTCTTCGTCAGATTGAAGCAGGGCGAGAACGGCATGCCGGAAACAGACGCGCAGACATTCTGGCCCTTCACCTGCAACGTATTGGCGGGCAGGAAGGCGCGCCGCACCGGCCCCTCGCCGCGGAATTGCACGGTGCCGACGACCGAGCCATCGGCGAAGACGCGGCCCGCGCCGCGCGTGCCTTCGAAGCATTGATAGGAAAACATCTTGCCGATGACGAAGCGGCGGGCTTCCTCGCCGTCCATATCGCCTGCGAGCGCCGGCACGGAAGTCAGAACGGACCCCGCAACGCAAATACCGGCAAAAGCAACGACCGCACCACGCAACATGGCTACTCCCCCAACACGCAACTGACGCAACAACAGAGTACGGGATTATGCCCCGAGTTCGTCAGCAAATCCTGAACATGTTTACCCGATCTTGACCACGATCCGCCCGCGAACCTGGCCGGAAATGATGCGCTTGGCGGCTTCGGGAACCTGCTCGAGGGTGATTTCGGTGGTCATCGCGGCAAGTTTTTGGCGGTCGAGGTCTTTTTCCAGCCTTTTCCACGCTTCCCGGCGCCGGGCCAGGGGTGCCATCACGGAATCGATGCCGTAAAGGCACACGCCGCGCAGAATGAAGGGCGCGACCGAGCCCGGCAGGTCCATGCCGCCCGCGAGCCCGCAGGCCGCGACCGCGCCGCCATAGCGGGTCATAGACAAAAGATTAGCGAGTGTGGCGGAGCCGACGCTGTCGATCGCCCCGGCCCAGCGCTCCTTGGCGAGCGGTTTGGGCGTGCCGGCGAGTTCCTCGCGCTTGACGATTTCGGCGGCGCCCAGCCCCTTCAAGTAGTCGGCCTCCTGCGACCGGCCGGTCACCGCGTGCACGGTGAAGCCGAGCTTGGCGAGGATCGCGATGGCGACCGAGCCGACGCCACCCGCAGCACCAGTGACCGCGATCGGACCGCTCTGCGGCGTGAGGCCATGACGCTCGAGCGCCATCACCGCGAGCATCGCGGTATAGCCTGCGGTACCGATCGCCATGGCGTCGCGGGCCGTCATCGCGCCGGGCAAGCGGACCAGCCAGTCGCCTTTCACCCGTGACTTCTGCGCATAGGCGCCGAGATGCGTCTCCCCGGTGCCCCAGCCATTGAGCACGACTTTGTCACCCGCCTTCCAGTCCGGATGCGTCGAGTTTTCCACCGTGCCGGCGAAATCGATGCCGGCGATCATCGGGAAGCGGCGCACCACCGGTGCCTTGCCGGTGACGGCGAGGCCATCCTTGTAGTTGACCGTGGAATATTCGACCCGGACGGTGACATCGCCGTCTATGAGATCGGCTTCGTCGAAATCCTTGAGCGCGGCGACGGTGCCGCCCTCGCCCTTCTCGATGACAAATGCCTTGAACGCCACGATCAACCCTCACCTGTTGCTAGCAAAGGTTTGTCGCGCGGTAGCGCAGCGAGTGCAAGCTCAGGCGGTAGCGGCGGCCGGGCGCGCTACGGGCTTTTCGACGATCGGCAGGTTGATTAGCGCCGACGCCACGCCGAAAAACACCGAAAGCCACCAGACGAGATTATAGGAACCCGTTTGTTCGAAGGCGAGGCCGCCAAGCCAGACGCCGAGGAAGCCGCCGACCTGGTGGCTGAAGAACGCAAAACCAAACAGCATCGCTAGCCAGCGCGTTCCGAACATCAAGGCGACCAACGAGGAGGTCGGCGGCACAGTCGAGAGCCACAAAAGCCCCGTCACCGCCCCGAAAACCAGCGTCGTCACCGGAGAGGCTGGCAACGTGATGAAAACCACGATGGAGGTCGCGCGCGCGAAATAGATCGCCGATAGCAGGTACCGCTTCGGCATCCGGTCGCCAAGATAGCCCGATCCGATCGAGCCAATAATGTTGAACAGGCCGATCGCCGCGATTGTCCAAGCGCCGATTTGCGCCGACAGGCCACGGTCGATCAGATAGGCCGGCAGGTGCACGGTGACGAAAGCGAGCTGGAAGCCGCAGGTGAAGAAGCCGAGCACCAGCAAAACGTAGCTGCGATGCGCGAAGGCCTCCGACAGCGCCTGTTTGAATGATTGCGGCGCGGCTGCCGCCACAGGCCCGCCCTTCGGCGCCGCCAATGCGAGCGACAGCGGCAGGATCAGCAGGATGATGCCGCCGAAAATGATCAGAGCGGTTTGCCAATCCGACGCATCGATCAAGAACCGAGCCAAGGGCGAGAACAGGAACTGGCCGAACGAACCGGCCGCAGTGCCCGCGCCGAAGGCGAATGATCTCCATTCCGCTGGCAACAGTTTTCCCAGCGCACCGATCACCAGGTTGAACGAGCAACCGGACAGACCAAAGCCAATCAGCACCCCCGCCGTCATATCGAGCGCCAACGGCGTCTGCGAATAGGCCATCAGCGCGATGCCGGCGGCGTAAAGAACCGCGCCGCCGCTCAGGACGCGCACCGCGCCGAACTTATCCGCGATGCCGCCCGCAAGCGGCTGGCCCACACCCCAGAGCAGGTTCTGTACTGCGAGCGCCAGCGAGAAAATATCGCGGCCCCAGCCATGCATCTGCGACAGCGGCGTGAGGAATTGACCGAGGGACGAGCGCGGCCCGAAGCTGATCATCGCGATAACGCAGCCAAAGGCGATGATAACAGCCGGCGTTCGCCACGTTGCGTGAGACGCGGTCGGCGAGGACATCGACATCGGTATTCTCCGGGAGTGCGTTCTTGACGCGGAAACATAGTCGCGCCGAAATGCCGACCCTAACGAAAATTGCTGATGCGGGGCATTTGCGCCACGCATGGCTGAAGCCAAGTGGCGCCTAACTAGAGTTTCGCCGCGGCTTCCGCCGTGTATTTTGCGTCGCCCCAGCTGGGCGCGTCCTCGCCCTCGCCCCAGGCGCGCGGGCGATAGAAGGTATGCACGCCGAGCTTGAGAAGCTTTTTCATCTCATTGACCCAGCTCGGGCGCACCCAATAGGCGTGGTAGTGAGTCGACTTCGCCACTTCGGGCATCCACAGCTTGCCGTCGAGCGTATCGGCGGCGATGCGCTTGGCGCGGATCCAGGCGTCCTGCTCGGTCACGACGTCAGGAATGCCGTCGCAGGCGAACGTGAACTGGCAGGATAGATGGCGATGGGCGTTCTGATAGACGACCCCGCAGACATCGTTGGGGTAATAGCCCGAGAACACGCGGTTCATCACGACCTGTGCCACCGCGATCTGGCCGCGCACTGGCTCGCCGCGCGATTCGAAATAGACGGCATTGGCGAGGCACTTCTCCGCCTTCGCGCGGCCGACGCCGGTCAGCTTGAGGCGTTCGGCGGGAGACATTGGCCGTTTGCCCTCGCCTGTCACTTGTCCTTTCGGCGCGATGGATTCGCCGGGCTTGGTTGAAGGATCGTGCTTCGCTTGCGGCGTCAGCGCAGAAAGCTTGATGTCGCGGTCACCGGAAGGTTGCGGCGCCGCAATTGGCTTCTCAGGGATGGCAATTGCAGGTGCGAGCGCTGTGGTCGTTTCCGCTGGCCTTTGCGGCGCGACGACGACCGGCGCCTCTCCGGATTTCCACGGCTCAATCTTCGCGGTGACACCGGCGCCGCCGGGCACCGGATCGACGCCGAAATACAAATCGGCCGTGGTGGGATTGCCGCGTCCCGGCTTGCCGAGATCGACGGGCGGCAGATCGACGTAAGGCAGCTCGACGTCTGGCGCGAGCTTGGCCAACGCCTCCGGCGCGGGCGGGGTCTCGTATTCGCGGTAGGGCTCGAACTTTTCCGTGTCGTCAGGCAAGGCGGCTTGGTCCTGCTTGGTCGCTTCGGACGGCATAGAAGACGGCTCATCCGCTTGCGGCGCTACCTCAGGGACCGGCCGCGGCGCCAGCGGCGGCAAAGGCTGGCGCGGGCGCAGAACGAGAGAGTCGCCCTTGTTCTTGCGATTGATGGTCGGGAATTGCAGCGGGCCGTGCTGGTCGCCGAGCGCTTCGCGGGCGATCGAGCCAGTGATGTCGTTGGGGTCGACACTGGCGAGCGCGTAGAGCGGTGGCGCGGGGATGGCCGTACCCAAAGGATTTGGCAGCCTGAAGATCGACGCATGCACCGTGCCGAACGGCGAGGTCGCAAGATGCCGGTGCCAGCGCGCCTTCACCGCGGGCTGTTGCGCCAACAGCGCGCCGAGATCCTGGAAGCCGATCTGATGCGGCATCGTGCCAAAGACGACGAGGCCGATGCAAAAAAATGCGAAGCGTTTGCGACGACGATGCAGGACTGACATGGGCCGCACGCAACGCCACCAGACGCAACGCGATTCCGTTCACCGCCCCGATAGCGGCAATCCGACGCTTCTTTTTATGGTCTGATTAACCTTGCGAGACTGTTAATCGCGGCCCGCGCGTTCCGCGTCGGTTCCATCACGGCGAACGTGGTGAAAAATTTCTAAATCGAAGTTCCATTTCGCTCATAGTCGAAAAAAGAAACGGCCCCGCTTGCGCGAGGCCGTTCTGCATCCGGATCAAGTCCGGCCATGACCCAGCGGGTCACATCTTCACGCCCTTCTCGGTGAAGTACTTCACCGCGCCGGGATGCCAGGGCAGCGGCGAATTGGTCTTCACCTGATTGTCGGTCGAGAAGCTCTCGGCTTCCTTGTGGACCGCGACCAGATCCGCCTTCTTCTCCACCACGAGCTTGACGATGTTGTAGGCCTCCTGGTCGGTCATCTGCTTGTCGCCGGTGACCAGCAGGTTCCATACCGCGGTGACCTTGTTGTCCTTTTCCTGGCCCGGATAGACGCTCTTCTTGATGGTCGCAGCGGCGTAGAGGTTGCCGTATTTGGCGTTCATCTTGTCGACGGCGTCGGCGTGGTCGATCAGCTTGAGTTTGACGCCGGGTGTCGCGCCGAGGTCGGTGACGGCCGAGGTCGGCAGGCCACCCACCCAGAAGAACGCATCGATCTTCTTGTCCTTGATGGCGTTGACCGACTCAGCGACGCCGAGCCGCTCGCGCTTCATGTCCTTGTCCTTGTCGAGACCGGCAGCCTCGATAACGCGGAAGGCCATGACCTCGGTGGCGCTGCCGCCCGACCCGGTGGAAACCCGCTTGCCCTTGAGGTCGGCCATCTTCTCGATGCCGGTGCCTTCGATGGTCACGACGTGCATGATGTTGGGATAGAGCACCATCAAGGTCTGCAGGCCGACGGGCTTGCCCTTGAACTTGTCCTCGCCCTTTTGCGCGTCGAGCGCGGCGTCCGCCATGGTGAAGGCGATCTCGCTCTGGCCCGCGCCGATCAGCTGCAAATTGGCGACCGAGCCGCCGGTGACCTGCGCGGTCGCCTGTGTGTTCGGCATGTTCTTCGACAGCAGGTTCGCGAGCGCGCCGCCGATCGGGTAATAGACGCCGCCGGTGCCACCGGTGCCGATGACGTAAGTTTTCTGCTGCGCCAGCGCAGCGCCGCAAACGAGCGCCGCCGACACGGCCGCAATCGCGATCTTGAATCCTCGTTTCATCTTGTTCCTCCGTTGAGCTTTTGATTGTTGTTGCGCGCGGTCTTCAGATCCGCGCGGCCGGTGCCGCCGGCATCGGCCGCATCCATTGCCATAGTAACACTCCCGCCCCGATCGCCAATCCGAACGGCGCCGGATAAGGAATATCGAGCCGCGTTATGGCCTCGAACATCGCCTCGATCAGGCTCGGGAACACCAGCAGCAAGCCCGAAAGCGTAAGCAGAGCGCGATCGGCTATTGTGGTGCGGCGGATTGCCCAGTTCTGCGCCGCCGCGGCCAGCGCGGCGAGGCCGGCTCCGGTCACGAAAGTGATCCAGACAATGTCCCAGACACCGCCGCCTTTCGGCATCTTGAGCAGCAGACCCACGCCCTGCGGATCGAGCACGAAGGCGAAGGGCACCAAGAAAGCCGGCAAGGTGTATTTCCAGGCCTGCATCGTGGTCTTGTAGGGATCGCCGCCGGTGATCGCCGCCGCCGCGAATGGCGATAGCGCCGTCGGGGGCGACACTTCCGAGAGCACCGCATAGTAGAAGATGAACATATGAGCGGCGAAATCCGGCACGCCCAATTTGATCAGGGCCGGCGCCGCGATCACCGCGCAGATGATGTAGGACGCGGTGACCGGCACGGCGAGCCCGATGATCCATACGACGAGCGACGTATAGATCGCGGTGAGCAACAGACTGCCGCCGGCGAAATCGATCACGATCGATGAAAATTTGAGGCCGAGGCCGGTCAAGGTCACGACGCCAACGATGATGCCGGCCGAGGCACATGTCGTCGCCGCGCCGAGCACGCCGATGGCGCCGTCCGCCAGTGTTCGCGTCATCTTCGGCGCGGTAGGCACGAGCCGCTCACCCGCCGGAACGAGCCCGATATAGGCGAGCGCGGCCATGACGATGAGAATCAGAAAGGGAAAATAGGTTTCGAACAGCGAACCGACGGCCGTCGAACCCGCTCCCGGAATGAGCAGGAGCGCGCTCGCCACCAGCGAAATGACGAGGAGCGGCAGCAGGAGCTTGCGCGGGCCAAGCGAGGTCTCCGGCGCCAGGGCGCTCATGATGAAAGCGAGCAGCGTCGAATAAAAGACCGCCAGCATCGGCGAATAGCCGATCACCATGAAGATGATGACTGCGATCAGCGACAGGAAATGGAAGCCGTAGCGCTTGGTCATCGCCCAGAGCGGCATCTCCGGCTTGAACACCACCTCGCGCGCGCCAAAGCGCATCGCGTCGAGCTCGACCATGAAAAGCAGCGAGAGGTAGTAGAGGCAGGTCGGGATGGTCGCCATCCAGATGACGTCGAGGTAGCTGATCTTGAG
>JAFBAG010000348.1 GCA_019247925.1 Pseudolabrys sp.
CGAAGATATTGAGCCGTCCGATCGAGAAACTTTATTGTGACTAAGAGAACTTGGTCATCCATGGTTTCCTCTCCTTAGGAGTACAAAGCACCAGATTCGCAGAAGTCCGGCAACTGTTTATGTTAGAGCATGGTGCCGCCGTTCTTCGAATCGTCATCACCCACTGACTTATTCTTGGAGCATGATCTTTTCGGAAACCGGTTTCGACTTTTCCGGGTCATGCTCTAGCGGGGAAGAACGCCGCCGCTGAGCGGCGGCTGTCGCGCGCTGGCGCGCGGCCGTCTCGATGAGTGGAAACAGGTGTCGCGCTTGCTTCCACCCTTCGAGACGGCCGCTCGCGTACGCGAGCGGCCTCCTCAGAGCTTGTGAATCTTTCCCATGTTACGCCATTGAGCGGTTGAGACGCCATCTGTTTTGTGATTCGGTTGATCCAGCTGATTTGTTTGGAGCTATGGCGATGTCGAGCGATCGCGAGCTGTTCGAAGGCCTGCCGGAACAACACGCGCCGGCGGTGCTTGGCCGTGGGGCGCCGCGGCTGCGCGTTCCCGAGCGGGATCAGATCGACACGCATTGGGCGGCGCTCGACGACATGCTCGATCCGGACCACACGGTGCGATTGGTGTGGACATTCGTTCAGGGGCTCGACCTGACGCCGCTCTACGACGCGATCAAGGCCCGCGAGGGGGAACCCGGGCACCCACCGGCCGATCCACGACTGATGATGGCGCTGTGGCTGTGGGCGACGGTGGAGGATGTGGGAAGCGCCCGCCGGCTTGATCAATTGTGCAAGGAGCATCTGGCGTATCGCTGGCTGTGCGGGGGAGTATCGGTGAACTACCACACCCTGAGCGACTTCTATGTGGCGCATCGCGATTTGCTAGAAAAGCTTCTCGCACGCGGGTTTGCGGCGCTGGTCGAACAGGGCTTGGTAGCGCCAGAGACCCTTGCGCAGGACGGATTGCGGGTGCGGGCCAGCGCGGGAGCAGCCTCGTTCCGACGGCGCGACCGATTGGAAGAATTGCAGGCGGCCGCGCAGCGGCGGGTGGAACGCTTGCGCGCCGAACTTGAGGACGATCCGGGCGTGGCGACCCGGCGCCGCCAAGGGGCGCAGCAGCGCGCGGCGCGCGAACGGGCCGAACGGATCGCGGCGGCACAAGCGCGTATGCGCGAGCTTGAGGCGGAGCGGGCGCGCCGCGAGAAGACCAACAAGGCTAAGGTGGCCAAGCAGAAGGAGCCGCGCGCCTCGACCACGGACCCGGACGCCCGGGTCATGAAGATGGCCGACGGCGGCTTCCGACCGGCCTATAACATGCAGATCGTGTCCGACCCGGCGAGCCAGGCGATCATCTCAGTGGATGTGGAAACCAGCGGGTCCGACCGTGGCCTGGCGCGGCCGGCGCTCGAGCGGCTTGTGGCCGCGGACATGATGCCGTCCGACTATCTGGTCGACGGCGGCTTCACCAAGAACGACGACATCGAGTGGGCGCATGCCAACGGGACGCGGCTATGGTGCCCGCCGGCACAGAGCAAGCATGGCACCGATCCTTACGCCCCGCGCGAGGACGACGGCCCGGGCGTGGCGGATTGGCGCAAACGCATGGCGAGCGAGGTTGGCAAGCAGATGTATCGGCAGCGCGGCAAGGCGGAGTGCCTCAACGCCCAGGGGCGTCGCATGGGTTTGCGCCAGTTGACGGTGCGCGGCAAGGACAAAGCCCTCATCGCGCTGCTCTGGTTCGCCAACGCTCACAACATGATGCGTGCCTTCGCCCTGCAGCGAGCTGCCGCAGCCGCAGCCTAAACGAAGCGGCTCAGCAACGGCGCAGACCAAACCACCTTATCAGTAAGCCGCGCGACCAAACCGAAGCCATCAGTCAACGATGTATCTGCCGCCGCCAGCCGCCCAAACCTCGGTCCGACCGCGCAGGTGCAAAAACTTCACATGCTCTCAGGGTGACGGCTTTGTTTGTTGCGCTGGCAACAACGCGTCATTGCAAGCGCAGGGCCGTAGGGTGGGCTAAGGCCGCCGCCGCGCGCAGCGCGATGGCGGACGTGCCCACCAACGATGGGTGTTTGTTAATGCTCTGTGGTGGGCACGGCGTCGGCGCAAGCGCGCCTCCGCCTTAGCCCACCCTACGGTGCCGCGTGCGTCATTGCGAGCGCAGCGAAGCAATCCAGGCGTGGCAACAAACACAATCGTCACCCTGAG
>JAFBAG010000072.1 GCA_019247925.1 Pseudolabrys sp.
GGCCGAATAATCGCGGCTGAATACGCCCGGGGCACGATGGGGCTCCGGGCGTAAACTTCTTGCCTGATTCGATCTTGAGGAGGCGCCGCTCATGTCGCTTGATGCGGATTCAATCGTCGATCGTCGGCGCATGCGCCGCAAGGTGACGTTCTGGCGCGTGACCGCCGCGCTGTGTGCGATTGCCGTGATCGGCGCGCTCGCCTTGATGGTCGCTTCGCGCACGGGTCTGACCGAGCGCGGCAGCGGCGCCTATATCGCCCGCATCAAAATTCAGGGCTTGATCCGCGGCAACCAGGACCGTGTCGATGCGCTCGAACGGCTCGCCAAATCCTCGGCGCGGGCGGTGATTGTCCATATCGATACGCCCGGCGGCACCACGGCAGGCTCCGAGCAGCTCTTCGATGCGCTGCGGCGTTTGGGTGCGCAGAAGCCGACGGTCGCGGTGATCGACGGCCTCGCGGCGTCCGGCGGCTACATCGCCGCGATGGCGGCCGATCACATCGTTGCGCTCGATACGTCGCTGGTCGGCTCGATCGGCGTGCTTTTCCAATATCCCAATTTCACCGATGCGCTGAAGACGCTTGGCATCAAGGTGGAAGAGATCAAATCGACGCCGCTCAAGGCCGCACCCTCGTCTTTTGAACCGACCAGTCCGGAAGCGCGCGCGGCGATCGCCGCCATCGTCATGGACAGTTACAGCTGGTTCCGGGGCCTGGTGAAGGATCGGCGAAAGCTCGACGATGCCCAGCTGGCCCGTGTCGCCGACGGCCGGGTCTTCACGGGGCGACAGGGGCTCGAGCTCAAGCTGGTCGATGCGCTCGGTAATGAGCAGGCGGCGGTGGCTTGGCTGCAGCGCGAAAAGAACGTCCCGCAGAATACCCCGGTGCGGGACTATTCGCTGCAACCGCGTTTCCGCGACCTGCCATTCCTGCACGTGGCGGCCCTGACCTTCGAAGCCGCGGGTCTAAGCGACTTTGCCCGCCGTATCGAGGAGTGGGGCGCGGTGCGTGCCATCGAGCGACTCAATCTTGACGGCCTATTGGCCCTTTGGCACCCTTCCTCGGCTAACTAGAGGCGGGGCGCCGCGTACCGATGATCAAGTCCGAGCTCGTACAGCAGATCGCCGCCCAGAATCCACACCTCTATCAGCGTGACGTCGAGAACATCGTCAACGCGATCCTCAATGAGATCACAGCGGCGATGGCGAAGGGCGACCGCGTCGAATTGCGCGGCTTCGGCGCATTCTCGGTCAAGAACCGCCCGGCGCGCACGGGCCGCAATCCGCGGACCGGCGAGCATGTCGCGGTCGCGAAGAAATCGGTTCCGTTCTTCAAGACCGGCAAGGAAATGCGTGAGCGGCTCAACCGGAACGGCGCCGCGCCCGCGCTCGGCAGCGTGGCCGGTGACGGCCAAGGCTGACCGTTCGACTTCTGAAGTGATAGGATAAGGCCGGGCGGATCCCGGCCCTTTGTTTTTTGGAGTTGCGACCTCGTGTTGCGCAGGATCGTCAGTCTCGTCATCATCGTGCCGCTGGTGGTGATCCTGCTCGGGTTTGCAGTGGCGAACCGGCAGATCGTCAGTGTGTCGTTTGATCCGTTCGACCAGGCGCATCCGGCCTATGCGCTCACGCTGCCGCTGTTCGCGATTGTCTTCGTTCTTTTGGTGCTCGGCGTTTTAATCGGCGGCGTCGCCGCTTGGCTCAAGCAAAGCCATTGGCGGCGCGCGGCGCGCCAACTCGACCGCGAGGTGCGGCAGCTGCGCGAGGAAAACGATGCGCTGCGCCGTCATCCCGCCGTGCCGGAGGCAGTGCCCACGGCGCGTCCACAGATCGCGGCACCGGAAAATCCTGCGCCGCTTGTGCCTCCGATCGTGCCCTGAGGCGGGCTTTGCGGTTGAGGGGCGAAGGCTGCTAGAAGGCGGCCATAATGGCTCTGACAGTGAAAATTTGCGGGCTCAAGACCCCGGAAGCGCTTGATGTCGCGCTTGAATCCGGCGCCGACATGGTCGGCTTCGTGTTCTTCCCGCCATCGCCGCGCAACCTTGGGCTCGAGGCCGCGCGCGGGCTTGGCGAGCGCGTAAAAGGCCGCGCGGCCAAGGTGGCGCTGACCGTCGATGCCAATGACGAGACGCTCGGCGCCATCGTCGATGCGCTCAAGCCCGACATCCTGCAGCTCCATGGCAGCGAAACCCCGGAGCGCGTCGCCACGGTGCGCAGCCGGTTCGGCATCCCGGTGATGAAGGTTCTGCCGATCGCCGAGCGCGCTGACCTGTCGCCGATCCGGCTTTATGAAAAAGTCTCCGACCGCTTACTGTTCGATGCGCGCGCGCCGCAAGATGCCACCCGGCCGGGGGGCCTTGGCAAGCCGTTCGACTGGACCCTGCTGAAAGACATCAAGCCGACGGTGCCCTTCATGCTCTCCGGCGGTCTCGACGCCGCGAATGTCACATCGGCCCTGGCGACAACGCACGCGCCGGGCGTCGATGTGTCGTCGGGGGTCGAACGCGTGCCCGGTGAAAAGGACCTCGACAAGATCCGCGCCTTCATCCGCGCCGCCCGCACCGCCGAGAAGGGTGCAAAGACTTTGGCAGAGCTGCCGTGAACATCCGTCAGCCCAATTCATACCGCACCGGGCCCGACGATCGGGGACACTTCGGCATCTATGGTGGGCGGTTCGTCGCCGAAACGTTGATGCCACTCATTCTTGATCTGGAGAAAGCCTATAACGAGGCAAAAAACGATCCGTCGTTTCAGGCGGAGATGGACGGCCACCTCAAGCATTACGTTGGCCGGCCGTCCTCCCTGTATTTTGCCGAGCGCCTGACCGCTCACTTCGGCGGTGCGAAAATTTATTTCAAGCGCGAAGACCTCAATCACACCGGCGCGCATAAGGTGAACAACGTCCTCGGCCAGATCATGCTGGCGCGGCGCATGGGGAAAAAGCGCATCATCGCCGAGACGGGCGCCGGCATGCACGGCGTCGCCACCGCGACCTTATGCGCGAAGTTCGGCCTACCCTGCATCGTCTATATGGGCGCGGTGGACGTCGAGCGGCAAAAGCCGAACGTGCTTCGAATGCGCATGCTCGGCGCCGAGGTCCGGCCGGTGACGTCCGGCTCAAACACGCTCAAGGATGCGATGAACGAGGCGCTGCGCGACTGGGTTACCAATGTCGCCGACACGTTCTATTGCATCGGCACAGTGGCCGGGCCGCATCCTTACCCGGCGATGGTGCGCGATTTCCAATGCGTGATCGGCACTGAAGTCCGTGCGCAACTCCAGGAAGCCGAAGGTCGCCTCCCGGATTCGCTGCTCGCCTGTATCGGCGGCGGCTCGAACGCGATGGGGCTTTTCCATCCGTTTCTGGATGATCCGAGCGTCGCAATTTACGGCGTCGAGGCGGCTGGGCACGGCCTCGCGAAGCAGCACGCGGCGTCCGTGGCGGGCGGCCGCCCCGGCGTGCTGCACGGCAATCGCACTTATCTCCTGATGAGCCCTGACGGGCAAATCGAGGAGGCGCATTCGATTTCCGCTGGGCTCGATTATCCGGGTATTGGTCCCGAGCATGCATGGCTCAACGATGTCGGTCGCGTGAAATTCCTTTCGGCCACCGACGCCGAAGCGGTCGAGGCACTCCAATTGTGCAGCAAGCTCGAAGGGATCATTCCGGCGCTCGAAAGCGCGCACGCACTGGCGCGGCTGGGCGACATCGCCGCCGGCAAGCCGAAAGATCATCTCATCGTGGTCAATTTGTCCGGCCGCGGTGACAAGGACCTCGACTCAGTTGAGGCCTGGCTGAAGACACACGGTAAATGATGGACCGTCAAAAGCTGATCGGCTGGATCATCATCGGCTGGTCGGTGGGTTATCTGCTCTGGTTCATCAAGGCGCGGCTTTTCATCGAGGGCGCGCCGATCGAGCGCAAGGAATGGGTGTATTTCTGGCTGTCCTTTGGCGGGATATTCCTCGGCACCATCAATGTCCGCATGGCGGCCGTGAGGCTGCGTAGAAAACAATGACCACGCGCATCGACAAGCGTTTTGCCGATTTAAAGAAAGAGGGCCGCGCCGCCCTGGTGACTTTCACCATGGCGGGCGATCCCGACTACGCGACCGCGCTTGCGATCGCAAAAGCGTTGCCCAAAGCCGGCGCGGACGTGATCGAACTCGGCATGCCCTTCACGGATCCGATGGCCGATGGCCCGGCGATCCAGGTCGCGGGTCAGCGCGCCCTCAAGGGCGGCCAGGATATGAAGAAGACCCTGCAGACGGTGCGCGAGTTTCGTGCCGCCGATGCCGACACGCCGATCGTGCTGATGGGCTACTACAATCCGATCTATATCTACGGCGTCGACAAATTCCTTGCGGACGCCAAAGCCGCGGGCGTGGATGGCTTGATCATCGTCGACCTGCCGCCCGAGGAAGACGACGAGCTTTGCCTGCCCGCGCTCAAGGCGGGATTGAATTTCATCCGGCTGGCCACGCCGACCACCGACGACAAGCGCCTGCCGGCCGTGCTCCAGAACACCTCCGGCTTTGTCTATTACGTGTCGATCACGGGCATCACCGGCGCCGCCACGCCAAATGCCGGCAATGTGTCGGCGGCGGTCGGGCGCATCAAGCGCCACACCAAGTTGCCGATTGCCGTCGGCTTCGGTGTGAGGAACGCCGAAACTGCCAAGGCGATTGCCGAGGGTGCCGACGGCGTCGTGGTCGGCTCCGCGCTGGTCGATGCGCTCAAGACCAGCCTCGACAAGGACGGCAAAGCCACGGGAAAAACCGTTAAAGCCGTCAGCGATCTGGTAAGCGCGATTGCGCAAGGCGTTCGTGCGGCTCGCAAACAGGCCGCGGAATAGCCATATCGTCTTCCTAGCGTTATCTTTCAGAAACGCTTCGTGACAGGCATCGCGGCATGAACTGGATTTCCAACGTCGTCCGGCCAAAGATCCGCAGTTTCTTGCGGCGCGAAACGCCGGAGAATCTGTGGATCAAATGTCCCGACACCGGGCAGCTCGTCTTCTACAAGGATGTCGAGGCGAACCAGTTCGTCATTCCGTCGTCGAATTATCACATGCGGCTCTCGGCGTCGGCGCGGCTCAAGAACCTGTTCGATGCCGGCGAGTTCGAGGACATACCCATTCGCGATGTGCCGGTCGACCCGCTCAAGTTTCGTGACGAGCGGCGCTACGCGGACCGGCTGAAAGACGCGCGCGCGAAAACAGGACTGCAGGACGCGGTTAAGGTCGGCTTCGGCAAGCTCGACGGGCTGCCGGTCACGGCGGCGGTGCAGGATTTCGATTTCATGGGCGGCTCGCTCGGAATGGCCGCGGGTGAGGCGGTGATCTGCGGGCTTGAAACGGCCGCGTCCCGCAAGACGCCCTTCATCATGTTCGCGGCATCGGGCGGCGCGCGCATGCAGGAAGGCATTCTCTCGCTGATGCAATTGCCGCGCACGACGGCCGCGGTGCTTTCCCTGCGCGAGGCGAAAAAGCCTTATATCGTCGTCCTCACCAATCCGACGACAGGCGGCGTGACGGCTTCCTATGCGATGCTCGGCGACGTCCATATCGCGGAGCCCGGCGCGCTGATCGGATTCGCTGGCCCGCGCGTCATTGAGCAAACCATCCGCGAGAAACTGCCCGAAGGGTTCCAACGGGCCGAATATCTCGAGAGCCACGGCATGGTCGACTTGGTCGTTCATCGCCATAAGCTGCGCGCGACTCTGTCGGACCTTTGCCGGTTGCTGAGCAAGAGCCCCGCAACATCGGTAGCGCCTCCCCCCGAGCGTCTGCCTCCGCCGGCGACGGCGTCGACGCCGTGATTTTCCTGTCATGGCCGGGCTTGGCCTGGCCATCCCGCTTAGGACGGCAAAGTCGTGCCTCATGATCGGGACCACCGGGACAAGCCCGGTGGTGACAATTCCGTCGGCGCTATCGTCGCGCGGCTTTCCGCGCTGCATCCTAAACGTATCGATTTGTCGCTTGAGCGCGTCGAGCGATTACTCGCGGCGCTGGGACATCCCGAGCGCAACTTGCCGCCCGTCATCCATGTCGCCGGGACCAACGGCAAGGGCTCAACCATTGCCTTTATGCGGGCGATCCTGGAGGCGGCCGGCAAGCGCGTCCACGTTTACACGTCGCCGCATCTCGTGCGGTACAACGAGCGTTTCCGACTCGCCGGCCGACTGGCGACCGATGCCGAGCTTGCGCAGGTGCTCGAAGAATGCGAGCGAGCGAATGGGGATGCGCCGATCACGGCGTTCGAAATCACCACGGCGGCTGGATTTCTTTTGTTTGCCCGCCACCCCGGGGACGTGCTGCTGCTCGAAGTGGGTCTGGGCGGGCGACTAGACGCGACGAATGTCGTCGAGCGTCCGCTGGCGAGCGTCATCACCCCAATTTCCATCGATCATGTCGACTTTCTCGGGCCCACGCTCGACAAGATCGCGGTTGAAAAAGCCGGCATCATTAAACGCGGGGTTCCTGTCTTCATCGGCGCCCAACCGCGCGAGGCCTTGGAAACGCTGGAACGGCAGGCCGAGAAAATGCGCGCGCCGCTCAAGCTCGCGGGCCAGGATTGGACTTCGACGGAAGAGCGCGGGCGTCTGGTCTATCAGGACGAGAGCGGTCTGCTCGATCTTCCCGCCCCCAAGCTGCCGGGCCGGCACCAATTCGAGAATGCCGGCATCGCGATCGCAGTGCTCCGTCATTTGAGCGGCCTTGCGGTCCCAGCCGCGGCCTACGAGACAGGTCTATCGCGCGCAGATTGGCCCGCGCGCATGCAGCGCATCGGCACGGGTAAACTTCTCGACCTTTTGCCGCCGGGCAGCGAATTATGGATCGACGGGGGACACAATCCCGACGGCGGACGTGCGGTAGCGGCGGCGCTCGCCGATCTGGAAGAGCGGGTGTCGCGGCCGTTGGTCATGGTCTCCGGCATGTTGGCGACCAAGGACAGCACGGGATTCCTGCGCAATTTTGTCGGACTTGCGCGGGAATTGATTGCGGTGAACGTGGCTGGCGCCGACAAGCCCTTGCCGGCCGATCAATTGGCGGACGAAGCGCGCGCCATCGGCCTGCCGGCGACAACCAGCAATAGCGTCGAACAGGCTTTGGCGAACGTAGGCGCGCGGGGTCTGTCTATTCCGCCGCGTGTCCTGATCGGCGGCTCGCTGTATCTCGCCGGTGAGGCGCTGCGGCTCAACGGCACGCCGCCGTTATAATGGCTTGAATTCTCGTCTTCACGGGGATGACGTAAGGGCGTCATTTCAGCAGCTTCATCAGGTCGCCGCGTTTTTGCGCGACCTGATCCATGGTGCATTGCTCGGGCGCCTTGTCCGGCCGCCAGCGCAGTAACTGCGTGCCATGGCGGAAGCGCCCGCCGGTGAAATGGTCGTAACAAACTTCGACGACCAGCTTCGGCTTCAGCGCCACCCATTCGGCGGAGCGCTTGGTGGACCAGCGGCTCGGCCCGCCCGGCTTGTCCCCGGTAAAGCCTTCGCCGCCCTTGAGCTTTTCAAGCTTCTTGGTCAGCGCGGGCTTTTCGTCCTCTTTGAATGAAGACGTGAAGCCGACATGATCGAGCAGGCCTTCGTCGTTGTAGAGGCCGAGAAGCAGCGACCCGGCGACTTTGCGGCCCTCATTGTATCGAAAGCCTCCGACCACACAGTCGGCCGAGCGGTAGTTCTTGATCTTCACCATGCCGCTGCGGTTGCCGGCTTGATAGGGCAGGTCGCGCCTTTTGGCGATGATGCCGTCGAGGGTAGCGCCGACCTGTCTCAGCCAGCGTTTGGCGTCGGCCAGGCGGGTGGTCGCGGGCGACAGCCGAAAGGATTTGTGGCCGCGCAGATATTTGCGGAAGAAGGCTTCGAGTGCGGCGCGCCGGCTATCGAGCGGCTCAGTCGCCAGCATTGCACCGCCGTGCGCGAGCAGATCGAACACGATCAGGATGACGGGCGTTTCCGCCGCCAGCTTTTGCACGCGGCTTTGCGCCGGGTGGATGCGCTGGAGCAGATCGTCGAAAGAAAACAGCTTGCCGCGCGGCACGGCAATCTCTCCGTCGAGCACGAATGTCTTCGCTTTGAGTTTCGAGAGCGCGTCGACAAGCTCGGGAAAATATCGCGTCAGCGGCTTGCCCGATTTGGATTGCAGCGTAATGGCGTCGCCATCTCGGATCGCAAGGCAGCGGAAGCCGTCCCATTTCGGCTCGTATTGCCACTCCTTGCCCTCCGGGATGGTCTCCACGGAGGCCGCTTCCATCGGCAACAGGGGCTTCGATGCACGCATCGCTCAATAACGCAAAAGGCCGGTCTTTCGACCGGCCCCTGGCAGAAAAAATATTTTAGGCGATCAGACGCCGCTGGAAATCCACTGCTGCAGCTTCTGCTTAGGGGCGGCGCCGACCTGGCGCGAGGCGATCTCGCCATTCTTGAACATCATCAAGGTCGGGATCGACATGATGCCGTACTTGGCCGCGGTGTTCGGATTCTCGTCGACGTTGAGCTTGACGATCTTGACCTTGTCGCCGAGCGCGCCGGCGATTTCTTCCAAGGCCGGGGCGATCATGCGGCACGGGCCGCACCACTCCGCCCAGAAATCCACGACCACCGGGGTGTTGGACTTGAGAACGTCCGCGTCAAAATTAGCGTCCGAGACCTTGCCGACGGCCATGATTCACCTCTGTTGTTGCGTGACGGCGTCTGCGCGCCGGTGCGGGAAGGCCGTGAACCTATGAATGCGGTTTGCCATCGTCAAGGCGCGCTCGCGTGGAGGTGAGATGCGAGAGCGGCATCCAATACCTCTTTCGAAATCTCCATCAAATCAGGGGCTTCAGTCCATATCAGTGCCGCCCGTACGCCTTTGCCGGGATAAAGTTTTTCCAGCACGCCGCGGTAAAGCGCGAGCTGGCGGATATAGGCCGCAGGCACGTCCGCGATTCGCCGCGGCGCGGGGCGATTGGTCTTGTAATCGGCAATAAGGATTTCATTTTCAGTGACGGCGAGGCGGTCGACCTGCCCGTTCACGGTCACGACGTCGTCGCCAAGTTGCACGCGGCCAATGATCGGAATTTCCGCACGGCTGCCCGGCGTGAACAGCGCCGCAAATTTCGGCGCTGCGATGACAGCCAGGACCTTGGTCGCGACGTCGTTTTTTTCGTGTGCATCGAGGTTGCTACGCCCGACGTATTTTTCCGCCGCCGCACGCCGAGCGTCAGATGGCAAGTCCGGCAAGGATTGCAACAAACGGTGAGCGAGGCGCCCGCGCTCTCGCCCCGATTGACCGGTCTCGGCGAACGCCCAAGTTTGGTCGGGTTCAGTGACGCTGGGTCTGATCGTGCGTTGCACGCCTTCGGAAACAACCGGCTGCTTGAGCCAGACCGGCAACGCGATTTTCTCTTCGGGCGAACCTTGCGGTGCCGGCGCTGAGCCACCC
The DNA here is from genome assembly GCA_019247925.1 of Pseudolabrys sp. GTDB lineage: Bacteria > Pseudomonadota > Alphaproteobacteria > Rhizobiales > Xanthobacteraceae > Pseudolabrys. The sequence goes on from JAFBAG010000072.1 coordinate 9,429, forward strand.
GTCGCGACCTTCTGATAGCGCCAGATCTTTTGGCCGGCTTCCTCATATTCGCCAAAGCCGGGTTGGCCGTTGAGCCCGTTGAACACGAGTTCGTACCAGCAATCCGCGGGCCTTTTCGCGGACTCCACGCCGCAGACGATCAGCCGCTCGATCGCGCGCGTCATCGCCACATAGAGCAGGCGGCGATGCTCGTTGCAGGTTTCGGCTATTGCGGCGCCGCGGGCTTCCTGCATCGGCCCAATGTCATTTTCCTTGCCCCGCGCCCAAATCAGCGGCGGCGCCGCACTTTGTGCGGGCAGGGTCAGCAACACCGGCGGGTGATAGCCTTCCGGCTTCGTGGTCGTGTCGGCCAGGATGACAACCGGCGCCTCCAGGCCCTTGGCGCCATGGACCGTCATCACGCGGACCTCGTCGCGCAGGATCTCCATATCGCGCTTCACTTCGGATCGCGCCTCGCGCAACCAGTGCACGAAGCCTTGCAATGTCGGGGTCTGTGCGCGCTCATAGTCGAGCGCGAAATTGAGAAACTCATCGAGCGCGTCGGATGCTTCGTGGCCGAGTCGCGCCACAAACCGCTCGCGCCCGCCGTCGGCTCCCAGCAGCCGCGCATAAAATTCGAACGGCGAAGTGTCACGGGCGCGGACCGCCAGCGCCTCGAGCCGCTTGAGCGCGGCGGCATAGCGCGGCTTTGCCGCCGCTTTGGCCGCAAGCGCGGTGCGCAGCGCTGCGGTGCCCCGGCTATAGGCGAGGTCGAAGATGTCGTCTTCATTGAGGTCGAAAAGCGGGCTTTTCAGAACTGTCGCTAAAGCGAGGTCGTCCTGCGGCAGCAACAGTGCATCCGCCAGCACCAGCAGATCCATCACTGCGATATGCTCGGTCAGAACCAGCCGGTCCGCGCCTGCAACAGGGACATCGGCGTTTTTGAGCGCGCGGATCACCGCGTCGAACAAGGCGCCGCGACGATTGACCAAAATCAGCATCTGACCGGCGCGTCCGCCTGCCGCAATAAAAGAGCGGGCATGTTTGGCGATACGGTCGGCGAGCCGCACGACCGGTTTTGTCCCGCTCAGCGTGTCGAACGGCGCATTCCAGGGGTCTTTCTCGCTGTTCTCCTCGAGCGGCTTTTCGGTGTCCCAGATTTCGACCTGGCCGGGCAGGGCGCTTTCGAGCGGGATGTGCGCGGGAATCCCGGCGACGTCATGGGTGAGGCTCTTCGCAAGTTCAGCGCGGCTGAAGGTCTGATCGACCGCCGAAAGCACGTTAGGTCCGGAGCGCAACGAAGTGTCGAAGACGACGCGCCGGAAAGGCTGGCCGCTGCGCAGCGACAGGCTCTCGAATTCGATGCGCATGCTCTCGAATTCGGCGGGCGCCGCGCCCTGGAAGGAGAAGATCGATTGCTTCTCATCGCCAACGGCGAAAATGGTGCGCTTCTTGTCGCTCGCACCCTGGCCGGCGAAGAATTCGGCCACCAGATGCCGGACAATGCCCCATTGCTTGCGGCTGGTGTCCTGGGCCTCGTCGATCAGCACATGGTCGATGCCGCGGTCGAGTTTGTAATGCACCCACGCCGAGGATGTGCGAGCCAAGAGGTCGTGCGTGCGATCGATCTGGTCTTCGAAATCGAGCAGCCCCCGGCGATTTTTCTCCTCACCGAATCGCTTCAGCACCGCTTCAGCGATCGTGACTAATGCGATGGTACGGTCGCGCGCGGCCACGGCACGGCGGCGCTCGATCAGCGCCCAAATACGATTTTTTTCAGTCTCGAGCCTTTCACACAGGTTGCCGTAAGACTTCTTGAAGGCGACCGTCAGCACGTTTTTGCGCGCGCCCGACGTTTTGGTGCAGAAAATCTCGATGTAACGCTCGATCTGGCGCGCTCCCACAAGGCTGGGCAGGGCATCGAAGCGGGTGGCCTGCTCGACATCGCTGTCCTTGCCGGTTCGCGCGATCTTTGCGATTTCGGCCCAGTCGCTGCGCGGGATAACGCTCTTGCCGAGGAATTCCGCAGCGATCCTGTCCTCGCTGTCGTCCACCGCGACGCCAAGCCCGCTCGAGAGTTGAGCGGCGGCCCCGTCAACGCCCCCCGCGGATTTAAGCCACGCTGTGACCGCGTCACGCTCGGCGATGGCCATCGCGATGAGTTCGCGGAAACGCAGGTCGGCGACCGCGCCGATCGCATACCGCAGGGCGCGGCCAATTGCCGATTCCGGATTTGCTGCCGCATCGAGCAATACCTCGTTGGTCATATGCTCGAGCAGCTGGGCTTCCTCGACCTCGTCGAGGACCGTGAAGCGGGCGGGGCAGTTGGCCTCGAAGGGAAACAGATGCAGGACATGGGTGCAAAAGGCGTGGATGGTTTGCACCTTCAATCCACCCGGCGTTTCCAGCGCCAAGGCGAACAGGCGGCGGGCTCGCGCGCGCATTGGCGCGCCGGTGTCGCGCGCGCCGACTTTGCGCATCACCTCGGCGAGGGCGTCATCGCCGAGCGCCGTCCACTTGCGCAACTCCTCAAATACGCGGTTCGCCATGTTGGCGGCTGCCGCTTTCGTGAAGGTGATACAAAGAATGCGCGCCGGGTCCACACCGGACAGCAGCAGGCGGATAACGCGCTGCGCCAGCACGTGCGTCTTGCCCGAGCCGGCGTTGGCGGACACCCAAGCCGAGGTCTCGGGATCGGACGCCTGGCGCTGCTTGTCGAGCACGGCGCGGGTAATGACTCGTTCTTCAGTCATTCGCCGTTCTCGCTGTCGCTGCCAATCGACCATTCCTTCACGCGCGCAAGGTGGTCGTAATCGCCGTAATGCGTCTTCCACATCGGGTGGGCGAGCGGCCGATAAGGCGTTTCCGGATCGCTGAAGCGCGTGACCAGTCCGGCGAGGCGCGTCAGCGCAATGTCGGCGTGGCTGTCCGGAGTGCTGTCCTTGAGGTCGATGATCCTGTCCTTGCCGGGCGGCTCACCGCCGCCGAGCGCGACATAGACAAGCTGCGACACGCTCCCGCCCTTGCCGATCTCCTTGAACGCGCCGTTGCGAAGCATCGCCGCCTCGAGCGTGAGCTGAGGGGAAAGGAAAGTGCGCACCTGCGGGTCGGTTGGCGGCGCCCCCGTTTTGAAATCGAGAATGGCGAAGCTGCCATCGGCGAGGCGTTCGATACGGTCGGCCCGGCCGGTCAACGTAAAAGTGGAGCCGCCGAGCGGAATCGGCAATTTGCCATAGCACTCGGTGTAAAGCGTGTTGATGCCGGGTCGCCTCCGGGCTTCGAATTCTTCGGTCAGCCAGCGAGCGACGCGGAGAAAGCGCGGCCACCAGAACGCTTTGACTTCCGGGAAATCCTCATAGCCGGCGAAGCGCTTCTCGCCGAAATTCTGCAACAGCGAGATCGCATCCGCGGGCATTTCCGCAGGATAACTTTGGGCAAAGTCGGCAATGGCACCATGGATGATATTGCCGCGATCCCTCCCGCCCGGCGGCATGTCGATGGCTTCGAGCGGAAAAAGCTTGAGAATGTGCTTGGCGTAGATCGTGTAGGGATCGCGCAGCCAGTTCTCGATATCTGTGACGCTGATCTGTGTCGGCCGCGCTTCCGCCGGCGGCTTTGGCGCGGGCATGGCGATTGGCGCGCTGCGCACCGGGCGATCGAGCGCTCGCGCCCACGTAAGGTATTTCTCGCCGGATTTGCGGGCTTTATTCCACCGCTCCTGGCCAGCGACGGCGGCGAGCCGCTGCACGAAGCGCGACGGTACTGTCGGCGCGCCGCCAACGCGGGATGCGGCGCTGAGCACGATGTCCGGATTGCCTAGCGCCTGGGCGAAATCGTGCGCGGAGAGGCCAATGCGGCGCTCCGGCAGATCGAGACCCAGCTCGAGCCGCATGGGCCGGCTCAGCCACGCGTCGCTACCCGTTTCCGGCGGCCACACACCCTCGGCCAGGCCCCCAAGCACGACACGATCGGCATATTGCAGCCGCGACTCGAGCGTCCCCAGGATGCGCACTCTCGCGTCGCTGTGGGGAGTGCGCGCGGCAGTGCTCGCCAGCGCTGCGTGAAAAAGCTCGGCATAGTCATTGACCGTGACCCGCAGCGTGCCATTTTCGATAATGTCGTCGAATACCGCCGCAAGTGACGG
>JAFBAG010000083.1 GCA_019247925.1 Pseudolabrys sp.
TCAGACGTGTGCTCTTCCGATCTAACGCCAAAAGTCTCCGTATGTTCGTGACATTCTTCCAGGAGCTCAAGGCCGCCGGCGTTCCTGTGACCTTGCGCGAATATTTGACGCTGATGCAGGCGATGGATGCCGACCTTGCATCGCGACGGGTCGAGGATTTCTATTACCTCTCGCGCGCCACGCTGGTGAAGGACGAGCGCAATCTCGACAAGTTCGACCGCGTTTTCGGCCACGTCTTCAAGGGGCTGGAGACTGTGGGCGAGGGGATCGAGACGGATATTCCCGAGGAATGGCTCAAGGCGCTCGTGGACAAATACCTCACCGAGGAAGAGAAGAAGCAGATCCAGGCGCTGGGCGGCCTCGACAAATTGCTCGAGACACTCAAGCAGCGGCTCGCCGAGCAAAAGGGCCGCCACCAGGGCGGCTCGAAATGGATCGGCACCGGCGGCACGTCTCCCTTTGGGAATTCAGGCTACAACCCGGAAGGCATCCGCATCGGTGGCGAGAGCAAGAACCGCCGCGCCGTGAAGGTCTGGGATAAGCGCGAGTTCAAGGATCTCGACGACGACGTCGAGCTCGGCACCCGCAACATCAAGGTGGCGCTGCGGCGCCTGCGCAAATTCGCCCGCACCAGCTCAGCCGAAGAGCTTGATCTCGACGGCACCATCAGGGGCACCGCGCACAAGGGCTATCTCGACATCCTGATGCGGCCGGAGCGGCACAATGCCGTCAAGGCGCTGCTGTTCTTCGATATCGGCGGCTCGATGGACTGGCACATCAAGGCGACCGAGGAATTGTTCTCTGCCGCGCGCTCCGAGTTCAAGCACATGGAGCATTTCTACTTCCACAACTGCGTCTACGAGCGCGTCTGGAAGGAAAACCGCCGGCGCTTCCAGGAGACGACCCCGACCTGGCAGGTGCTGCACACCTATCCGCATGACTACAAGGTGATCTTCGTCGGCGACGCCTCGATGTCGCCCTACGAGATCGCGGTGTCAGGCGGCTCGGTCGAGCACTACAACGAGGAGGCCGGGCAGGTGTGGATGGATCGGATGACGCGCACTTATCCAGCCGCCGTCTGGCTCAATCCGGTGCCGGAGCGGGAATGGGCCTATACCCAGTCGATCTCAATGATTCGGCAGCTGATGGGCAACCGGATGTATCCCCTGACGCTCGACGGGCTCGACCGCGCGATGCGCGAACTGGTGCGGTAACCCGTTACTTTTTGGGCTTGGAGGAGCGGCCGTCGCGGCCCGCCGGGTCAGAACCGGCCGACATGCCGTAGTCCTGGGATTTGGCGCCGAAGGCGGCTTGGCTGAAGCCTTCCGCGGCGAGACCCCGCTTGAGCAACTCTCGCACCGCCGCGGCGCGACTTGGCATCCGGGTCTTGAACCGGAAGTCGTCAAGCAGGACGAGTTCCTCCTCAGACAGCATGATTTGCAGGCGTTCGCCGCGATCTTCGTTCATGGGCTCCCCAGCCCTCTGATTCTTGGCCATGCGCAACGCTAACAGGGGTTGCCCCGGCCGTTCGTTCACTTTGGACGCGCTTGGTACTCGATACCCTCTGAAAACGACCATACTGCAACTGAGTTCCTTTAGCCAATTACTCAATTTGAGTAATGGGGTGAAACAGACGTAACCAAGCTAATAACAGTCATGGCTCAAGTATAGCTAAGTATATCTTTTGCTAAAACTGTAATCGATTAGTCTACGGCGCCTGTGCAAAAGTATTTGTTGACACGAATACTCAGAGGCGTAGCGTCTGCTCATGACTGAAATGTTCAGCAATATCCCAAACACTCGTCCCCGCATGGTTGGCCCGCCGCCGTGCGCACAATGCGGCGGTCCCACGCGGCTCTACGGGACCGAGCCACATCCGCGACTCGCTCGCACCGATCTGCACACTTACGTGTGCAGCGGATGCGACTCCGCGGAGGTGGTGAGCGTGCCGATCCCGGCGGCGCTCTGAAAAACGAACGCCGGGCTCTGGCCCGGCGTCGTGGTTTCTAATACGGCAGCGGCTGGCTAGGCCGCGTTGGCGGCGCGCCGCTGCGGTGCCGGCTCCTCAGCGTCCTTTTGACGCTGGAGGGCCATCACTTCGCGCATCAGCCGGGCAAAGTCCTTGCGGCCGGCCTCCAGGGCGCCTTCCACGACCGCGCGTTCGAGCTTCTCGCGGCGCAAGGCGGCTTCGAGCTCCTCGACGCGCCGCTCGGCGGCTTCCTTTTCCTTCTGCGCCTGGGCTTCCATCGCCACGAGGCGGTCCTTGATGAGCTGGCTTGCTTCCTCGTTGCGGGCGAGCAGGGCTTCCTTGGTATTGAAGGCTTTGGCCAGCGCGCTGCCGCGCTCGAGCAGCAGGGCGCGCGCTTGCTCGGATTCCTTGAGTTCGGATTCTGTCTGTATGCGTGCCGCTTCCATGGCCGCAACCTTGCTGGCGAGGGCGTCGCGCTCGCGCGTCGTCTCGGTCATGCGCCGGTCGAAGGCCCGGATCTCGTCCGCGCGCGACGTCAGATGCTCGCGCGCCTCATTGAGGAGGCGCTCGCTGGCGTTGGCGCGCGCCGCCATCGCCTCGAAACGCATCTGCTGCGCCGAGAGTTCGTTGCTGTGGCGTTCGTTGATCTCGTCGAGTGTCGCGGCAAGCCGCGCGCGCTCGCTGGTGAGCTCCGAGTAGTTAGCCTCGACATTGCGCAGCCGGCCCTGCGTCGCGGCGAGCGATGCTTCGGTTTCGGCAAGCCGGCGGGCGAGGCGGGAGCTTTCGCTATTGGTGCGGTCCAGCGCGCCTTGCAGCGCGCGCTTCTCGTCCTCAGCCATGACGAGCTTCTGGCGGGCGCCATTCAGGTCGGATTCGAGCGCGACGATCCGCTTATCGGTCGCCAGCGCGCGCTCGCCATGCCGGCGATGCTCTTCGCGCAGCAGCTTTACTTCGCTGCTTTCCTGCGTGAGGCGGCTTTCAAGCTCGACGATCTGCGCCTTGCGGGCGGCGATATCGATCGCAAGTTCGGCGCGCGTGCTTTCGAGGTTGCGGGCGGTGGTCTGCGCGAGGGTCAGGTCGCGCTTGAGCTGCTGGCATTCGCCCTCGAGGCTCGCGGCTTTCTTTTCCGCCTCGCCGAGTTCGTTGCGCATTTTGCCGTAGGCGGCGCGGGTATTGGCGAGGATTGTCTGGAGGGCGACCTTTTCGCTCTTCTCGGTTTCGAATTCGCGCAGCGCCTTGCTGACCGGATCGACCAGCTTGCCGACCGCGTCCTTGATGGCGTCGAGCTCGCCGATCTTGTGGTTGGCGTTGAGCAGCAGGTTGCGCAGCGCCTCGTTGTCGCCGCCGAGCTGGATGCCGAGTGCGGCAAACAGATCCTCGTCGAGATCGACTTCAGGCTCGGGCGTCGCTGCGGGAGGGGCGCTGGTTTCGACGGCCTTGAGGATCGGCGCCGATTTACGGCCGAGAAAGCCCGCGAGTTTTGCCATTGGTCTGTCCTGTATTCGCCGATGCGCCCGGGCGAAGCGACGCGAATCACAGTCATTACGGAGCTACCGCTACCCTCCCTCGCCGCGGTAAACGGAGGGTTAATGAACCGCCGGCTATGGGCTAAAACCGTGCGATTTCATTGGTTTAGCCTCAGGCCTGCATGACAGGCGGCCTGCTTCCGACCCCCTTTCGGCTTGGCGAGGCCGACCGGGCTGCGCCCATTTGGCTGTGAATTATTCGCGCAGGGAACTCTGTGGAACTCGACACCCTATGTGCGCCTGACGACAATCGCCCGCTTCGTTTGGGGATTCTCTGGGAGACGTCCATGAAAAAATCGATTGCGATGGTTGCTGCGGCCGTTGCCGCGACTGCTTTCACCGTGTCTGCGGCCGATGCGCACGGACATAAACGCGTCCGCGACGACCGCGCCGCGCTCACCAGCAGCGTCGTCAGCGGTGTGAGCCAGGGCGTTGCCTGGGGCATTCACTCTAGCCAGCGGGCCGTCAGCCACACGACCGCGGCGCATTGGGGTGTCTGGGGTTGGGGCGTGGCGGGCTGCCTGATCGCGTCGCCGATCGTCACCACCATCGTCCTCAATCGGCCGCTGACCACGCGCGAAGTGCTAGTCGGCAGCGGCAACTGCGTCGTGCCGATCATCGGCGGCCTGGTGGTCGATGCCGTGCTCGCCCCCGCGTGGGAACCCGCGCCTAAGGTTGTGAAGCGCGGCAAGAAAAAGAAGATGATGTAAGCTTCAGCCGAGCAAAAATTTTGTAAGCCGGCGCTGGGCCACCAGCGCCGGTTTTGCTTTTGGCGGTCTAGTTTTTGCGGGCGATGAACAGGCCTTCGCGCAGGCGGAAGGTCGCTTCTTTCTCGCTCACTTTCGGCTCGAGCGCGGCGGCGACGTCCGGCGTCGCCTGAATCAACAGGGCACGCAGCAATGCCTGCATCGTCGCGTCGTGCCGCGCGGCCCAACTGTTGAAATCCATCTGCTTGCCGATTTCCTCTTCGTGCTCGAGGGCGAAGCCTTTAGCCGAGAGCGCGGCACGCCATTCCGCCATCGTCCAGGCCCTTAGATGGCTCGGGTCGCGGAAGCGTTCGAACGCGTTGATGTAATCGCCAACGCTGCCGGCCGGCACCACATTGTCGACCAGCGCAAACATGCCGCCAGCAACGAGGACGCGGTGCACTTCGGCGAGAAAGTCGGGAATGCTGTCGAAATGATGCGGAGCGATGCGGCAGGTGACGAGCTCGAAACTCGCGTCGAGGAATGGCATCTTTTCCGCCTTGGCGTAGGCGGTTTCGACGTTCTTTAGCCCGCGCTTGCCGGCTTCCGTTTTCACGAGGGAGATCATCTCCTCGGTGATATCGCTGGCGACGACTTTCGCGACATGGGGCGAGAACACATAAGCGACGTGGCCGCCGCCGGTGGCGACATCAAGCATGCGCCAATTGCTTTGGGGGCGGGTGAGGGCAACGAGCCGTTCCAGGCTTTTTCCTTGGGCGTGCGGCTTCGACGTGAGATAGCTCGCGGCAGTTTTACCGAACTCTTCCTGAACCAGCGTTTTTGCCATGAATGCCTCGCGGGGCCGCACTATAGCGAGCGCCGGCGCGGGTGGAAGCGGCTCAGGGTTCTTCGTTGCGGCGGTCGCCTTGATTGATGGCGTCGTAACCGTGACGGTGACTGTAGAACAGCAGCGCCATCAGCCCGCAACCAACCAGCAGTGAGATCGCTACTCCGCCGCCGAGCGCGGCCCAGCCATAGTCGGGCATCTCGGCAGCGCCCAGCCGCCGCCACGCATACGCGACAAACCACAAGGTCGCGCCAAGCAAGGCGAGGAGGGGAATGATCAGAGCGAGCGCGCGCATGGTGAGAATATAGGAGACGAAGCCGGGCTTTGCCCGCAAAAATGCGCCCGGCTTATGCCGGGCGCAGCCTCCAAGGTGCCGGCAAAGCCGGAGTGATTATTATTGTTTTTTATCGATGACGGGGACCGCACGCTCGCCGTCAGCGGCGCCGGTCGTCTGTCGGCCATCCGGCCCGAGATAGCTAAAGCGCGGCGCGTCCTGCAGTTGCTGCTGCGTCAGGTTGATGGTGATGCGCTCCACGGCGTCGCTGTTGGCCCTGCGGGTGATCTGCAGCGCGGCAAACGGTACGGCGACATTTTTCTCACCGACCCCGAGGAAGCCGCCAACGCCGATCACCGCGGCATGGATGCCCCCGGCGGGCGCCAGGAGAAGATCGTTGACGTCGCCGATCTTGCGATTGTCGGTGCTGTAGACCGGAGCGCCGACGATCTTGCTGGCGCGCCATTCGGTCGACGCCTGTGTCGGGACGAAACGGACCGGGCCTTGAACCTCGCTTAGCTGGGGCATGACTTTTTCGGCTTCACCAGCCGGAAAGGGCTTAGCGTCTTGCGCGACGGCGGACGTGAGCAGCGCGCCACCGAGCGCGCTGATGGCGAAAAGGTGCTTGATCATCGGCTTCTCCATCGGAACTCAGGAATGTGCGCTGAGGCGCTTGCCTGCAGAACGCCCGCGAGCGGCTAACGTTCCGTTTCCGACGTTGAAGACGCGGCCGGCGCCCGCGTCACGATTTGATGATCGGCTCGATATCGGCGCCGGCTTTGCCCCGGCGGGGTTTTGCGGGTTCCGCCGCCGATTCATCTGGGGCGGCCCCGCGGCGGACTGCGGCGCGCAGCCCTCCGATTTCAGACTGCAAACGGGAATTATCCTTACGCGCCGCTTCAAGCGCGCCTTCGACGACCGCGCGCTCCATGCGCTCGCGCTGCAACGACGCGGTGAGATCCTCGACGCGCTTTTCGACATTGGTCCGGCCGATCTGGATGTCGGCTTCGAGACGGCCGCTGCGTTCGGTGAGCGTCTGAATTTTTTCCTCGGCGCGGGCCAATCCAGTCTCCCGCAGCTTGAGCGTCTTGGTGAGCGAGTTGCTGCGCTCGACCAGCGCCAGCCGCGAATGCTCGAGATCCTTGATCTGACGTTCGCGCGCTTCGTGGAGACCTTCGATCTGGCTTAGGCGCTTTTCGGCGCTATGGCGCGCGATGGTCGCCTCGGTTGCCTTGCGATCGAAGGCACGCGCCTCTTCCGTTCGCGCAATGAGGTTCTGCCGGGTTTCGGCCAGCAGGCGCTCCGCGGTCGCGGCGCGCGATTGCAAGGCGTCGAGCCGTACCTGAAGCCCGTTCGCTTCGACCGCGTGCTTTTCCTTGGTCTCTTCAAGCGCAGCCGCGAGGTGGGTGCGCTCGGCATGCGCCTCGGCGAAGTTGGCTTCGAGCTTCGCCAGTTGCGTGCGGGCCATAGCGAGCGCGGCCTCCGATTCCGTGAAGCGGCGGTTGAGGCGCGCACTCTCGTTGACGGCCTGCTCGAGTGCGGCGTTAGCCGTGGCGCGATCCTGCTCGAGGAGCGCGATGCGCTCGCGCGCCGCGGCAAGTTCGCTTTCGATACCGAGGCTGCGCTTTTCCGAGGCGTCGAGCTGGTCGTTGAGAACGCGGTTCGATTCGCTCAGGCTGCGGCGCTGCGTGCTTTCGGTGGCGAGCTGGCGCTCGAGATCGCCCAGTTGTGCGTTCTGACTGGCGATGCGGTTGTTGAGCTCGCTGCGCGCGCTTTCCAAGCCGCGTAAGGTCTCGCGCGACAGCTCGAGGTCCTCACGCAGACGGTCGTTCTCGGCTTCCTGCGCGGTTGCCTTTTTTTCGAGCTCATAGAACTTGGTGCGAAGGCTCTCATAGGCGCTGCGGTTTTCCGCCAGCAGGCCCCGCAGGCTGAGGTTTTGCGATTTCTCCTGCTCGAGCGCGCGCAGCGTGTTGTTAAACGGCGTGACGATCTTGTCGAAGGCGTCCTTGAGCTCGTCGAGCGCGCCGATCTTGCGGCCGGTGTCGGATAACAGGTGCCGGAGCACCTCGTTTTCCTCGCCCATGCGCGAGCCGACCTCGGCGGGCTGCTCGAGGGTGATCGGCTCGTGACCGTGCTTGCCGTTTGTCGAGGCCCCATTGTCGGAGCCGCCCTTGCGGCCGAAAAATTCCGACAGCCTGCTCATTGGAACGCAACCCCCGAACGCAACCAGAGCGGTACCCAGCCCCAACGCGACGTTATTATAGAAGGCGGTCGATTGAAACACGGGCGCGGCGCCCGGGCTGTGGCTAACCCGCAAAAACGCCGATAAAAGAGCGGCGTTGCGGCCCGGTGACAGCCGCGCCAACGGATTTCATGACCGAGCAAGCACTGGACCTAGACGGCAACACTTACGCCTATCAGCCTTCGGCGTTCGGCGCGGCCTGGATATTTCGCCTCACGCCGTCCGGTCTCGCCTGGGAAAACCGGACGCGCTCCGGTCTGGTGCCCTTACGTGACATCTCGAAAGTGCGCATGTCGTACCGGCCAGCGACCATGCAAAACAACCGCTTCGTCACCAGGCTGTGGCACGCCGGCGGGCCGCCGTTGACGATTATCTCGACGTCTTGGAAGGGCCTCATGAGACAGGAGGCAAACAGCGCTTCTTATTCCGCCTTCGTGCGCGAGCTGCACAGCCGCATTGCCGGGGCTACGGCACAAACGACATATGAGGCTGGCATTCATCCGCTGGTCTATGGCTTCGGGGTCCTGTTCGGCGGCGCCTGCGTGCTCGCCATTATCGGGCTCGAACTGCGCGCCGCGGCGTCGGGGGCGTGGAGCGCGGCCGCGGTGTTGTTCGGTTTTCTGGTTTTCTTCTTGTGGAGTGGGGTGGCGTTCTTTCGCCGCAACCGGCCGCATCGTTACCGGCCGGACGATCCGCCGCGGCTGCTGTTGCCGGAAAGCTAGTGGCGCACGACCAGTACCGAGCACTTGGCATAGCGCACGACGTGGCCGGCATTTGATCCGAGGAAATAGGTACGCATCGCCGGGCGATGCGAGCTCATCACGATCAGATCGGCGTTGATGGTTTTCGCTTCCTCGAGCACCTCGTGGTAGATCCCGCCCTGCCGGACCGTCGACGTGACTCGGCCGCTATCGAGACCGCATTCCCGCACCACGATGCCGAGCGCGTCTTCAGCGGATTTGCGCTGCTGATTGTCGAAATCGGGTGGCACGTATTCGGCGAGCATCACGGGCGTCATCGGCAACACATTGATCAGGCGGATGGAGCCGCCGCCGATCTTGGCCATCTCGATCGCGGTATTCACCGCCGGCTTTGCAAGATCGGTATCGGCGAGGTCGATCGGAACCAGAATGCACTTGAACATGGCTGCACTCCCGGATTGCACGAGGCCCATCATGGCATGCCGGGAGGGTACGGTTGAATAAGGCCCGCTGCCTCAATTCGCGGCGGTCCCGAGTGAGCCCGGGCTAACGAAGCGTTCAAGCCGGCCGCGCGCATGGGCGATCGCGGTCCAATCCTCGAAGGCGAAGCTGATCACGACCAACCCCGATGTGGGCAGTCCCTCGCGCAGACGCTCTCGGGTCTCGACGTCACCCGCGGCGGAGAGCTGCATCGCCAATTCGTGCAGGCCGGGATTGTGCCCGACGAGGATCAGAAGCTCGGCTTTGGCGGGAGCGGTGGCAATGACCGACAGCAACGCGTCGGTCGTCGCATTGTAGATGCGCGGATCGTCATTGCTGCCGGGCTTACGCTGCAATTGAGCGGCGGCAGCGGTCCATGTTTCCTGCGCGCGGCGCGCAGGAGACACCAGCGCGTAATTGGGCGAAAGGTCGTGGCGCGCGAGATAGGCGCCCGTGCGCGCGGCGTCGGCACGTCCCCGATCGCTCAAGGGGCGTTCGAAATCGCCGCGATCGGGCGCGGCCCGCTCGGCCTTCGAATGTCGTAGTACTATGAGACGGCGCATCTCGGCGTCGCTTTCCAGGCGCGATCAGTTTAGCATGAGCGCCCGCCGCTGCTTCGCCCCCTGTGCATGACTGACGCCGACCTGCAAACGACCTGGTACGAAACGGAACGCGTCGGCCGCGAGCCGCGCCCGCGGCTGAGCTTCGATCTCGACGTCGATGTCTGCGTGGTCGGCGGCGGGCTTGCCGGCCTGACGACCGCGCGCGAAGTGGCGCGGCGCGGCTGGTCGGTCGCGCTGCTCGAGGCGGACCGTATTGGCGGCGCGGCGTCTGGGCGAAATACTGGACTGGTCGTGCCTGGCTTTTCAGAGGAGATCGACGCGATCATCGAGCGCATCGGGCTCGATCACGCCAAGCAGCTCTGGGCCCTGTCGCAAGACGGCGTTGAATACGTACGGCGCACGATCGCGGAAACAGGCATGGCGGGTGTCGGCCCGTCCGCTGGCTGGCTGCGCGTCTGGAAAACGGACAATCCGCGTGACGTGCGCACGCAGGCCGAGCGCCTGCGCTGGCTTGGCACCGAGGTCGAGACCTGGGACCGGACGCGCGTGCGTCAAGCGGTCGGCAGCGCGCACTATTTTGACGCGATGCATTTCCCGGCGGCGTTTCACATCAATCCGTTGAATTACACTTTAGGACTTGCCCAAGCTGCCGAAGACGCCGGGGTTCGGATCTTCGAAGAAACACCAGCGGTCGCCCTCGATCCGGCTGGCGTGCGCAAGCGCGTGCGTACTCCATCGGGAACAGTGCGAGCCGCCCATGTCGTGCTCGCGGGAAACGTCCAGCTTGGCGCCTTGATGCCGCGGCTCGGCGCGACGCTTGTACCGGTGACGACTTACGTGATGGTGACGGCGCCGCTTGGCCCGGTCCTCGGCGAGGTGATGCGCTATCGCGGCGCGGTCAGTGACGGGGCGCGCAGCGCTAATCATTTTCGCGTGGTTGGGGGCGACCGGCTGTTATGGTCGAGCCGGATCACGACACGGCCGCTCAATCCGCGCCGCTTCGCCAGAACGCTTGCGCGCAGCGCGCAGGCGATATTCCCGCAGCTCGGCAAAATCGAAATCGCGCATCTATGGTCGGGCACGCTCGGCCGCGCGGTGCATCGCATGCCGCAGATCGGCGAGACGTCGCGGGGGATTTGGGTCGCGAGCGCGTTTGGCGGGCAGGGCCTCAATACCACTGCGATCGCCGGCGAATTGATCGCGCGCGGCATTGTCGAGAATGATCAGACGTGGAGGTTGTTCGCGCCTTACGAACTCGTTTGGGCCGGCGGGCGGCTCGGCCGCATCATCGTGCAGGCAGTCAATGCCGGTTCCGCCCCGGCGCGTCTCGCTGCGGAAAGTTTCGCGCGCTATCGCGAACGGGCGCGCGTGCGCCGCGAAGCGCATGCCGCCCAAATCAAAGCCGCCGGACCCCCGCCGCCCGAGACGAAAGCCATGACGGCCGACGGTCCGCCACCGAGCGGGGAACGGCGTAAGGGCGGCCGCCGCCGGCAGGCCCAAAAGGCGGAGTAGCGGAACTTTTCAACGTTAGTGAAATAGTGGGCGGGCCATTGTAGAAGTGGGTATGCGACGGGTGCAGTATTCTCTTTCGATCCTTGCGCTTGGCTTGAGCGTCGGCAGCGCTCTCGCGGCCGATCTGCCGCAGGCCGCATCACAGCCTTCGCTGCTCTCGCCCAAACCGATGACCTCGCCCGAGTGGACCATTACGCTGGGCATTGAAGCGCGTTATCTGCCGACCTACGAAGGCAATGACCGTTATCATTGGGCGCCGTTTCCCGTCGTCAATATCCGGCGCGCCGGCACCATCCGCCCGTTCCAGTCGCCGCGCGACGGTTTCAGCTTCTCCTTATTCAACACGGCGGGCGTTCAGTTCGGTGTCACCGCGAAGTTCAAGATGCCGCGCCGCGCCGGCGACGATCCTGATCTCGCGGGACTCGGCAATGTCGGCTTCGTGTTCGAGCCTGGCCTGTTCGCGGAATATTGGCCGACGCAGTGGCTGCGCACGCGCGCCGAATTGCGCCAGGGCATCGGCGGGCATCGCGGCCTGACGGGAGACCTGTCGGCCGACGTGGTCGTGCCGGTGACGAAGCAACTCACCTTGTCGGGCGGTCCGCGGCTGGTTTACGGCACCGCGGAAGCCTTCAATCCGTATTTCGGCGTGACCGCGGCGCAATCGGCCACTTCGGGGCTTCCGATCTACAGCACGACGGGCGGCATCAAAGCTTACGGTGCCGGATTTCAGGCGCGTTACGAATGGAACGAGCGCTGGGCGACGCATGCCTTCGTCGAATATGACCGGCTGGTCGGCAGCGTGGCGAATTCGCCGCTGGTGCGCCTGCGCGGCGACCCCGACCAATTTCAGGTCGGCGCCGGCGTGACCTATTCGTTCGACATTCGCGGCCTGTGGTAAAGGCCCTTCGCGGTCGCCTTAAATCAAAAAGCTAGCGGCTCTCGCGCCGCGCCATGAAGGCAAGGCGCTCGAACAAGTGCACGTCCTGCTCGTTTTTCAGCAGTGCGCCATGCAGGGGCGGGATCAGCTTCTTCGGATCGCGCTCGCGCAGCATTTCCGGGCCGATATCCTCGACCATCAATAATTTCAGCCAATCGAGCAGCTCCGACGTCGACGGCTTTTTCTTGAGGCCCGGCACGTCGCGAATTTCATAAAACAGCCTGAGGGCCTCGGCGACGAGGCGCTGTTTGATGCCGGGAAAGTGCACCTCGATGATGGCGCGCATCGTGTCGGCGTCGGGAAAGCGGATGTAGTGGAAGAAGCAGCGGCGCAGGAATGCGTCGGGCAGCTCTTTCTCGTTGTTCGAGGTGATGACGACGATCGGCCGTTGCTTTGCTTTCACCGTCTCGCCGGTTTCGTAGACGAAGAACTCCATGCGATCCAGCTCGAGCAGGAGGTCGTTCGGAAACTCGATGTCGGCCTTGTCGATCTCGTCGATCAGCAGCACCGGGCGTTCCGGCGCGACGAACGCCTCCCACAATTTGCCGCGCCTGATGTAATTGCGGATGTCCTTGACCCGTTCGTCGCCGAGCTGGCTGTCGCGCAGCCGCGATACCGCGTCGTATTCATAAAGCCCTTGCAAGGCCTTCGTGGTCGATTTGACGTGCCACTCGATGAGGGGCGCTTTCACTGCCTTGGCGATCTCGAGCGCAAGGACGGTTTTGCCGGTGCCCGGCTCGCCCTTGACCAGAAGCGGGCGCTCGAGCGCGATCGCGGCATTGACCGCGACCTTGAGGTCATCCGTCGCGACATAAGCCTTGGTGCCTTCAAAACGCATTGTCGTCCTGTCGTTCAGAAGGGCGCGACACTAGGGAGGCGTCTGCACGGCGGCAACACAGGATCACACCGGCAAGTTTTTCCGCGCGCGGCAGAAAGGGCCGGGTGCCCAAGCCACGCTGTTCCCATAAGCGTTTGATTTAACTCATTTATCTATTGGCACGCCGATTGCGATGGCTTCACCGCGGGATTGCGCGCGCAAACGCGCGCCTATTGGGAGATCAAGTCATGGGTATTTTCGGCGCTCTCACCACGGCCGTGACCGGGATGCGCGCACAGGCTTTTGCGCTCGAGAACATCTCCGGCAACATTTCGAATTCACAGACCACCGCCTTCAAGCGGACCGATACGTCGTTCGAGGATCTGGTCTCGGACAACGTCGCGTCGAAACAGCTCGCCGGCAACGTGGTGGCGAATTCGCGCTCCTCGAACACGGTGCAGGGCGATATCCAGGCGTCCTCGATCTCGACCTTCATCGCCATCAACGGCTCCGGCTTCTTCGTGGTCCAGAAGCCGACCAGTTTCAACGACGCCCGCCCGGTCTTCACCGGGGTCGATCTCTACACCCGGCGCGGCGACTTCCAGCTCGACCAGAACGGTTACCTGGTGAACGGCGCCGGCTACTACCTGTCGGGCATTCCGGTCGACAGCGACACCGGCAATCTGATCGGCAGCGTCCCGCAAACCCTGCAGTTCCAGAACGGCTTCCTGCCCGCGCTCCCGACCAGCGAAATCACCTACCGCGCGAACCTCGCGAGCTATCCGAACACCGTGAACCATGACGTCACGATCGCGGGCTCGGAATTGCTCAACCCCGCCGACTTCTCGGCGAACCCGATCAATGGCGCGCCTGCAGTTGCGAAAATCATCGGCTCCGGCGCCGCCATCCAGCCTGACGCTGCGGCGGTGAACACCGGCACCAAGGACATTTCGATCCTCACCTCGGCCGGCGGCACGCTGAACATCAACGGCACCAACGTCGTGATTGCGGCGGGCGACGACTCCAACGCCATCGTCAACAAGATCAACCTGCTGACCGGCACCCACAATGTCACCGCTTCGCTCAATGCCACCAATCATCTGGTGCTGACCTCCGGCGATGCCAAGACCAACGTCGTGATCGGAAACACCTCGACGCTGTCGTTGCTCAACGAAATCGGCATGACCGTCGGCACGACGAACGCGACCAACATCCTGACCCAGGGCGCGGCGGCGGCCGGCCAGAACATGACGATCAAGATCGGCGCCGCGGCAACGCTCAACCTTCAGTTCGGCTCCCCGAACATCGTCACGCTCGGCGACCTCAACACCGCGCTGGCCGGCCTTGCCGGCGGCATCGCCTCGGCCGACGCGCTCACGGGCAACGTCACCATCACCGCCTCGGCGGCCACCGACACGATTGCCGTCGGCGGCAGCGCCACGGCGCGCAATTTCGGCATCCGCACGCTGACCGGCATCCCCTCCAACGGCACCGTGGTCGGTTCGGACGTGACCTCCTTCCTCAATGAATCGGTCGGTGGCGGCGCCGTAACCGTCTACGACGTCTCGGGTTCGGCGGTGAACGTGCAGCTGCGCTGGGCCAAGGTGGACAGTTCGACGCTGGGCGCCGGCCACGGCGATACCTGGAATTTGTTCTACCAGTCCAATTCGACCGCGTCGGGCACCAACGCGGCGTGGACCAATGTCGGCGTCGACTACAACTTCCTTGCCAATGGTCAGCTTTCGCCGGCGGTCACCAGTGTGACGCTCTCGAACGTGGTCGTGGACGGCATCAATCTCGGCGATGTGCGCATCGTGCACGGCACCGGCGGCATCACCCAATTCGCCGATCCGAACGGCACAGCCCAGGTGAACCTGCTGCAGCAGAACGGCTTTGCCGCCGGTCAGCTTCAGGCGGTCGCGGTAAGCGAAAAAGGCCGCATCGTCGGCACTTATTCGAACGGCCGCACGATCGATCTCGCCGAAATCACGCTTGGCAACTTCTCGGGCGCCAACATGCTCAAGCGCCTCGACGGCGGCGCCTTCGAGGCGACCGCGGAATCCGGCCCGGTCGTCTACAACGCGTCGGGCAAGATCGTCGGCTCGTCGCTCGAGGGTTCGAACACCGACATCGCGGACGAGTTCACCAAGCTGATCGTCACCCAGCAGGCCTACTCGGCCAATACGCGCGTGGTGACAACGACCAATACAATGGTTCAGGACCTCCTGAATATGTTGCGGTAACGCGCGGCTCGGCGGCGCGTGACAGGTAAGGGCGGCATGCGATGAGCCTGTCCCAGGCACTTGCGGCAGCGGTTTCGGGGCTTCGCGCCAACCAGGCCGGGCTCTCGATCGTCGCCGGCAACGTCGCCAATGCTGGCACGCCCGGCTACATCCGCAAGACCATCACGCCCGTCACGATCTCCGGCGGCGATACCGCAATCGGCGTGCGCGCCGGCGACGTCAGCCGCGCGCTCGATGAATTCGTGCAGAAGCAGCTGCGCAGCGAAAGCTCGGGCGGCGCCTTTGCCGACATGCGGGCGCGTCTCTACGACCAGTTGCAGGCGCTCTACGGCCGGCCCGGTTCGGATTCCTCGCTCGACGCCACGTTCAACAAATTCACTGCAGCGCTCCAGGCGCTGTCGGCGAGCCCAAATGACAGTTCGGTGCGCAACAGTGTTGTTGGCGCCGCGCAACTTTTTGCGCAGCAGCTCAACAGCATGTCGGCGGGCGTACAGCTGCTGCGTCAGGATGCCGAAACTTCGATCGGCAACGCCGTTTCGCAAGCCAATCTGGCGATGCAGAAGATCGCCGACATCAATCAACAGGTTGCCACCTCCACCATCAATGATGGGGCAATGGCGACCTTGCTCGACCGCCGCGACGCCATGATCGACGAACTGTCGCAGCTCATGGACATCACCGTCCTCAAGGGCGACAACCATCAGGTCAGCATCTACACTGCGTCCGGCATGCCGCTCGTCGGGCTCAAGGCGAGCGTGCTGGCTTTCGATGGCGGCGGAACGGTCACTCCGTCAACTGAATGGACGCGCGACCCCGACACGCGCGGGCTCGGCACCATCACCCTGACATCGCCCAACGGCGGCGTAGTCGACCTGATCGAGACCAAGGCGATCCGCTCCGGGCAAATCGCGGCGCTGCTGCAAATGCGCGATCAGGATCTGGTCGCGGCGCAAAATCAGCTCGATGCCATCGCCGGTGCGCTGGCCTCCGCTTTGTCCGACCGCGGCATCACAGGGACGCCGGTGACGTCAGGCGCCCAGGCTGGCTTCAACATCGATATCGCCGGCCTGAAGGCAGGCAATACCGTCACGGTTCAGTATCTCGACAAGCTCACCAACACCCAGCGGAGCGCGACATTCGTTCGCGTCGATGATCCGTCGATCCTGCCGCTGTCGGCCGCGCCGGGGAATTTGCCGGGCAAGGTCTACGGCATCGATTTCAGCGGCGGCATGGCGGCGGCCATCTCGCAGATCAACGCGGCGCTGGCCACGACCGGCATGACCGCCTCCAATCCGAGCGGCAGCCTGTTGCGGCTGCTCGATGACGGGACGGGCGGGCGCGTCGCCATCAATAGCGTTTCGGCAACGGCGACGACGACGACCTTCGGGAGCGGCAACGCCGAGTTGCCCTTCTTCATGGACGGCGCGGCGTCTTACACCGGCGCTCTCACGGCTGCCGGAGCGCAGGCGCGAGGCTTTGCCGGCCGCATTCGGGTGAATTCGGCGCTCGCTGGCGATCCCTTGCTGCTGGTGGCCTATACGGGCGGTGTCGCGTCCGGCGATCCGACCCGGCCGAATTTCATTCTCGATCGTCTCGCGAATGCGCAGCTCACGTTCGATCCGAATTCGGGTATCGGCACATCGGCCTCCCCCTTCGCCGGCACACTCGGCGGCTTTCTGCGCCAGGTGATCAGCCAGCAGGGCGAAGCGGCGGCGAGCGCGCAAGGCCTCAAACAGGGCCAGGACGTGGTCGTGGCGGCTTTGCAGCAGCGCTTTGCCGAGGGGGCGAGCGTCAATATCGATCAGGAAATGACGAACCTGCTCAATCTGCAGAATTCCTACGCCGCCAATGCGCGGGTGATGTCCGCGGTGAAAGAAATGCTCGACGCGCTGATGAGGATGTAAGCGATGGCGATGGTGGGTTACGTCGGTTCGGTTTCGTCGTCGATGCTGCAGTCGATCCTCGACATGCGCGAACGGCTCGACGATCTGCAACGTCAGTTCGGCACCGGCGTCAAATCGGATACCTATGCAGGGCTCGGCGCCGACCGCGGCATCTCGCTCAGCCTGCGCGGCCAGATTTCAGCGATCAGCGGCTACGACGCGGCGATGGCGGCGACCGGCATACGGCTCACTCTCGCGCAGTCGGCGCTGACCGGGATCGACAATGCGGCCCGCACCGTGAAGACGGCCGCGATCGATTCTGCCTTTTCCATCGATCCCAGCGGGCAAAGCACGCAGCAAAAGGGCGCGATGAGCCAGCTGGACCTCATGCTGGGTTTGCTCGGCACGCAAGCCGGCGACCGTTCTCTGTTTTCCGGCAAGGCGGTCGACAAGCCAGCGGTCGCCTCGACCGATCTGATCATCAACGGTGACGGCATCCGCGCCGGTCTCAAGCAGATGATCGCGGAGCGCAAGCTGGCCGATCTCGGCGCCAGCGGGCTGGGGCGCCTTAATGTCACGAATCCCGTTGCCGGCACGATGCGCGTTGCCGAAGACGTAGGTCCATTCGGCTTCAAGCTTGCCGCGGTCAATTCGTCGCTTTCAAACGCGACGGTGACAGGGCCAGCCGGCGCGCCACCGCGCATCGACGTGGCGATGACCGGCCAGCCCGCGGCCGGGCAGACCATCGCCTTCTCGTTCAATCTGCCGGATGGCACGTCGCAAAGCCTGACTTTGACGGCAACGACGGCCTCGCCGCCGGGCTCGGATCAGTTCACGATTGGCGCCAACGCCACGGCGACCGCAGCCAACCTGGGCACCGCGCTGACCGCCTCCTTGAGCAAGCTCGCGGCCACATCACTTGTCGCCGCTTCGGCGATGGCCGCGTCGGATAATTTCTTCAACACTGCCGGTGGCAATCCGCCGCAGCGGGTCAACGGGCCGCCCTTCGACACGGCGACTTCGCTCACCGCCGGCACGCCGGCCGATACTGTGGTTTGGTACACCGGCGATGACGGCGCCGATCCAGCCCGCGGGACTGCGGCGGTGCAAATCGATCCATCAGTGAGCGTGAGTTACGGGATGCGCGCCAATGAGCAGGCGCTGCGGCTGGCCTTGCAGAATGTCGCGGCCTTCGCGGCTTCGACATTCTCGGCGAGCGATCCCAATGCCAAGAGCGCTTACACGGCGCTCGGCCAGCGCGTCGCCGTAGGCTTGGCCGGCGCGCCCGGGCAGCAGAAGGTCAGCGACATTTCGAGCGAGATCGCGACGGCGCAGACCGCGTTCCAGTCGGCGCAGGCGCGGCACCAGCAAACCAGCGCACAGTTGCAAGACCTGCTCGGTTCGATCGAAACGGTGCCGCAGGAGCAAGTCGGCGCGCAGATATTATCGCTGCAGACCAATCTTCAGGCTTCGCTGCAGACGACGGCCATGCTGGCGAAGATGAGCCTGGTGAATTTCATCTGAGCGTGACGCAGCCGCAGAAATAAAAAACCCCGGACCGCGGGCCGGGGTTTTTTATCAGCGAAATGCTGAAGGCTCAGCCGCGGCCCATCAAACCGGCGGCCACCTGGCGATTGATGTTGATCAGGGCGCCGATCGATTCCGGGCGCGGATTGCCGAGCAGCTCCATCGACTGCTTGATGACGAACATGCCCAGGTTGGCGACGTTCTGACGAATCTCGGCCGAGAGCTGGCTTTCGGCGCTCGTCACCGAGGTGAGAAAGATCGTCCAGAGCTTGCGGTTGTAGCGCAGCGCGTGGTCGAGCTTGGCGTTCTTGTCGCCGCGGTCGTTCTGCACGGCCTGGAGGCGCGAGGCCGCTTCAAGCAACAGGTCAGCCTCGAGCTTACGCGGGCTGGAGATCTGCTTTGCTACGTTTCCGTAAGCCTGGGCCGCGCTTTTCGTCACTCAGGAGCTCCTGTTCGTACGCGATCAATTTGCGGGAGGATTTCAAAGCCTTATAGAGCTCGCCGCTTAAGATATGATTATTGATGCTTTCAATAATGCGTGTGGCGCTCGGCGCTGCGGCGAGAAAATCCTTCAGCAGCGCGAAATACAGATCGTGATGCGCGCGGGGGTCGCGCGACGTGTACATCAATTGCACGGCGAGATAGATGCGCTTGGCTGGCGT
Organism: Pseudolabrys sp.; assembly: GCA_019247925.1. GTDB lineage: Bacteria > Pseudomonadota > Alphaproteobacteria > Rhizobiales > Xanthobacteraceae > Pseudolabrys. Next base: position 18,870 of record JAFBAG010000083.1, read on the forward strand.
GTCCGCCTGCTCGACCGTCATGATGTCTTTTTCGCGCAGGATCGAAGCGCGGCCCTCGATCAGGAATTGGGTGCGCTGATCGGAATTGGTGATGACGCACTCGCCGATCAGAATGCGTTCGCGCGGCTTGAGCTCGATGCGCAGGGCCATGGGGGGCTCCGGTCGCCCCCGGTATCAGCCGCGTATGGTTAACCGCGCGTAAATAGCCGCGGTTGCCAGATGGTGTGCGGGATACCTCGCACTTGAGCGAAGGCGGTACCCCGGTATTAACCCGTTAACCATACGCTTTTACCGAACTTTTCCATCCATCAGGCAAGTTCACGTCCGAACCTGAGCCGGCAAACCGGCTTGGGCCTGATGCTCTCTCACCTGGTACCAGAAAGGTTAGTGTAATGGCTGATATCACCCTCAGCGCCGGCGTTCGGCAGAACTTGCTGTCTCTGCAGAGCACGGCTGACCTGATGGCGCAGACGCAGAATCGTCTCGCCACGGGCAAGAAGGTCAATTCCGCTCTCGACAATCCGATCAGCTACTTCACGTCTCAGTCGCTGGGCAACCGCGCCTCGGACCTGAACTCGCTCCTCGACTCGATCTCGAACGCCACGCAGAC
>JAFBAG010000207.1 GCA_019247925.1 Pseudolabrys sp.
CGCGCGCGAGACCGGCGCACTGGTGATGGTGCACGCGGAAAACTACGACGCCATTCGTTTCCTCACCGATCGTCTCGAGCGCGCCGGGCAGACCGCGCCGAAATATCACGCGACGTCACGCCCTATCCCGGTCGAGCGTGAAGCCACGCATCGCGCGATTTCCCTTGCCGAGTTGATCGACGTACCGGTGATGATCGTCCACGTTTCCAACCGCGAGGCGCGTGACGAAATCGCACGTGCACAGAAGCGTGGCCTCAAGGTGTATGGCGAGACCTGCCCGCAATATCTCGTTCTCACCGAAAAGGACCTCGACGGGCTGAACATGGAAGGCGCGAAATATGTCTGCTCGCCGCCACCCCGTGATAAGGACAGCCAGATTGCATGCTGGGAAGGTCTGCAGGACAAGACCTTCTCGCTGTTCTCCAGCGACCACTGCCCGTTTCGTTACAACGACCCCAAGGGCAAGCTCGTGCCCAAGGGCCGCACCTCGTTTCGCTGGGTGCCGAACGGCATTCCTGGCGTTGAGACGCGGCTCCCCATCCTGTTCTCGGAAGGGGTCGGCAAGAAGCGGATCACGCTCAACGAATTTGTGGCGCTGACCTCAACCAATCACGCCAAGACCTATGGGCTTTATCCGAAAAAGGGCGACATCGCCGAAGGCAGCGACGCCGATATCGTGATGTGGGATCCCCAGCGCCAGGTGAGAATTTCGCAGGCGCTGATGCACGGCGGCACCGATTACACACCCTATGAGGGGATCGAAGTGACCGGCTGGCCGGTCTCGACCATTGTCCGTGGCAAGTTCGTCGTGCGCGACGGCAAGCTCTCCGGTCAGCCCGGCGACGGGCAGTACGTTGCGCGCGAGAAATCGAAGCTGGCGGAGGCGACGCGATGATGAACCGGCAGGTGCGGCTGAAGTCGCGACCGAACGGCATCCCGCAGGCCGAGAACTTCGAGCTGGCGGAAGCCCTTGTGCCTGAGATCAAAGACGGTCAGGTGCTGGTGAAGAACGAATTTCTGTCGGTCGAGCCGGCGATGCGCGGCTGGGTCAGCACGGTCGCCAATTATTCGACGCCCGTGGGGATCGGCGAGGTCATGCGGTCGTTCACGGCCGGCACGATTGTGAAGTCGCGCCGCCCAGGCTTTGCTGAAGGCGACAAGGTGATGGGCATGCTCGGCTGGCAGGATTTCGCGGCGGGCGACGCCACGAACATCACGCGGAAAGTCCGCGAGACCGATTTGCCACTGTCGCTTTCGCTCGGCGTGCTCGGCCTCAATGGCGTCACCGCCTATTTTGGCTTGCTCGATCTTGGCACGCCCAGGCCCGGCGACACTGTCGTTGTCTCGACGGCCGCAGGTTCGGTCGGCTCGGCCGTCGGCCAGATTGCCAAGCTGATGGGCTGCCGGACCGTCGGCATTACCGGCGGTGCGGAGAAGGTGAAAATGTGCCGAGAGACATTCGGCTACGACGCGGCGATCGATTACAAAGCCGGCAACGTGGCCGACGCCCTCAAAGCCGCCTGCCCGCGCGGTGTCGATGTCTATTTCGACAACACCTCAGGCGCGATCAGCGACGCCGTGATGGCGCAGCTCGCGCAAGGCGCCCGCGTCGTAATTTGCGGCACAGCCGCCATTTCGAGCTGGGACCCGCCGCCGATGGGTCCGCGCGTTGAACGCCATATCTTGGTAAAGCGCGCGCGGGTGTCGGGCCTGCTGATCTTCGACTATGCGCACCGCTACGAGGAAGCGGTGGCACGGCTGGCCGACTGGGTGCGCGCCGGAAAATTGAAATATCGCGAGGACATAGTCGACGGCATCGAGCACGCGCCCGGCGCGATCGCCGAGCTTTACCGCGGCGAAAATCTTGGGAAACGGCTGATCCGCCTGTGAAGCTTAGGCCGCCTGCTTGACCTTAGCATCGACCTTGAACGACGCCTCGGTCTTGCTCTTGATCTCGTCGAGCGTCACACCGGGCGCGAGCTCGATCAGCGTCATCCCGCCCGAGCCCTTTTTGTCGATGTTGAACACGCCGAGATCGGTGATGACCATGTCGACGACATTCGCGCCGGTAAGCGGCAGCGAGCATTTCTGAAGCAGCTTGGCTTCTTCCTTGCCGTCCTTGCTCTTGGCGACATGCTCCATGATGACGCAAACTTTCTTGACACCGGCAACCAAGTCCATCGCGCCGCCCATGCCCTTCACCATCTTGCCCGGGATCATCCAGTTGGCGAGGTCGCCGTTCTGCGCGACTTGCATGGCGCCGAGGAAGGCCATGTCGATATGGCCGCCGCGGATCATCGCGAAGCTGTCGGCCGAGGAGAAATAGCTGGTCGTCTTGAGCTCGGTGACGGTCTGCTTGCCGGCATTGATCAGGTCCGGGTCCTCGTCGCCTTCATAGGGAAACGGGCCGAAGCCGAGCATGCCGTTCTCGCTCTGCAGCTGCACCGACATTCCGTCAGGAATGTAGTTCGAAACCAGCGTCGGAATTCCGATGCCGAGATTGACATAGAAGCCGTCGCGCAATTCCTTGGCGGCGCGTTCGGCCATCTGGTCGCGGGTCCAGGGCATAGGTGCTCTCCTTAAGCCGCTTGGCGCTTGCGGGTGGTGCGCACTTCGATGCGCTTTTCCGCCGTGGTGTGGATGATGCGCTGAACGTAGACGCCCGGCGTATGGATCATGTCGCCGTCGAGCTCGCCCGGCTGCACCAGATGTTCGACTTCGGCGATCGTGACCCGGCCTGCCGTCGCCATCATCGGATTAAAATTACGCGCTGTCTTGCGATAGACGAGGTTGCCCTCCGTGTCGCCTTTCCAGGCGTGAACCAGCGACAAATCCGCCACCAGTCCGGTCTCCATGATGAAGCGCTCGCCGTTGAAGACGCGCTCTTCCTTGCCCTTGGCGATCTCGGTACCGGCGCCGGTCTTGGTGTAGAACGCGGCGATGCCGGCGCCGCCGGCGCGGATGCGCTCCGACATCGTGCCCTGCGGATTGAATTCGATTTCCAGCTCGCCCGCGAGATATTGCTGCGCAAACAATTTGTTCTCGCCGACATACGAAGCGATCATCTTTTTGATCTGGCGCGTCTCGAGGAGAAGGCCGAGACCGGCGCCGTCGATACCGGCATTGTTGGAGACGCAGGTGAGGTTCTTCACGCCGCTGTCGCGCAACGCCTTGATGAGGGTTTCCGGCATGCCGCAGAGACCGAAGCCCCCGGCCATCACCATCATTCCGTCCTTGACGACGCCTTCGAGCGCCGACTTGGCGTCCTTGTAGACTTTCTTCATGTGCTACCCACCCCACTCACGCGGCGTTTGGCCGTCTCTTGGCGTTTGCATAGCCGCTCTAACGCATACGTCAACCCAGCCGCCAAGCGCCAGTCTTGACCGCGATTCCGCTTCGCTTAGGCTGGAAGAAAGCCAGCAAATCCTGCGCCACGTGGAGGTCCTATGTTGAAGCGTCTTGTTCCCGCCGTGCTCGGCGCGGCTTTGTCTTTTATCGCGGCCGCCTCCGCGCAGAATTTCCCCGCCCGGCCAGTGACGATGGTGATCCCGTTCGCGGCCGGTGGCCCGCAGGACACGATCGGGCGCGTCGTCGCGCAGCGTATGGGCGAGCTGCTCGGCCAAACCGTCGTGGTCGAGAATGTCGGTGGCGCCGGCGGCCAGACCGGATCGAAGCGCGTCGCCGATGCGCCGCCGGACGGCTACACGATGATCCTCGCGAGCGTCGGCACGCATGCGCAAAGCCAGACGCTCTACAAGAAGCCGCTCTATAACGCGGCGACGGACTTCACTCCGGTCGCCTATCTCGCCATCACGCCGATCGCGCTGATCACCAAGCCTGACCTGCCGGTGAAGGATTTCAAGGAATTCGTTGCCTATACCAAGGCCAACAAGGCCAAGATGCAATTCGGCTCGGCGGGCGCGGGCTCGGCCACCCATCTCGGCTGCGTCGTCCTCAACAGCGCGCTCGGCGTGAACGAGATCGTCCATGTGCCCTACAAAGGCACCGGGCCCGCGATGCAGGATCTGATCGGCGGGCGGATCGACTATCTCTGCGAAATCATCGCCACCGCCAAGCCGCAGATCGAGGGCGGCAAGGTCAAAGGCCTCGCGATCATGACCAAGGAACGCTCGCCGGTGCTGCCGGACCTGCCGACCACCGCCGAACAGGGCACCGAAGTACTGGCCTATACCTGGAGCGCGCTCCTCCTGCCGAAAGGCGCGCCCGCCGACATCGTCAAGAAGCTCAACGAGGCCGCGGTCGGCGCGATCAGTACGCCCACCGTGCAGGAAAAGCTGCAACAGCTCGGCGCCACGGTCGCGAAAAAGGACGAGCAGAGCCCGGAATGGCTCGGCAAATTCATCGTCGACGAGATCAAGAAGTGGGAGGCGCCGATCAAGGCCAGCGGCGCGAGCGCCGACTAATGGCGGTCGAGATCAAGATCTTCAATCCCGAGGGGCTGCCCAAGCCTCTCGGGCAATATTCCAACA
>JAFBAG010000297.1 GCA_019247925.1 Pseudolabrys sp.
CGCGGCCGCGCCCGATGACGCGAGTGGCTGGCTGCGTCTGGCGCGGACCGTCTCCCGGATTCGGCCGCGCGACGACAAGGAACAAGCCTTTTTCCTCGAACGCGCCTCGGTTGCGGCCTATATCGCCTATCAACGCACCAAGACGAAGGCCGAAGAGGGTGAATCGCTCGCGGTGCTCGGACAATTGCTGGCCGAGCGCAAGCAATATCGCGGCGCGCTCGACGCGCTTCGGCTCGCGCTCGACCAGCGCGAGACCGCGGAGCTGCGCGGGCAATATGAGCGCCTGCGTGCGGAATACGGCTTCCGCATGCTCAATTACACCGTCGATAGCGACGCCATTTCGCCGCGCGCCTGTTTCCAGTTCTCGGAAGAGCTGCCGGGGAAAAAGACCGATCTGTCGCCTTTCGTCTCGGTGGTCGGCGTCGAGAGACCGGCTATCTCCACGACCGAGAAACAATTGTGCGTCGAGGGGCTCAAGCACGGTGAGCGCTATCAGGTCACGTTGCGCGCCGGCTTGCCCTCGGTGGTCCGCGAAACTCTGCCGAAGTCGGCGGAATTCGGCATTTATGTGCGGGACCGCAAGCCGTTCGCGCGCTTCGCCGGGAAGGCCTATGTGCTGCCGAAGACCGGCCAGCGCGGCATTCCGGTGCTCAGCGTCAACGCCGACACGGTGGCGATCGACATCTATCGGATCGGCGACCGCAACCTGATCGATACCATTCTCGGCTCGGAATTCCAGCGCACGCTCTATCGCTACCAGGCCGAGCAGCTTGGCAAGGAACGCGGCACCAAGATCTGGGGCGGCGAGCTTGCAGTTGAATCAAAGCTCAATACTGAAGTGACCACCGCGTTTCCGGTCACTCAGGCGGCGGGCGACCTCGGTGCCGGCATCTATGTGATGACGGCTGCGCCAAAAGGGCCGAGCGAGGAATATGAGCAGCTCGCGACGCAATGGTTCATTGTCTCGGATCTCGGCCTGACCGCTTATACCGGCGCCGAGGGCGTCGACGTTTTCGTGCACTCGCTGGCCACGGCCGAGCCGCGCGGCCTGACTGAAGTGCGGCTTATCGCTCGCAACAACGAGGTGCTGGCCAGCAAGCGCACCGACGGCTCCGGTTTCGTGCATTTCGACGCGGGGCTGGCGCGCGGCGAGGGTGGATTGTCGCCGGCCGCCGTGGTCGCGCAAGAACGCTCGGACTACGCCTTCCTCAGCCTCAAAACGCCGGCTTTCGATCTCACCGACCGCGGCGTCGCCGGGCGGCAAACTCCGGCCGGGCTTGACGCCTTTGTCTATACCGAACGCGGTGTTTATCGCTCCGGCGAAACCGTCCATGCGACGGCCTTGCTGCGCGACGCGCGCGGCATTGCGGCGCTCAATGTGCCGCTGACTTTGATCGTCGAGCGTCCCGATGGCGTCGAATATCGCCGCGTTCTGCTCAATGACATGGGACTGGGCGGGCGTAGCCTGAGCGTGCCGCTGGTGGCGAGCGCCGCGACGGGGACATGGCGGCTGCGCGCCTATACCGATCCGAAACGTCCGCCGGTCGGCGAAACGACGTTCATGGTCGAAGACTATGTGCCCGACCGCATAGAGTTCGAACTCAAGTCGTCCGCGACTGCAATGCCGCGCAACGTACCAGTCAAAGCCAGTGTCGAAGGACGCTTTCTTTACGGAGCGCCGGCGGCAGGGCTGGATCTCGAAGGTGAATTGACGATTTCGGCGGCCAGCGAGCGCGTAGGCTTTCCCGGCTACACGTTCGGACTCTCGGATGAAGACGTCACCGCGATCCGGCAACCTCTTGAAGATCTGGCGCCGACCGACAAGGAGGGCAAAGCCGAATTCGAGATCGCGCTGGACAAGCTGCCGGCAACCGCGCGGCCGCTGCAAGCGCAACTGACCATACGGCTCGCCGAAGCCGGTGGGCGGGCGGTCGAGCGTAAACTCACGCTTCCGGTCGCGAACGCTGAGCCCATGATTGGCATCAAGCCGGCTTTCGCCGGGCGCTCGCTCGGCGATGGCGAGGAGGCGGGCTTCGACATTGTTTATCTCGGAGCAGACGGGAAGCCGCAGGCGCGAAGCGGGCTTCGCTATGAATTGTTGCGGGTCGAAACTCGCTATCAGTGGTATCGCACCGGAAGCGCCTGGGAATACGAGCCCGTCAAAATCACGCGCCGGGTCGCAGACGGCCGGCTTGATGTCACGGCGGACGCGCCGAAGCGTCTGGCGCTGCCGGTACAGTGGGGACGTTACCGGCTCGAAATTGCCGACAATGACGCCGTGACCTCGCTCTCCTTTGACGCGGGGTTCTACGCGGAATCGAGCGCGGATACGCCGGACTTGCTGGAGCTCGCACTCGACAAGAACGCGTACCGCGCCGGCGAAGCGATGAACGTCGCTGTCACGGCGCGCACCGCCGGCAAGGTAACGATCAACGTCTTCACCGACCGCCTCGTTTCGACCACGACGCAAGAGGTCAAGCCGGGGGCAACCCCCATCAAGCTTACAGTCGGGAAGGATTGGGGCACCGGCGCCTATGTCGTGGCGACGCTGCGGCGTCCGCTCGATGCGGCGGCGCAGCGCATGCCGGGCAGGGCGATCGGCGTGCAGTGGTTCTCGATCGACCGCGCGGCGCGCACGCTCAATGTCGAGATGAGCGTGCCGCAGACGATCCGGCCGAACGGGGCGCTGACGATCCCGGTCAAGATCGGGGGGCTCGCCGCGCGGGAGGAGGCACGCATCGTCGTAGCCGCCGTCGACGTCGGTATCCTGAATCTCACCAACTACAAGCCGCCGGCGCCTGACGATTTCTATCTCGGTCAGCGTCGGCTGACATCCGATATCCGCGATCTTTACGGACAGCTGATCGACGGTATGCAGGGGGTCGCCGGGCGCATCCGCACTGGCGGCGATGCCGGCGCGGCGGAATTGTCGGGCTCGCCCCA
>JAFBAG010000016.1 GCA_019247925.1 Pseudolabrys sp.
TTCGTTCTGACCAATCCGGAATTGCTGCGCGAGACATTGTCCACCAACGAAGAGAACCTCGTGCGCGGCATGCACATGCTCACCGAGGACATCAAGGCGGGTGGCGGACATCTTAAAATCCGCCAGTCGGACGCGTCGAAGTTTGAAGTCGGGCGCAATCTCGCGACCACGCCGGGCAAGGTGATCTTCCAGAATGAGCTGATGCAGCTCATTCAATACGAAGCGACGACCAAGGAGACGTTCAAAACACCGCTTCTGATCGTGCCGCCTTGGATCAACAAATTCTACATTCTGGACCTCACAGCGGAAAAGTCCTTCGTCAAGTGGTGTGTCGACCGCGGCATCACGGTCTTTGTGATTTCGTGGGTCAATCCGGACGCGCGCGTCGCGCAAAAAAGCTTCGACGAATATATGCGCGAGGGGCCGCTCGCAGCTCTCGACGCCATCGAGACAGTGACGGGCCAGAGAAAAGTCAACACGGTAGGTTACTGCGTTGGCGGCACGTTGCTCGCGATCACCCTCGCCTGGCTCGCGGCTAAGAAACAGGACCGCGTCCTGTCGGCGACGTTATTTACGGCTCAGGTCGACTTCGCCCATGCTGGCGATCTGTTGGTGTTTGTCGACGAAGAGCGCATCAAGGCGCTCGAGGACAAGATGAAGGCGCAGGGTTATCTCGAAGCCTCGAATATGGCGACGGCCTTCAACCTGTTGCGCTCCAATGACCTTATCTGGCCCTACGTGGTGAACAACTACCTCAAGGGCAAGAATCCGTTTCCGTTTGACATCCTCTACTGGAATGCCGACGCGACCCGGATGCCGGCTGCCAATCACTCGTTCTATCTACGCAATTGTTATCTCGACAATAAACTGACAAAGGGCGAGATGGAGGTCGGCGGTGTCATGCTCGACCTCAAGAAGGTGAAGGTCCCCGTTTACAATCTCGCCACGCGCGAAGACCATATCGCGCCGGCGAAGTCGGTGCTGGAGGGATCGAAATACTTCGGCGGACCGGTCAAATTCGTCCTCGCAGGCTCCGGCCACATCGCGGGCGTGGTCAACCCTCCGGCAAAGAAAAAATACCAGTTCTGGTCAGGTCCCAAGGCGGAGGGCTCCGACATCAACCAGTGGATGGCCAAGGCCAAAATGGTCGAAGGCTCCTGGTGGGACGACTGGTTTGCGTGGCTCAAGGGCCATGATGATACGATGGGTCCCGCGCCGAAAATCGGTGGCGGCAAGGTGAAGCCGATCGAGGACGCGCCCGGATCCTATGTGAAAATGCGCGAATGAAGAGAAACCCGACGGGGAGGCAGATATGACGCGCGAATTGTTGTGGCTGACATTGACGGTCATCATGACCGGGCTGCTGTGGTTACCCTACATCATCGACCGCATCATGGTGCGCGGCGTCCAGGGCGCGATGGCGAACCCGTCGCGCCGTGACAAGCCGCAGAGCCCATGGGCGGAGCGGCTTTATTTCGCCCACACCAACGCGGTCGAGAACCTCATCGTCTTCGCGCCGCTCGTTTTGATCCTCGACTCCATGAATTACACGACGGGTGCAACGGTTACCGCCTGCGCCGCCTATTTCTGGGCGCGGCTGGCGCATGCCGTCGTTTACACGATGGGCATTCCGGTCCTGCGGACCGTCGCCTTCACGGTCGGCTTCCTCGCCCAAGCGGTGCTGGCGCTGGCGATCTTCGGCTGGGCGTAGGCCCGCGGCCGACGACGGCTTAGGGAAACAGCGCGACCTGCTCGAGACCCATCGTTTCGGGGTAACCGAGCACGAGGTTCATGTTCTGCATGGCCTGACCGGACGCGCCCTTCACCAGATTGTCGAGCGCCGAAATGATAATGGCGCGGCCTTCGATCCGATCATTGGCGACCCCGATGAAGGTCATGTTGGAACCGCGGATGTGACGGGTTTGGGGCGTTTCGCCGAAGGGCAAAACGTGCACGAACGGCTCCTTCGCGTAGTACTTTAAAAGCACTTCATGAAGGTCCTGCGGGGTCCGGCCGCGCTTCCCCCGCACGTAGATGGTCGAGAGAATGCCCCGGTTCATTGGCACCAGATGCGGCGTGAAAGTCACCGTGACGGGCCGTCCCGCCGCAAGCGAAAATTCCTGATCGAGCTCGGCCATGTGACGGTGATGACCGACGCCGTATGCATGGAAACCCTCGGAGACTTCTGAGAACAGCATCGATTCCTTGGCCGCCCTGCCCGCCCCCGTCATCCCCGATTTGGCATCGATGACGATCTCGTCGAGGTCGATCGCCTTGTTCTCGATCAGCGGCACCAGCGGCAGCTGGGCACAGGTCGTGTAGCAGCCGGGATTGGCAACGAGCCGCGCCTTCTTGATGTCCCGCCGATGGACTTCGACCAGTCCATAGACCGCCTCCTTCTGAAGCTCCGCCGCATGGTGCTCATGTCCGTACCACTTCGCATAAGCCGACGTGTCGTGCAGCCGAAAGTCGGCGGAGAGATCGACCACTTTGGTCGCGGGCGCCTTCGCCAACAGATCCTTGATCACCTTCTGCGTCGTCGCGTGCGGCAGGGCGCAGAACGCAAGATCGAGGGCGGCGGCTTTCCAGTCGACGCTATCGAGCGCGACCAGCCGCGGCAGTTCGTATGGCGAGAATTGCGGATAGACCTCCCGCATCTCCTTGCCGGCGCTGCGGTCGGCTGTAAGCAGCACGATCTCCGCCCGCGGATGCCGCAATAGAAGCCGCACAAGGTCGGCGCCGGTATAGCCGGAGGCGCCGAGAACGCCGATCTTCGCTTTGGTCGCCATAGTCTAATCCTGTCCTGGTGTCTTAATGGACCACCGGAGCAAGGCCAACAGCGCGGAGCGTGTTTTGGGGAGAACGTGCCGCGGCCAGGTCCGGCGGCACGGGAAATCAGCGCAAGTTCAAATATTGCGCGCCCGTGCCGTGACGATACGGCGGCGGCGAATAACAGTGTGCTTCGCGGTCTTCATGGCACGGTGAAATAGGCTCCGCGCCGCCGAAAAGCAAGAGGCCGCCCGGAGGCGGCCTCTCTCATGGTTTCTGTGACGACAATCAGATCGTTGGATTCCACGGCACCAACGATTCACGATACCCGCTGCCCGCCTTTTCAACATAAGCGAGCGACGGGAACGGGTAGTGGAAGGCCTGAACCATCAACTTTTCCGCCACCAGCATGTCGTAGGTCTTGCGACGAGTCGTTTCGGCCATATCCGGCACCTGATCGAAGTTGGCGTGCCAGCCGGGATTGCGCACAAACAGCGCTGGCAGGTTGGTGACGTCGGACTGCACGAAGACCTTCGACGAACCCGACGAGACGACGAACGAAGTGTGACCAAGCGTGTGGCCCGGCGTGGCAATCGCGGTAATGCCGGGTGCGACTTCCTTGTCCCAGTCGTAGGTCCTCACGCGCTTGAGGATGTCGCCGCTGAAGACGCGACGATTGTTCTTGAACAGGCCTTCCATGCGGCCCTTCGGCGCGCGGCTCATCTCGCCGTCGTCCATCCAGAACTTGTGTTCGACGGCCGGCACCAGCACTTCGGCGTTCTTGAAGGTCGGGCTGCCGTCGGCCAGAACAAGACCGTCGACGTGGTCGCCGTGATAATGCGAGATGATGACCGCATCGATCGAGTCCGGATTGATCCCGGCGGCCTGCAAATTGTTGCGCAGCTGGCCGACAATGCCCTTGTTCTCGGTGTAGGCTTTTTCGCCATAGCCGGTGTCGATGAGATAAAGCTTGCCGCCTGAGTTCACGACGATCGGCGTGAAGGTCAGCGTGATCTTGTCCTTCGGCTGATGCGCGGCCTCCAGCGCCTTGTTGATATCGTCCTTGCCGGCATTGGCGATGAAGCCGTCCGGTATCGGAAAGCTGCGGGCGCCGTCGGTCACCACCGTCACTTCGGCATCGCCGACCTTGTAGCGGTACCAGCCGCCGTTCTGCTTGCCGACCGGCGGCGAAGCTGCACTGGCCCGCGTGGCGCCCACGAGCGGCGCGATCGCGGCCGCAGAGACGGCGCCCACCATCGCGGTCCGGCGCGTGAGATCAGTCATGACAGTCCTCCCTTTTCAGATTTGGATTGCAGGCGCGTTTATCAGGCCTTGCTGCGTCTAACCCCGACATGCCGATTATATTCCGACCCGGAGGACGGGACACCCGTATTTCGGGGTGCCGGGCAGTCCGATACAATCGCTGCGATCTGACCGGTTAGAGGCAACGCCATTCCAAAAGGAACGGCACGTCAGACAACAGGGAGAAACCTATGAAGCGTTCATCTTTTGGCGCAGCGGCTTTCTGCGCCGCAGTCCTCGCCGCGGCTAGCGCGTTCGCGCAGGCGCCCCCGGCTCCTTCAGATAACCCAAATGACGCAGTCGCCGACCAGGCAAACGCACCGGCTTATGGTGAACCGATCAATACCGAGACCGCAAAGAAGGCTGCCGCGGCAGCCCTCGACGAGGCAAAGAAACGCAATTGGAACGTGTTCTGCGTAGCCATCGTCAACCCCGCAGGCGAACTCGTCTATTTCGAAAAGCAGGACAATTGCCAGAACGCCTCGATTACGATCTCGCAGCATAAAGCCCGTACCGCGGCCCGTTATCGCCGCGCGACTTTGGTGTTCGAGCGTCTGATCGGGCGCGGAGCCTATTTCAATTACCTCACCACCCTCGATGACGTGATTGCGTCACGTGGCGGCAATCCGATCATGATGGGTGGCAAGATCGTCGGCGCCATCGGCGTGTCTGGCGGCAGCGGCGCGCAGGATGACGCAGTTTCGATGGCCGGCGTCGGCGCGATCAAGTAACAACGCGATGAAAGATGGCGAACCGCCGGCATGCCCGGCGGTTTGTCGTTTTAAAGCACCAGCAGGCGGAAGCCGTACCAGCCCGCACCCAGCACGACCCCCGACCACAGGAACGCTGACGTCACATTGGCAATCTGAAACAGCCAAAAGGGCATCGTTAGGATGCCGGCAACCAAGGGCACGATCGCCCGCAACGGGCCGAAGAAACGCCCGAGGAAGATCGCGTAAAAGCCAAAGCGCTCCACAAAAGCGTGGCCGCGCGGAATGAGACCCGGATATTTCGACAGCGGCCAGACATGGCCGATCGGCTCCTTGAAACGCTCGCCGATCCAGTAAGACAGCCAATCACCCAGCGCCGCGCCGATCCCGGCGGCAACGAAAATCGGCACAAACGATATGCCGCTCGCGCCGATGAGACCGCCAATGCCGATCAACGCCACCGTCGCCGGCAACAGAAGCGACACGAAAGCGAGCGATTCACCGAACGCTAAAACAAATACGATTGGCACGGCCCAGCTCTGATGGGTGCGCACGAAATCGACGACGACCAGGCCGGCTTGATGGAAATCCATGCCCGCTTTCCCTAACGCACCGGCGGGCAGGATTCCAGCGCGCGTTACTCGGGCAGCGCCGGCTCATCGCTCGGGAAGAGATGTCCGATCGTCACCAGGCTCACGATCAGGAGCGGCACGGCGAGAAACGCGCCGACCGGGCCCCAGAGCCACGTCCAGAAGACTAGGGCCATGAAAACGATCAGCGGGTTGAGCGTGAGCCGGCGGCCCATGATGCCTGGAGTGATGAAGTGACCTTCGAGCGTCGTGAAGGCCAGATATAGCAGCGGGGCGACCAGCGCTTGCGTCAAAGTTGGGAACGTAACGAGACCTACGCCCAACAGGATCAGCTCCATGAGCAAGGCGCCAATATAGGGCACGAAGTTGAGAATGAAGCCGAGCACTCCCCAAGCTAACGGGTTCGGCAGACCGGCGAAATATGAGATGACGAAGGCCGCAATGCCCACCACCAAATTAATTACCGCGAGCACGCTCAAGTAGCTCGTTAGATTGTGCTCGATGTCGTTCATAATTTTCAACATGCGCAGCCGGTCGTCGCGCTCGTCGAAAAACACCACCATAAGCCGCCGCAACTTCACCCGGCCGAGCAAATAAAAGAACAGCGTGCCGAAAAATATGACAACTTGGCCGACTGCCGGAGTAATGAACAGGATCGCTGGCTGCACGACATCCATGACGTTGAAAGAGACGCCTTTGTCCGCCCCGTCGTCTTCGGGAAGGATCGCCCTGCGCAAAGCGTTGAGGGCCTCGATAGGGCGATCGAGAACATGAAGTTTTGATTTGATATTCGCGCCGATTTCCGGCGCCTTGCCGATCCAGTCGGCGATCGGCGCAGCCAACAATAAAATGACGCCGTAGAACACCCCGACAACCAGAATCCACAGCACGATCGCGCTCAACAAGTGGGGAATGCGCAAGCGGTCGGCGTGCGCGGAGAGCGGCCCCAGCATCAAGCCAACGACGACGGCGGTAACGACCGGAAGCAGCACCCCGCGCGCGAAATAAAGTGCGGCGATGGATGCCAGAAAGAACATTCCGATCGTGGCCCACTGCGCGGTGCTGCGCCACAGCAGACCCACTTCGCCCAGCGGCTTGGGATCGGTCAGACGCAACCGCTCGCCCGATCCGCGCCGCGGTCCGGTTCGGGTCCGCATTGTGTCGGTCCGTTCAGAAGTGGTGGTCACGAAGACCTCGCCCCGTTTTGGAACCCGGATAACCGGCCAGCCGAGTTTTGGTTGCCGCAAACAGGGAAAACCAATGGCCGATCTTCGATTTCGGCCTGATCTCCGTGGCATAGTGGTCGCAATCGATTCGGAGCCAACCTAGATAGGCGCATGGTAAAATCTGCGGCGAAGAAGAAAGCGAGCAAACAGCCCGATCTTTTCGAGCGGCCTCCCACCGGGCGCAAGGAGAGCGTCAAAAAGGCTGCGAAATCCAGCGCACGTGGCAAGGCGCCGGCCGCGAAGGGGGAATACACCGCCCGTGACATCGAGGTGCTCGAGGGGCTCGAGCCGGTACGCCGCCGTCCAGGCATGTATATCGGCGGCACCGACGAAAAAGCGCTGCATCACCTGTTCGCCGAGGTGATCGACAATTCGATGGACGAGGCGCTCGCCGGCCATGCCACATGGATCGAGGTCGAGCTCGACGCCGACGGTTTTGTCTCGGTTACCGACAATGGGCGGGGCATGCCGGTCGATCCCCACCCGAAATTCAAGAATAAGTCGGCCCTCGAAGTCATCATGTGCACGCTGCACGCCGGCGGCAAATTCGATTCCAAAGTTTACGAGACCTCGGGCGGCCTTCACGGCGTCGGCGTTTCGGTCACCAACGCGCTGTCCGATCGCATGGAAGTCGAGGTCGCCCGCGATCAGACGCTCTGGAAAATGGCGTTCGAGCGCGGCAAGCCGAAGACCAAGCTCATCAAGGCTGGCAAGGCACCAAACCGCCGCGGCACCAAGGTGCGCTTCCATCCCGATCCGCAGATCTTCGGCGACAAGGCGCATTTCCGCCCCGAGCGCCTGTTCAGAATGGCGCGCTCGAAGGCGTATCTGTTCGGTGGCGTCGAAGTGCGCTGGCGCTGCGACAAGGCGTTGCTCAAGACCATTCCCGACGTTCCCGAGAAGGCGACGTTTCATTTCGCCGAGGGACTGCGCGAATACCTCAAGGCCGGGCTTGAAGGCGCGACACTCGTCCATCCGGATATTTTCTTTGGCCATGCCGGCAAGACGGGCAGCCACGGCGCCGCCGAATGGGCGGTCGCCTGGACCGCGGACACCGATCCCTCGCTCGCGTCTTACTGCAACACCATCCCGACGCCCGATGGCGGCACGCATGAATCCGGTCTGCGGAGCGCCTTGTTGCGCGGGCTCAAGGACCATGCCGAGCGTGTCGGCCAGGAAAAGCGCGCCGCGCCGATCACCAGCGAAGACGTGATGGCGAACGCCAACTGCATGTTGTCGGTGTTCATTCGCGAGCCCGAATTTCAGGGTCAGACCAAAGACCGGCTCGCCACCGCCGAAGCCCAGCGCATCGTCGAAACCGCGATCAAGGACCCCTTCGATCATTGGCTCGCCGGCAATCCGGCACAGGCCAACAAGCTTCTCGACTTCGTCGTCGAACGCGCCGAAGAGCGGTTGCGGCGGCGCCAGGAAAAGGACATCGCCCGCAAAAGCGCGGTGCGCAAATTGCGCCTGCCCGGCAAGCTCGCCGATTGCACCAATTCAGCTGCCGAGGGCTCAGAGCTCTTCATCGTCGAGGGCGACAGCGCGGGCGGGTCCGCGAAGCAGGCCCGCGACCGCCGCTCGCAAGCCGTGTTGCCGTTGCGCGGCAAGATTCTCAACGTCGCGTCCGCCGGCAAGGACAAGCTGGCACAGAACGTTCAGCTTGCCGACCTCGTTCAGGCGCTCGGCTGCGGCACCGGCACTCATTATCACGAAAAGGATCTGCGCTACGAAAAGATCATCGTGATGACCGACGCGGACGTCGACGGCGCGCATATCGCTTCGCTGCTCATAACGTTTTTCTACCGGCAACTGCCGAAGCTGATCGAGGACGGCAAGCTTTATCTCGCGGTGCCGCCGCTCTACCGGTTGCAGCACGGCGGAAAAATCCTTTACGCGCGCAACGACAAGCACAAGGACGAGCTGCTGAAGAAAGAATTTAACGCTAATGCCAAGGTCGAAGTCAGCCGCTTCAAGGGCCTCGGCGAGATGATGGCAGCGCAGCTCAAAGAAACAACCATGGACCCGCGCAAGCGCACGCTGCTCAAGGTCGTGCTCGCCGACAAGGAAAAGAAGCCGGCGGCGAAAGCGGTTGAACGCCTGATGGGCACCAAGGCCGAAGCACGCTTCGAATTCATCCAGGAGCGCGCGGCCTTCGCCGCCGAAGAGCTGCTCGACGTATAGCGAGCCGTTACTGGTCGAATTTGAGGTCGGCGGCCTTCACGATCTCGCTGATCGCCTTGACGTCGTCGTCGACCCATTTGCCGAACGCATCGCCGACCGGTCCGCCCGGTTTCACCGCCATGCCGCGCAATTTTTCCTGAACACCCGGATCCGCCAGCGCCTGCGTGAGCGCTGCACGCAATTTGGCGACGACGGGCGCCGGAGTGGCCGCCGGTGCAAAGAACCCGCTCCACAATTGGCTGTTGACCGCCGGCAGGCCAGCCTCGCCCATCGACGGCACGTCAGGAAGTTCAGGCGAGCGCTCCGACCCGGTTACCGCCAGCGCGCGCAACTTGCCGCCTTTCACCAGCGGGATCGCGGGCGGGCCGTCGCTGATCGTGAACAGCGTCTGCCCGCTGACCACCGACAGATTGGACTCGTTGCTGCTCTTGTACGGAATAGGCTGTGCCGGCATTCCGGTTTTCAACTTGAGCAGCTCGCTCGCAACCGTAAAAGCCGGCGACGACGTCGCATAATTGGCCTTCGCCGGATTGGCCTTGGCAAATTCGATCAGTTCCTTGACGGTTTTGACCTGATGATCGGCCGGCACCACCAGCACCAGCGGAAAAGACGCGATCATGTTCAGCGGCACGAATGACCGCGTCGGGTGGTACGAAAGATTGGGAAGGCTCGCCGCGGCAATCGACATGGCGCCGGATGCGGCCACCATCAGCGTGTAACCGTCCGCTGGCGCGCGCGAGACCTGCTCGGCCGCCAAGCGCCCGCCCGCGCCGGGCTTGTTCTCGATGATCACGGTCGCGCCGATCGCCTTCTCGAACTGCGGCGCCACCAGCCGCGCGAACAAATCGTTGCCGCCACCCGCCGCGAAGCCGACATAAACGTGGATGGGGCGCGCGGGATAAGTGTCCGACTGCGCCTGCGCGAGCCCGCAATGCGTGAGCGCTGCAGCAAAGGTGAACGCGGCCGTAGCGAAAATGCGCGTCATTTCGTTCCCCACCCGAATATCGGACCCCTTGCGACGAGGCTGTGGCTTGGATTTTACATGAAGCAGCCGAGAAGGCGAACGCGCTGACCCGCCGGTCGTTTGTGCGCGTTCAGTCCATCGGCAGACCGGCGTAGTTCTCGGCCAGTGTCGTCGCGGCCGCCTCCGACGTGGCCACGTAATCAAGCTCGGCAAGCTGACGGCGATGATCGAAGGCCGTTTCCTGAGGAAAGCGATGCAGCAATTGGGTCATCCACCAGGAGAAGCGCTGCGCTTTCCAGACCCGCGAGAGAACCGTATCCGAATAAGAGGCCAAGCCCTCTTCATTGCCGGACTTGTAATAGGCCGCCATTGCGCGCGCGAGCTTGCGCACATCCGCGAAGGCGAGGTTCATGCCCTTGGCGCCGGTCGGCGGCACGATGTGGGCGCTGTCCCCGGCGAGGAACAGCCGGCCGTACTGCATCGGCTCGGCGACGAAACTGCGCATCGGGGTAACTCCCTTTTGCACGATCTTGCCGCGCTCGAGCTTGCGCGTCCCTGCGAGCCGTAGCGTCAATTCTTCCCAGATTCGATCATCAGGCCAGTTGGCGATATCTTCATCAGGCGCGCATTGAAGATAAAGCCGCGAAATGTTCGGCGAGCGCATGGCGTAGAGCGCAAAGCCTCGCTCCGTGTACGAGTAAATCAACTCATGGTCCGGCGGCGGCGATTCCGAAAGGATGCCCAGCCAGCCGAACGGGTATTCGCGGTCGAAAACCTTCAGTAGATTTTGCGGCAGGCTTGGCCGACAGATTCCGTGAAATCCGTCGCAGCCCGCGATTAAGTCGCAGTCGATCTCCTGCGCCTGTCCCTCATGCTTGAATTTGATCTTGGGGTGCTTGTTATCGACACCTTCGAGCGAAACGTCCGACACTTCGAACAGGATGGGGGTGCCTTCCTTGAGCAGGAGCGCATTGAAATCTTTCACGACTTCCTGCTGGCCGTAAACCGTGGTGCCCTTCCCGACGAGTTTCTTGAAGCTGATCGGATGTAAGGCGCCGTTCTTGCCATCCCCAAACTGTAGCTTGATGCCTTCGTGATACATGCCCTCGCGCTGCATGCGCGCACCGACGCCGACCTCGATCAGCAGATCGCGCGCCCATTGCTCGATCAGACCAGCGCGAACGCGATTTTCGCAATATTCGCGGCTGCGGTTCTCGATCACGATACTGTCGATACCCGACAGTTTCAGTAGCCGCGCCAGCATCAAGCCCGCCGGGCCCGCGCCGATGATGCCCACCTGTGTCCGCATTCCGCCTCCGTACCGCCAAACCTATACGGATTTCGGCGGCGGCCGCAAAGGCGGTCAGGTACCCACGAACGAATTGTTTGCGCTTGTTTCGTCTTCGGAGGTGAAGCTCATGACGCGAGCCGGCGGCGCCAGGACATTGCGTAAATAGTCCGGCACATCCACCTCGTCGCTTTGGCCGCGCCGCACGGTGAAATGGAAGGCCGTGCCGCGCTGCGC
>JAFBAG010000132.1 GCA_019247925.1 Pseudolabrys sp.
GGGCGCCAGAGCCAAACCATTCCGCGACATATTGGTCGGCGAGAATGGGGTGCTCCGGATCGGCGACGCCCTCGATATAAGTCGAGAGCTCGCTGCTGTCGGGCGGCCCGTCGTCGACGAGACGCAGGCGATGGCCGCGGCCATGCAAAGTGTCGGCGGCGTTGATCAGTGACGGGTTCTCGGCAAACACCGCCGCGACCTTTTCCACCGCGCAGCCGGTGTGGTCGGCAAGCAATCGGTCGCGCACGGCGAGAACGGCAGCGCGTTCGGCCTTGTTGTGCGCTTCGATCACGAGATCGCACTCGGTGTCGGTGCCCATCGACCGATTGTTGAGGTTGGCCGAGCCGATCCGCAAAATATGATCATCGACGATCATGATCTTGGAATGCACCATCGTATGGGTGTTGCGGCCGTGCTGTTTGACGTCCGGATACATGATCCGTACGCGATCTTTGATGTCGTCCGCGGCAAGCTCATTGGCGAAGCGGATGCGGCCGTTGCGCATGCTGCGAGCCTCGAGCCAGGATTCGTGCGTGCCCGGCGCGACGATCAAGAGTTCAAGCTCCGGCCGCGCGCGTAACCGCGCCGCCAAGGCTTTCGCTACGACCATCGAACTCAGAAACTGATTTTCGATATAGATCGAGCGCTCCGCCCGCGCGATCGATTCCAGAAAAAGCCGCTCGACCTCGCGGACCTCTTTTTGCGTGTCATAGAGCGGCTGCGTGCGTGCAATCCCGACCATGACGTCCTTGAAGTCCGGCGTGACGCTGTCCGGCCATACGTCGTGGACATGCCCTTTGGCCTGGCGCAGGGGAACGCGCTCGCCGCAGGCGCAGTCCCACCGGGCACGGGCCAGCCGGCCCAAGGCGCGCGCCGCGTCGCTGTCGACCACGGCCTGCACATCATGAAATGGCGCGTAGGGCTTGCCTTGCGGGTCCTTGCGAAACGCCTGGTCGATGTCGTGGGCGCTGGTATCCCAACGCCTGATCGTGACATCGAGGCCGCCGCTGAACGCGACCTTGTCGTCAATGACGATGACTTTCTGATGCTGCGAGGAGCCGATAGGCACCGCGTCGTCCAGGGCGAATTGCACGCCGCGGGGCGTCGTCCACCGCAACGCATAGGTCGGAAACAGTTCGCGTTCGGCGGCGTAAAGCACGGCAAAATCCCACAGCAGCACATAGACCTTGAGCTGCCGCCGCTCGCTTACCAGCGCCGACAGGAAATCGCCGAAGGCCTCGGGATAGCCGTCATCGGCCTTGCCGCTCTCACCGACCAATGGTGTGCGGCTGTGGATGTCCCAACCCAGGATAAAAATGCGCGAGCGCGCCTTGAGCATGGCGGAGCGCACGGCGCCGAAATAAGCAGCGGCGTCGATCAGCACGGCAGCGCGATTGGCGCGCTCAAGGCGCCAAACAGTTTCTCCCCGCCGTAATAGGCTTTGTGTCATCCGCGTCCTGGAATGAATGCCTTCGATAACGCGGCAGACGGCATTTGGTTGGTGCGGGGCCCAAAAACCTAAGCGTTTTCGCACAGCCAAAAGAGCGCCGAATAAACAAAA
Organism: Pseudolabrys sp.; assembly: GCA_019247925.1. Lineage (GTDB taxonomy): Bacteria > Pseudomonadota > Alphaproteobacteria > Rhizobiales > Xanthobacteraceae > Pseudolabrys. The sequence goes on from JAFBAG010000132.1 coordinate 1,562, forward strand.
AGGGCTTTCGCGGCCTAGGCCGACGCTCAGTCGACCTCGGCGTGGGGAATCGTCCAGGGCTCTTTCAAAGCGGCGGCTTCCCACTCCTGCCAGGCCGGCAAGGCTTTCACGGCATCCATGTAGGAACGCGCGGCCAGCGAAACTCCGACGAGATAGGTCGTGAACCGCGAGACGACCGGGGCATACATCGCATCCGCGACGCCGAAGGCACCAAACAGGAACGGCCCGCCATAGCGGTTGAGACAATCACTCCATAACGTATCGATCCGCGCGACGTTGCCGCGCGTTTCGTCGCTCAACGTGATCGGCTTGGCTGGCCGGCGCATGTTCATCGGACACTGATTTCGCAGCGGAGCAAAGCCCGAATGCATTTCGGCACTGATTGAGCGGGCGTGCGCCCGCGCGATTGGGTCGGCAGGCCACAATCCCTTCTCCGGATATTTCTCGGCGACATATTCCAGGATTGCGAGCGAATCCCAGATTACGCGGCCATCGTCCTCGAGGATCGGCACCTTGCCGGCCGGTGAATGCGCGCGAATTTTTTCCGCACTGCCAGGCGCGTAAAGCGGGATCACCACCTCATCGAAACCGACGCCGGCCGCCTTCATCCCGATCCAGGGCCGGAAAGACCAGGACGAATAATTCTTATTGCCGACGTAAAGTGTCAGACCCACAGCGCACTCCCCGCTTCCGAGGCAGCTTTGCAGGTGCGGCGAGAGAGGAAAAGCGAATGTTCTTGATCGCGCGAATGAAAGCGAAGAATGCGGCTATTTCTTCGGCGGCTCTTCCGGAGCGGTCACCGGACCGCCGGCCTTTTTCCAGGCGCCGAATCCGCCGGCGATGTGGGCGACGGGTTTAAGCCCCATGTCCTGCGCCGTCTTGGCCGCCAGCGCCGAGCGAAGACCGCCGGCACAGAAGAACACGTATTTCTTATCCTGCGCGAAAACCGGCTTGTGGTACGGGCTCGCAGGATCGATCCAGAACTCCAGCATGCCGCGCGGCGCATGGAAGGCGCCCGGCACCTTGCCGTCGCGCTGCAATTCGCGGATGTCGCGGATATCGACCAGAACGGTGTCGTCACGGCCCGCGAGCGCGATCGCCTTCTCTGTCGGAATCGTTTCGACTTCTCGCTCTGCGGTTTCGACGAGCGTCTTGTAACTTGTGGTGATCTTCGGAGGCATAATGCGAGCTTGGCAGACCGCCGCCAGCCGCTCAAGCGACTAGACTGTGCCCATCAGCAGGGCAAAGCCGGCGACGACGACGACGCCGAGCGCCACGGCCAGCGCTGTGCCAAGCCGCTCGCCACGCATGAATTCGTGGTCGAGCACGGTGTCAAATTGTGCCGCTCTTTGCCGCAACGGCGTAGGGAGAGAAGGCAGGCGCATCGGGCAGTCCTCGGGCGCCGAAATGGCGCGTGTCGTGGTCCAACGCGGTCCAATTCACGCGCACAGGGCTCCGGGACGAATCGCCCGTCGCATTACGCAAAACTAGAGGGCGTCACCGCCCATTTACAATCTTGACGACGGACATTTCGTTCCGGCCCGAGTCGAGTCGTTAACGCGACTTCTTCCAGGCCTCGTAGCGTTTCTTGTTGTCTTCGTTCGGCGGATAGAGGCCTGGAAGCTTGGCGCCCTTCTCCACTTCCTGAACGAGCCAACTCTCGAGCAGTTCGTGCTCGGCGCCTTCCTGCGCGACGAAATCAACGAGCGCTTGCGGAATGACTACCGCGCCGTCGTCATCCGCGACGATCACATCGCCCGGAAAGATCGCGCAGCCGCCACACGCGATCGGTTCGTTCCAGCCGACGAAAGTCAGCTGATTGACTGAGGCCGGCGCCGCGACGCCGGCGCACCAGATCGCCATTCCGGTTTTCAGGATGCCCTCTTTGTCGCGCATCACGCCGTCGGTCACCAAAGCGGTGACACCGCGTTTGACCATGCGCATGCACAGGATGTCGCCGAAAATTCCCGCGGTGGGCACGCCCATAGCATCGGCGACGACGATGCAGCCTTCCGGCATGTCCTCGATCGCGCCGCGGGTCGAGATCGGCTTCGACCAGCTTTCCGGAGTCGCCAGGTCCTCGCGCACCGGCACGAAACGCAGCGTGAAAGCCGGGCCGGCGACGCGCTTGCCATGGAAGCCGAACGGCATCGCGCCGCTCATCCAGCAACGGCGGATGCCCTTTTTGAGAAGCATCGTCGTGATGGTGCCGGTGGTGACGTTTTTGAGGGCTTCAAGGGCGGACGCCATGACATATCTCCTTTATGCGGACGTAAGTCCCAGCCGTTCATCCCGGCGGCGCAGATAAGCGACGAAGGGGATTGAAAGCAGGACCATCCAGGCCTTGCCGACAATCTGTCCCGCCAGGAAATCCAGCGAGCCGAAGGCCAAGGACAGAAAAATGATTGAATCGACGACGAGTCCGACCATGCTCGATGCGACGACGGCAAGAACCAGCCGCCGGCGCGCCAGCGGCGTGTACACGGCGAAATCCGCCAATTCCGACAGGAGAAAGGCGAGTGCGGACGCGACGACAAGCTGCGCCGGTGCGACGGCTGCCGACAACAATGCTCCGGCTATGACCGCACCAACGCCGAGCTCGACGCCAAGCCGGCGCTGAACGAGGTCGCGCAGCACAAGCGCGGCTCCGATCATCAGCACGCCCGACGGCGCCAGGAGCCCCGGCGCTACCGGAACGAGGCAGGGACCATTGGGCACACAGACGCTGCCGACGTGACCGATCATCCAGTTGGCCGCGGGAATGGTCAGGCAAAAGAGCGCGAGGAAAATGAGGCCCTCGGTGGTGCGCCGTCTGTCGTTCATGGGTGTTCTCGCGCCGCTTCGCTTTTCCATCTCGAGAAACCGTCCGCCCGCAGGCGGCAGGCGGGGCATTCGCCGCAGCCGTACCCCCAGTCGTGACGGACGCCGCGCTCCCCGTGATAGCAGCTATGGCTGTCCTCGACGACGAGATCAAGGAATGCCTGTCCACCGATCTCCTGCGCCATCGCAAAGCAGCCGGCCTTGTCGATCTGCATGAGCGGCGTGTGAATATCGAGAGGCCGGTCCATGCCAAGCACCAGGGCTTCACGCATTGCGGCGATGGCCGCGGCGCGACAATCGGGATATCCGGAGTAATCGGTCTCGCACATCCCCGCGACGAGGTCGCTGATGCCGCGGCGGTAGGCGAGCGCTCCGGCAAAGCCAAGAAAGATAAGGTTACGGCCCGGAACGAAGGTCGAGGGTAGTCCACTCGCGGTCATTTCGATCTCCCGATCGCTGGTCAGCGCGGTATCGGAGATCTGGCCGAGTGCGTCGATCGTGATGACATTGTCTTGCCCCAGACGCGCCCGCCATGCTGGCTTTAATGCTGCCATCTTGGCGCGCAGCACCGGCCGCATCTCAAGCTCGATGGCGTGGCGCTGGCCATAACCGAAGCCCACGGTTTCGACTTCATCGAAGCGCTCCAGCGCCCAGCCAAGGCATACGGTGGAATCCTGCCCGCCGGAAAACAGGACAAGGGCGCGCTTTGCAGTCACCGCCTCAATCCCATTTCGGCGACCACGCCCAATCGACGATGCGCTTCTTGCTGCGCGACAAGCCCGCGATCTCCTTCATTTCGGCGTCCGAAAGCGCGAAGTCCGAAATATCCAGATTTTCCTTCAGGCGGCTTTTGTTGCTGGTGCGTGGAATGACAACGATCCCCTGCTGGGTGAGCCAACGGAGGCAGACCTGAGCCGCGGATTTGCCATGTGCTTTGCCGATCCGCTCCAGCAGCGCATTGGCTGGTGCGTTGCCGCGAGCGATCGGACTGTAGGCCACCACCGCGATACCGCGCTTTGCGCAAGCCTCGATGACTTTCGTCTGGTCGAGGAAAGGATGGCACTCGATCTGATTGCAGACGATCGGGACCGGCGAAACTTTCACCGCCTCTTCGATCAGCGCCACGGTGAAATTGGAGACGCCGATATGCGAGGTTGCGCCTGCCAGTTTCAGTTTCGCCATGGCGCCGAGCGTGTCGGCGAGCGCCACGCGCGGGTTTGGCCAATGGATCAGCAGCAGATCGACGTGATCGAGATTCATCCGGCTCAGGCTGTCCTTGACTGTGCGCTCGACGTCGCGCGGCGCGAGATTTTCCGGCTGGATCTTGGTCGTGATGAAGATATCGGCGCGCTTGCCGCTTCGGCGCACCGCTTCCGCGACCTCCGCTTCATTGCCGTACATCTGCGCCGTGTCGAAATGCCGGTAGCCGACGGCCACCGCTTCCTCGACGAGCTCGGTGCATTCGCGCCCGCGCAGCGTCCAAGTGCCGAGACCGACAACCGGGATCGCCGCCCCATTCGCCTTCACCACGTCCATCAAGGCGTGTCCCACACCGGCGCCCAGGCCGGGCTGACGACTCGCATATTCGCGGCGTTGAGCTTCTTGAGCTCCGCCATTTCTGCGGCGCTCAGCTCAAAATCGAAGATCTCGATATTCTCCTTGAGGTGCGCCGGCGTGGCCGTGCGCGGAATTGGGATCATCCCCTGCTGCACCAGATAGCGGAGCGCGACCTGCGCCCAGCTTTTTCCATGCGCGCGGCCGATGCGCTCCAGGGGCGTGATGTCGCTCGCCTTGCCGCGCACATTGGGACAATAGGCGACGACCGCCATGCCGAGTTTTTTCGACGCCGCGATGACCTTGTCCTGATTGATAAACGGGTGCACCTCGATCTGGTTACAGACCAAGGGCTCGGTGGCGAGCTTCCCGGCCTCTTCCAGCATCGCCACCGTGAAGTTTGCGACCCCGATATGTTTGGTCTTGCCGTCTTTCTTGGCTTTGCAGAGCGCCGCAATGCTGTCCTTGAGCGGAAGATCCTTGTTGTTCCAATGGATCAGCAGCAAGTCGACTTGTGAAAGACCAAGGGCTTTGAGTTGCTCGTCAAGCGCGCGGGCGAAATCGTCCGGCTTGAGATCGAGGTGCCGGATCTTCGTGGTGACGAAGACGTCTTCGCGCTTCACGGAAGAAGCGCGCAGCCCCTCGCCGACCGCTTTTTCATTCTCGTAGAATTTCGCCGTATCGAGGTGGCGGTAACCCATTTCGAGCGCGGTCTTCACCGCCTGGACGCAGATATCATCCTTGAGGGTCATCGTGCCGAGACCGACTTGAGGGATACGGGCGCCATTGGCCTCGACGAATTGCATGCATTGCTCCTGCGAATGATCGTTCGCGATGATGAATTTTGCCGCTCCACGCCGCAATACGGGGCGACGAGTGAGCGACTACATTGGAACGTTTCAAGAGTAAAACGCAACTCTTGCATGTTCGGAGAATTGTCGCTTTGTGTCCTCAACAACCAAGAGGTCACAATGCGTGCGCTTCAGTTTTTCGTCCTGGCGTTGGGCCTGGCCTTCCTGCCCGCCTCGTCTTTCGCCGACGACGCTATTGTCATCACTATCAAGGATCACCGCTTCACGCCGAGCGAAGTCAAGGTGCCGGCGAATAAAGGCGTGGTCCTGACGGTGGTCAACGACGATCCGACGCCGGAAGAGTTCGAGAGCAAGAGCATGAAGGTCGAGAAGGTCATCAAGGGCAATTCCAAGGCAACCGTGCGCATCGGCCCGCTTAAACCCGGCCGCTACAAGTTCTTCGGCGAATTTAACGAAGCCACCGCGCAAGGCGTTGTCGTAGTCGAGTAGGCAATGATTGGCGCCCTGCTGATCGTTTTTCGTGAGGTTATCGAGGCCGGTCTGATCATCGGCATCGTCATGGCTGCCACGCGTGGCGTTGCCGGACGAAGCCGCATGGTGACGATCGGAATTACAGCAGGCGTGCTGGGCTCCGCCGTCGTGGCCCTGTTCGCTGGCGTCATTTCAGACGCGTTCGGCGGCTCCGGCCAAGAACTATTCAACGCGCTCGTCCTTGGTCTCGCAGTGTTGATGTTGATTTGGCACAACGCCTGGATGGCGCGGCATGGGCGCGAGATGGCCGCTGAAATGCGTCAGGTCGGAACTGCAGTGTCTACAGGCACGCGCCCCTTGGCTGCGTTGGCGATCGTGATCGGTCTCGCGGTGTTACGGGAGGGAGCGGAAGTCGTCCTGTTTCTTTACGGCATCGTTGCGTCCGGCTCGTCCGGAGCCTCGACTTTTGCGGGCGGCCTGCTCGGGGTTCTTTGCGGTGCCGCGTTCAGCGCCCTGACCTATTTCGGACTGCTGTCTATTCCTTCCCGTCATATTTTCGCGGTCACCAGCTGGATGATTGCGCTGCTCGCCGCCGGCATGGCCGCGCAATCAATCCAGTTCATAAACAACGCCGGCTATTTCGCGGTGCTCGGCACGACCGCCTGGGATTCTTCGTGGCTGCTGGCAGAAGACAGCCTCACCGGCCGACTATTGCACATTCTAGTCGGCTACACCGAGCGGCCGACGGAGTTGCAGCTCGTCGTCTACATCGCCACCTTGCTGGTGATGTTCTTGATGATGCGCTGGGCGCGACTGCCGGCCGCAAAAAGCGTAGCCGCTTAGCTCGCGCGTTTTTTGCCCAACGTGGCGAAGGCAACGTCGGGCGCCTGATCGATCAATTTGAGCAAGGCGCGGGCTGGCCCGCGTGGCGCACGCTTGCCTTGTTCCCAGTTACGGATGGTTTCGATCGGGACTTCGATCTGCGCTGCGAATGCGGCTTGCGTCAGCCCGCAGCGTGCGCGCACCTGACGCACGAAGCGCGCCGGATCGCTGGTATCGACGGTCGCCTCGCTGCCATCGTCGAGAATTTCGACGATCCGCCCATCCGCTTTCAGCCGCACCCGCATCGTGGCCGCCCTTTGTCGTCGGCCATTGCCCTAGCTGATTCGACAATTCGAAAAGTTAACGAGAGCTAGGTGGTTTTCTCGAACAGTTCACGGCCGATCAGCATGCGGCGGATTTCACTGGTGCCCGCGCCGATCTCGTAAAGCTTCGCGTCGCGCAGCAGACGGCCCGTCGGAAACTCGTTGATGTAGCCATTGCCGCCAAGGCACTGAATGGCGTCGAGCGCGAGTTTGGTGGCGTTCTCGGCGGCATAGAGGATCGCACCCGCGGCATCCTCGCGTGTCGTACGGCCCGCATCGCAGGCCCGTGCCACCGAATAGACATAGGATTTGGCGGCGTTCATGGTGACATACATGTCGGCGATCTTGGCCTGCATGATCTGAAACGAGCCGATCGGCTGGCCGAACTGCTTGCGGTCGTGCACGTAGGGCAGCACGACATCGAGACAGGCTTGCATGATGCCGAGCGGCCCGGCTGCGAGCACGACCCGCTCATAGTCGAGTCCCGACATCAACACGTTGACGCCCTGGCCTTCCTTGCCAAGCATGTTCTCGGCGGGGACTCCGCAATTATCGAATACGAG
>JAFBAG010000106.1 GCA_019247925.1 Pseudolabrys sp.
AGTGATCGAAAAGGCGAAGGGGATTGCCGCGCACGCACTCCAGGTCGACATCGGCGAGATCAAATTTGTCGATGGGGTCTTTTCCGCGGCGAAAAGCAACCGCACCCTGACCTGGAAAGAGATCGCCGCGGATTCGCAGCTACCGGCAAAAATACCTGCAAATATGGAGCCGGGGCTCGCCGCGACGTCGGTCCACAAGACCCCGGTCAACAATTATCCGAATGGCTGTCATATCTGCGAAGTCGAAATCGACGCCGAAACCGGCGAGACGCAAGTCGTGCGCTATAGTGTCGTCGACGATGTCGGCACCGTGCTCAACCCCCTCCTCTTGCACGGGCAGATCCACGGCGGCGTCGCGCAAGGTGTGGGACAAATCCTGCTGGAAGACATCCAGTTCGATCAAAGCGGCCAGCTCGTGACGGCGTCGTTCATGGACTACGCCATGCCGCGCGCGCATCACCTCTCCGACATTGAGATGGAGAGCAATCCGGTGCCCACCAAGACCAATCCATTGGGCACCAAGGGCGCGGGCGAAGCCGGCTGTGTCGGCGCCTTACCCGCCGTGACCAATGCGATCGTCAACGCACTTTCTGAATTCGGCGTGACCCATGTCGACATGCCGGCGACGCCGGAACGCGTCTGGCGGCTGATGCAGAGCCGCTAGGTCGCCTTGGTGTGGACGACGCAGGGGCCGTCCACCGAGAACCGGCCGGCACCGACCGCCGCGAGCATCAAAAAGCCGCCGATGATCGACACGTTCTTCATGAAATGAATCATGTTGTTCGTGTGCTCGGCGCCCTGCGGCATATTCCAGAAGTCATGAAAGAAGTAAGACGCAATCGCCGTGAAGATCGCGAGCGCCAGCGCCATGATGCGCGTCTGCCACCCGATCACGATCATAACGCCGCCACCGAGTTCTAATGCAGCCGTCGCGAAAGCAAGCAAGCTGGGCTGCGGCAGGCCTTTAAACGCGATCATTTGCGCTGTGGTGTCGAGCCCCATGAATTTTTCAATTCCGGACATGATGAACATCAGCGCGATAACGATGCGGCCGACCGTCAGCAAAGCGTCGCTCACGCCCGCGGCTTTACGGACTTCCGCATCATTGGTTTGGAAATAAGTCGTCGTGGCCATGGCCCACCTTGAACAGAGAGGATGCCGCGCTTAGCGGCTCGACTGGAAACGCGTAGATCGCCTGCCCGTTCCAGGCCAACCGCCAGCTATTCCAAGGAGGTAGCGGGCTCGATGCGTTGTGGCGCGTAACCATCGGCCGCCAAAGCTTCGATGATGTCCTGAGCATGCGCGGCGTCTCGCGTTTCGATCGTGACGTCCAGCTTGGCGCCTTTGGCAGGCACGTCGAGGAACAGCCGCTTGTGCGCGACTTCGAGGATATTGGCGTTGAGCCCGCCCAAGCGCGTCGCAATCGTACCCAGGACTCCCGGCCGATCCGGAATGGTGAGGCGGAACGATACGATCTGGTTGGCGCGTTCGAGCTCGCGCACCATGACGGATGCCAGAATACGCGGGTCGATATTCCCTCCGCACAGGATCAATCCGACCTTGCGAGCCTTAAAGCGTTCCGGCTGTGCGAGCATCGCGGCCAAGCCGGCCGCGCCGGCGCCCTCGGCCATCGTCTTCTGCACCGTAAGATAGAAATTAACGGCGCGTTCGAGGTGACTCTCGTCAACCAGGACAATATCGGAGACGAATTCGCGCACGATCGGCAATGTGAGCGCGCCGACATTCTTGACCGCTATGCCTTCGGCCAACGTGGCGCCACCGATCGGCTTTTTGTCGCCGCGCACCGCGTTCCACATCGAAGGATAAAGCGATGCCTCCGCGCCGATAATATTGATATTGCTTTTGACAGACCGGGCCGCGATCGCGTTGCCCGCAATCAGCCCGCCTCCGCCGATGGGTATCACCAGCGTGTCGAGATCAGGCTCGTCCTCGAGCATTTCGAAAACGATTGTGCCCTGCCCGGCGATGATATGCGGATCATCGTAAGGATGAACCAAGGTCAACTTGCGCTCGCGCTGCAGCCGCTCGCAAGCCTCTTGGGCGTCGGCCACGGTCTCGCCGTGCAAAACGACCTCGGCGCCGTGCGATCGCGTGGCTGCGACTTTGACGAACGGCGTAGTCACGGGCATGACGATGGTCGCGGGAATTTTCAGGCGTGCCGCATGGTAGGCAACGGCCTGGGCGTGATTGCCAGCCGACATGGCGACGATACCGCGGCCGCGCTCTTCGGCGCTGAGCGAAGTGAGCTTGACCAGAGCGCCGCGATCCTTGAATGAATTGGTCACCTGCAAATTTTCGTATTTGACGAAAACTTGCGCACCGGTAAGCGCCGACAGGCGCGGCGCGGCCAGCATCGGCGTGCGCACGACCTGCCCGGCAATGCGCTGCCGTGCCGCCTGAATGTCCTCCGGCTTGACGCTCACGCCTATCCTTCCCGTTAGCGCGGCCAGCTTGCCGCAGCGGGAGGCCACGATCTACCCATCTTGCGGGGGAATCGACTAATCTCCATCTTGTGCGCAGGAGATATGCTGTGCCGATTGATGTTAAGCCCCACGCCTACGACCCGACCCGGCAACCCGAGCTCTTCGAGGGTGTTCTGGCGCGCCGCGTGGTCGCCTTCCTGATCGACTTTATTGTCATCGCGCTGCCGCTCGTCGGCGCCGCGATGTTCATCTTCGCTTTTGGCATCGTCACCCTGGGGCTTGGCTGGGCGCTGTATTGGCTTCTGTCGCCGGCCTCGGTGATCTGGGCGATCTGCTATTTCGGTTTCACTCTGGGCGGCCCGCGCTCGGCAACGGTCGGCATGCGGGTGATGGATCTGGAGTTGCGAACCTGGTACGGCGCGCCGGGTTACTTCGTGCTCGGCGCGGTTCACGCCATCGCATTCTGGTTCACGGTGTCGTTTTTCACGCCGTTCGTTTTACTGGTCTGCTTCTTCAACCGCAGACGGCGGCTGCTTCACGATATGCTGCTGGGCACCATCATCATCAACAACGCGGAGCGCGCGCAGATGCTGCGGCCCACGCAGGTGCAACCGGCCTAAGTCGAGCCAATAACCAGCCCGTGACTCAACACTCCCGCGACACCCCGCAATTTTATCTGACCGCGCCGTCGCCCTGCCCTTATTTGCCGGGGCAGGAAGAGCGCAAGGTTTTCACCCATCTTGTCGGTGAGCGCGCGGGAGAGCTCAACGATGTCCTGACGCACGGCGGCTTTCGCCGCAGCCAGTCCATCGCCTACCGCCCGGCCTGCGAGACCTGCCGGGCCTGTGTTTCGGTGCGGGTCATCGCCGATGAATTCGTGCCGTCGCGCGGGATGCGGCGCATCGCCGAGCGCAACGCCGACGTCGTCGGCGACATGCGCACGCCCGCGCCGACTTCCGAACAATATTCGGTGTTTCGGGCCTATCTCGACGCGCGCCACCACGACGGCGGCATGGCGGACATGTCGGTACTCGATTATGCGATGATGATCGAAGACAGCCATGTCGAGACGGGGCTAATCGAGTACCGGCTGCGCGGCCCGGATACGCGTTTCACCGGGCGCGGCCAAGGCGACCTGCTGGCGGTCGCCTTGACCGACGTGCTGAGCGACGGTCTCTCGATGGTTTACTCGTTCTTCGATCCGGATGCCGGCACCCGGTCGCTTGGTACGCTGATGATTCTCGATCACATCGCGCGCGCGAAGCAGATGGGTCTTGCTTACGTTTATCTCGGCTATTGGGTCCCCGGCTCGCGCAAGATGCACTACAAGGGCCGCTTTCAGCCGCAGGAGCGGCTGATGCCGGCGGGCTGGATCCGCGTTCCGGCCTAGCCTCCAGTGGCGGCGTCGTAGAGCAGCTTGATATTCAGCGCGATAACGATCAGCGCGGTTAGCACCGCCAGCGCTGTCACCCAGCGGGGCGCGATCAGTTCGCCGAGCTTGCGCCGGTCAGCGGTAAAAAACACCAGCGGCACGATCGCGAAGGGCAATTGCAGGCTGAGAATGACTTGGCTGAGGATGAGAAGCTGGGCGGTGCCCTTTTCGCCGTACCAGAGCGTGACAATGATCGCGGGGACAATGGCGATCGCGCGCGTCACCAGGCGCCGCGCCCAGGGCGGCAACCGGATATCCAGAAAGCCTTCCATCACGATCTGACCGGACAGAGTCGCCGTCACGGTCGAATTGAGCCCGCAGCATAAAAGCGCGATGCCAAACAAAGTCGGCGCGAATGCGGAGCCAAGCAGCGGCGCGAGAAATGAATGCGCTTGATCCAATTCCGCGACGTCGGTCTTGCCGGCTTTGTTGAATGTCGCGGCGGCCAGGATGAGGATGGAGGCATTGATCGACAGGGCGAAGGTCAATGCAATGGTGGAGTCGATTGTCGCCAGTTTGATCGCTTCGCGCTTGGCACCCACACTGTCGCCGAAACGCCGCGTTTGAACGACTCCCGAGTGCAAATAGAGATTGTGCGGCATGACAGTCGCACCAAGGATGCCGAGCGCGAGATAGAGCATGTCGGGATTGGTGACGACGCTCGTGGTCGGCGCGAAGCCGCGGATCACAGCACCCCAGTCTGGATCGGCCATCGCGATCTGAATGGCAAAACACGCCGCAATGACCCCGAGCAGGGTGACCACAAAGGCTTCGATCCAGCGAAAGCCGATGTTTTGCAACCACAGGATGATGAACACGTCGAACGCGGTGATCACCACGCCGATTTCGAGCGGGATGCCGAACAGCAAGTTGAGCCCGATCGCGGTACCGATCACCTCGGCGAGATCCGTGGCGCAGATCGCGATTTCCGCCATGAGCCACAGCGGATAAGCGACGGGGCGCGGAAACGCGTCGCGGCATGCCTGGGCGAGATCGCGGCCGGCGCCAATGCCGAGCCGCGCGCACAGGGCCTGCAGCAGGATCGCCATCAGATTGGACAGCAGCGCGACGGTCAGGAGCGCGTAGCCAAACTTGGAGCCGCCGGCGAGCGAGGTTGCCCAGTTGCCGGGGTCCATATAGCCGACCGCAACCAGATATCCCGGGCCGAGAAAGGCCGTCAGTTTTCGCCAGAGCGAGCCGCTCGGCCGCGTCGCGATCGAGCCGAACACCTCGGCGAGTGCAGGCCGGCCGCGCTCTCGCCGCCAACCTGATCGCGGCGTTGTGCCAATCGTCGCCATGCTCATCCCCTGCTGATCGCCGCCCGATCCGCGGATTTTAGGCTAGTTGCGAATAGTTTGCAATTGCAGTTTCGGGAACCCATTGGACGGGCTGCGGTTAAGTCGTCTCTTGGGGGCCGGGTGGGCACATCATGATTCGACGCTTCTATTGCGGAGCCGCGTTGCTGCCGCTGCTCTCCACTGTCGCCGCGGCGGCGGAGCCGGCGGGCGCCCATAAAGGGCCGTCCGAGGTCGTCTTTATCGGTCAAATTCTGGTTTTGATGATCGTCGGCCGGTTGCTCGGCGAGGCGATGTTGCGCATGCGCCAGCCTGCGGTGATGGGCCAGCTCATTGCCGGCCTGCTGCTTGGTCCCTCGTTTTTCGGCCTGCTTTTGCCCGACGTGCAGCACGCGCTTTTCCCGCGCACCCCCGAGCAGAAGGCGATGATCGACGCCCTCTCCCAGTTCGGCATTCTGCTGCTGTTGTTGCTGACAGGGATGGAGACCGATCTGCGCCTGGTGCGCCAGACCGGCCGCGCCTCTGTCATGGCATCGGTCTTCGGGATCATCGTGCCTTTCGCCTGTGGTGTTGCGCTCGGCGAAATGCTGCCGGACGCGATGTTGCCGGATCCTCAGAAGCGATTGATCACGTCGCTGTTCCTCGGCACCGCGCTATCGATCGCTTCGGTGAAAATCGTGGCGATGGTCGTTCGCGAAATGAATTTCATGCGCCGTGTCGTCGGCCAGGTCATTCTGGCCTCCGCGATTATCGACGACAGCATCGGCTGGATCATCGTTTCGATCATCTTCTCGATGGCGCTGCACGGGTCTGTCGACAAAGCCTCGCTGGCCCAAAGCGTGATCGGTACGATCATTTTCATGGGCGTAAGCCTTACGCTCGGCCGGCGCGTCGTGTTTTTTATCATCCGCTGGGTCAACGATAATTTCGTCAGCGAATTTGCCGTCATCACCGCGATTCTCGTGATCATGGGCGTCATGGCGCTGATCACGCACACGATCGGCGTCCACACAGTGCTTGGCGCCTTCGTCGCAGGCATCCTGGTCGGCGAATCCCCGATCCTGACCCGTCACATCGACGAGCAATTGCGCGGCATCATCACTGCGTTTTTTGCACCGATCTTTTTCGGTATTGCCGGCCTCTCCGCGGATCTCACGATTCTCGCGGACCCTCACATTCTACTCCTCACGGTAGGGCTGATCGCCATCGCCAGCGTCGGCAAGTTCGGCGGCGCATTCGCCGGCGCGGAGCTCGGCGGATTGACCAAGCGCGAAGGGCTCGCGCTCGCTTTCGGCATGAACGCCCGCGGTTCGACCGAAGTCATCATCGCGACGGTCGGCCTGTCGATGGGTGCGCTCAGCCAAAACCTGTTCACGATGATCGTTGCCATGGCGGTCATTACGACGACGGCGATGCCTCCCACGTTACGGTGGGCGCTAGCACGCATCCCCATGCGCAAAGAAGAAAAGCAGCGGCTGGAGCGCGAGGAGCTCGAAGAGAAAGGCTGGCTGCCGAATTTGGAGCGCCTGCTGATTGCCGTCGACGACAGTCCGAATGGAAAATTCGCCTCGCGCCTTGCTGGCATCCTGGCGGGCAGCCACAACATGCCGACGACCGTGATGCATATCAGTGAAGCGGCGGCCAAGGCCGAGGAGGAGAAGGCCGCAGGCAAAACAACCGAAGAAAAAACTAATGAGACCGTCGAAGAAATTGCCGAGCGTATCGGGGAAACGCACCGGCCGGATTCCCGCGCTGCGGCGACAAAGACCGAAGAAAAAAAATCCGAAGACAAAAAAGTGGCGCTGAAGAAGAGCAAGGACAAGGCGAAAAAAGGCGAAAAGGAAGAGAAGGCCTCCGAGGAAGAAAAGGCCCGTGCTGAAAATGCAGGTGAAGCCGTCAAGGAAACTGCCGAACAGATTCAGGAACAGAAGAAAGCCGACGAAAAAGTGGATCTGCCCGTCGAAGTCACGACGGTTGTGCGCCACCGTCCGGATTCGGACTTCGTCGCTGAGGAAGCCGCAAAAGGCTACGACTTGATGGTCATCGGCCTGGAGAAAACTTCCACGCGTGGTCAGGAATTCCATTCAGGCGTGACCACCTTGGCGCAGGGCTTCAGCGGCCCTCTGGCAATCACCGCGGCGCGGGGCGATCTCGTCGAGAAACCGGACGCCGCGCTCAGCATCCTCGTGCCCGTCAATGGCACCGAGCCTGCGCGGCGCGCCGCCGAAGTCGCCATTACCCTCGCACGCACCAATAAAGCGCCCCTGACGGTTCTTTACGTCGCGCATCGGCCGCGAACCCGCGGCAAGCTCGGCCGCGCGATTCGCAGCCGCCGGCATGAAGAGGCGATCCTCAAAGACATCGTCGCGATCGCCGAAGGCTACAATTTGAGCATCCGCACCGCGGTCCTTGCCGACAATGCTGCGGCGGGAGCCATCCTCAAACAGGCCCAGCGCCGCAAGCACAACTTGGTGGTCTTGGGCGTCGGCCGGCGCCCCGGTGAAAAGCTATATTTCGGCGACACGGCGACGGCGCTTCTGGCCGACGCGGAATGCTCCGTACTTTTCGTCGCGAGCTAGCTATTCGGAGGCTTTCCCGCCCCCGTTCGGCGCCGCGAACTTGTTCGTTTTCGGGAAACCCTTCGGTGCAATGCGTCCGGCATCCGCGCGCTTGCCGACCCAATCCTTGAGTTCCTTCATCGTCATGGTGAAGTTGCGATCCGCCGCGTCGCTCCAGGTGAGGCCTTCGCCGGCGTTGAACGTTGTTATGTCCGACAGGCCCTTTTCTTTATAGCGCTGCAGCCGCACGCCGCGGCCGCGGGCCATTTCCGGCACCTCACTCAGCGGGAATATGAGCATCTTGCGATTTTCGCCGATCGTGGCGATCTGGTCGCCCGCGACGGGCGTTATCGCACGCGCAGCGTCCTGTTTGAGATTGAGAACCTGCTTGCCTTTGCGGGTGGTTGCGAGGACTTCATCCTCGGCAACAATGAATCCGTTACCTTGTTTGCTGGCGACGAGGAATTTGCGCCCGCCCTGATAGGCAAACGCGGCGACGACTTCAGCGTCCTGCTCCATGTCTATGAACAACCGGATCGGCTCGCCGAAACCACGGCCGCCCGGCAGCTTGGAAGCCTCCAAGGTGTAAAACTTTCCGTTGCTCGCAAAGGCCAGCACTTTGGCGGTCGACTCGGTCTTGAAGGCGATGCCCAGTGCATCGCCCGCTTTGAAAGCCACGCCGGAGAGATCATTGACGTGGCCGCGCAGGGCGCGGATCCAGCCTTTTTCCGAAACGACAACGGTCACAGGCTCGCGCACGACCATAGCTTCTTCGATCGCCGCCTCATCGTGCTCCGGCGCCTCCCCGAAGCCTGTGCGGCGCTTACCGAGCGCGGTCTTCCCGCTGAATTTTTCGCGGATGTCCTTGATCTCGTCGCTGATCTTTTTCCATTGTTGCTTGGTCGAGCCGATCAGGGCCTTGAGCGCGGCGCGCTCGCTCCGCAGCGCCTTGTCTTCGGCCTTGATCTCCATCTCCTCGAGCTTGCGCAGATTGCGCAGCCGCATGTTCAAGATGGCGTCGGCCTGCACGTCGCTGAGCTTGAAGGTCTTTTTGAGGACGGGCTTGGGCTCATCCTCGCGGCGGATGATCTTGATGACCTTGTCGAGGTTGAGATAAGCAACGAGCAGGCCGCCCAGCACTTCCAGACGATGCTCGATCTCCCCGAGACGGAATTTGGAGCGGCGCAACAACACATCGCGGCGGTGATCCAGCCACTCGCGCAAGGCTTCGGCGAGGCCCAGCACCTTGGGGATGCGGCCCTTCACCAGTACATTCATGTTCAGATTGATACGGCTCTCGAGCTCGGTGAGCTTGAAGAGCGATTCCATCATCAGCTCAGGATCGACAGTGCGCGCCCGCGGCTCGATGATGAGCCGCACATCCTCGGCCGACTCGTCGCGCACGTCGGCGACCAGCGGCAGCTTCTTGTCGTTGATGAGTTCGGCGATCTTTTCGACAAGCCGCGACTTCGGCACCAGCCACGGAATTTCTGTGATGACGATCTGGTAGGCGCCGCGACTGCCCTCTTCTTTCTCCCAGACAGCGCGCACCCGGAACGAGCCGCGCCCTGTCGTATAAGCCTCGGCGATGGCCGATTTTGAATCGACGACAACGCCGCCAGTCGGGAAGTCAGGCCCTTTAACGAATTTCAGCAGCGCACGGCTTTTCGCGCCCGGATTATCAATGAGATGCAGCGCGGCGTCGCAGAGTTCAGCGGCGTTGTGAGGCGGGATCGACGTCGCCATGCCAACGGCGATGCCTTGCGAGCCGTTGGCCAGCAGATTGGGAAAGGCCGCCGGCAACACGACGGGCTCGTCGTGGCTGCCGTCATAGCTCGGCCGCAGATCGACCGCGTCCTCGTCGATGCCATCGATGAGAAGCCGGGCGACCTCGGTCAGCCGCGATTCGGTGTAGCGCATCGCGGCGGGGTTATCGCCGTCGATATTGCCGAAATTGCCCTGGCCATCGACCAGCGGGTAACGTTGCGCAAAATCCTGCGCGAGGCGAACGAGCGCATCATAAATCGCCTGGTCGCCATGGGGATGGAAGTTGCCCATGACGTCGCCAACCACCTTGGCCGATTTCTTGAACGCCGCGCCCGGGTCTAGCCGGAGCTGGCGCATCACGTGCAGGATGCGCCGGTGGACGGGTTTGAGGCCGTCGCGCGCGTCCGGTAACGCACGATTCATGATGGTGGACAGGGCGTATGCGAGGTAGCGCTCTTCGAGCGCCTCCCGCATCGCAATCTCCTGAACGTCCGATGGCTCGGGGGGAATCAGCCTCTTGCCCATGGGAGCCTGACTAACCGCTGTTCCGGCGATGAACAAGCGATGAACGGCCCGGCCATCAGTTCTTCCAAATTAAATCGCTACCTTCTGCAACCGGGCGACATATCTCGCGTTCTGAATGCGGAGTAATCTGCATTTTGCAAGGCCCTAACCGGAGGAAACAATGCGCCGAACAATTCTGGCCCTGACTGCGACTCTCACCGTGCTTGCTGCCGGTGCGTTCGCGCCGGGCACTGCCCAAGCGATGACGTTCTCGACGCCGGCGGCGATCGAGGCGGCAATCGACGACACCAACCTCGCCCAGGACGTGGCCTATGTATGCCGTCGCGCCTGGCGTTGCGGTCCTTACGGCTGCGGCTGGCGCCGGAGCTGCTACTGGACCGGTGGTCCGCGTTGGCGCGGCCGCGGTTATTATCGCTATCGCCGCTGGTAATTCTTCAGCGGATGCGAAACGAAAACCGGCCCGCAAGGGCCGGTTTTTTATGCGACGCGGATACCGGCCCGCGTGATCGCCGCAATGAAATGGGCGCGGGCGTCCGGCAAAGACAACCCCCGCGGCTCGAGCACATGCCGGGTGATGAAAAACCCGGTTATCGCGAAGGCGTCCTCAACATCGGTTTCGTTGGGTACAGCATCATCAGCACACAAGAACGCCGGCAGCCGAAACAGTGCATCGCGCCACGGCGCTCCAGCGTCGCGCGACACCGCGCGGCCGGACTTCGGGGAGACATATGTCAGATCCAGCGTTGAGCCGGTCGAGGCGCAACTTCCGAGGTCAAGCCCAAAGCCCAGTTCTCCGAGCAACTCCAGTTCGTAGCGCGCGACACGGGGAGCGACACGCATGACGTCATCGAGATCGTCTAGAATGGCTTCGAGTTCGCGATAAAGACCGGGATGCGGGTCGCGCTCCGGCAACAGCCGCGTCAAGGCGGCGAGATGCGTAACGCCGAATACGGCGTGGGGCGCGGCAAATACCGCAGCAGTGCGCACGGTGAGCGGCTCGATCGTGTAATGGCCGAGATGCTCGTCGAGCCGCGCGCGCCAGGTGGCATGCACGCTGTTGCCGGCCTGAAGCAACGGCTTGAGCCGCGAGCCGAAGCCCCCGCGCACCAGCCCAAGATGACGGCCATGATCGCGGGTGAGCAATTCGGCGATTGCACTCGACTCGCCGTGACGCTTCACGCCAAGCACGATGCCGTCATCGGTCCATTGCATGAAAGCTGTCTACTCCAAGCCGCCGAATCGCGGAAGCGTCAGTCTTTGGGGAATTCGAGCCCCATGGCGCGATAGCGTTCGGGATCGTCGCCCCAGCCCTCGCGCACCGCGACATGAAGGAAAAGATCGACCTTGCCCTCGACGATCTCGGCGATTTCCTTGCGGGCGGCTTCACCGATGGCCTTGATGGTTTGGCCGCCCTTCCCCAGCACGATTTTGCGCTGGCTTTCGCGTTCGACGTAAATCGTCTGTTCGATACGGATGGCGCCGCCGCGAAGCTCCTTCCAGGCTTGTGTCTCGACTGTCGATTGATACGGCAATTCCTGATGGAGCCGCTCGTAGAGCTTTTCACGAGTAATCTCGGCCGCGAGCTGGCGCATCGGCGCGTCCGACATTTGATCCGGCGGATAAAGCCAAGGCCCCGGAGGCACAATGTCCGCCAGCCAGCGCTTGAGGTCGGCGACGCCGTCGCCAGTCAAGGCTGACACCATAAACGTCGCCTCGAACTTGCCTTTGGCATTGGCGGC